>JANRKG010000392.1:0-25687 GCA_033763635.1 Leptolyngbyaceae cyanobacterium bins.59
GCAGAGGAACGGGAACGATCTCAACAGGCGATCGGCAAACTTCTAATCGTAGGGAGCATTCCGGCTCTGGGCTTTCTGGCTGGGGTGAGTTTGCTGATCTTCTTGATCTCTCAACGCCTGATGCGTGGGAAGGATGCGTTACTGGCTCGTCATGGAACCGATCGCTGGACAACTCCCTGGACGGGAGATACGGTCTGGCAGGTTTTTGTCCTGGGCTTTTTCGTCATTGGACAGGTTTTTTTGCCTTCTTTGTTGTCTGGGCTGTTTCAGGTGCTTCGCATCAGCCCCACGAACTTTAATGAGCAAACCCGTGCTTTTTCCGTTCTCGCCAGTTATATTCTGCTGTCCTCCGGTGGGCTGTTCGTACTCTATCTGTCCCTGAAACCCTATTTTCCTTTGCCAGAGGGTTGGTTTCAGTTTCGCTGGTGGGGGAGTTGGCTGGGGTGGGGATTTGGCGGATACTTTGCTGCCATTCCCCTGGTGATTGCGATTTCCCTGATTAATCAGCGACTCTGGCAGGGGCAGGGGGGGAGCAACCCCATTCTGCCGATCGCCCTGGAAGGAAAAGATAAAATTGCTTTAGCCGTGTTTTTTATCACCGCTTCGATCGCCGCTCCCCTCTTCGAAGAATTCATGTTCCGGGGATTTCTGCTACCCTCCCTGACTCGGTATATGCCTGTAACAGCGGCGATCGTCCTCAGTAGTTTTCTGTTTGCACTGGCCCACCTCAATCTGTCGGAAGTGTTGCCCCTGACCGTTTTGGGGATGGTGCTGGGAGTCGTCTATACTCGATCGCGCAACCTGCTGTCCTCCATGTTGCTGCATGGCCTGTGGAATAGTGGCACCCTGATCAGCCTGATTGTATTAGGGAGTGGATCGGGTTCCTGAAAATCTGTTGATCCCGTTTATTTCCGGGGGATCAGCCCCCTTCCTTTCGACATCCGTTAGGATGATCGTCATTACCAAACCCTGTTTGACTATGCAACTTTCCTCCAAACCCGCTGCGACGAATGCCTCCCCATCCCCTGCTACCATTACCTTAGATGTCACAGGGATGAAGTGTGCCGGATGCGTAAAAGCCGTAGAGGATCAACTGGGGCAGTTACCTGGAGTGGTAGCGGCATCGGTCAATCTGGTGACAGAAACGGCATTGGTCGAGTATCAGGTGGGGGTAGTAGATCCGGGAACGATGGCCCAAACCCTGACCGAAGGCGGGTTTCCTTCTCAGGTTCGCCAATCTGAACGATCCGACAATGAAACCGATCCCCAACCCAATCCCCTGGAGGAACAGCGGCAACGGGAAGCCAAACGGCAGACGCAACGCCTCGTAATGGCTGCGATTCTGCTGTTTCTTTCCGCCTTGGGGCATTTAGGCCAGTGGGGTTGGATGAGTCTTCCGGGTCTCAGCAATATTTGGTTCCATGCAGGGCTGGCAACGATCGCCCTGATCGGTCCCGGTTTGCCGATTCTGGTGGACGGCTGGCGGGGTCTCAAACGAGGTAGCCCCAACATGAACACCCTGGTCAGCCTGGGGACGTTATCAGCCTACTGGGCCAGTGTTGCTGCGTTGCTGATTCCCCGGTTGGGTTGGGAATGTTTTTTTGATGAACCCGTGATGCTGGTGGGCTTTATCCTGTTGGGAAGACTGCTGGAACAACGGGCTAGAAATCGCGCGGTGGCATCTTTTCAGGCATTAGTCGCTTTACAACCACGAATCGCCCGTCGGGTGCAACCCCAAACGGACCCAACCACCTGGGACGAAACGGCAACTCAGGTGCCGATTGAACGGGTGCAGGTCGGGGAATGGCTCCAGGTGCTTCCCGGCGATCGCATTCCGGTAGATGGGTCGGTCGTAATGGGGCAAACCCTTGTGGACGAATCCATGTTGACTGGGGAATCAATGCCCGTTCTGAAACGGACGGGGGATCTGGTGGCAGCGGGGACTCTGAATCAATCAGGGGCGATCGTCCTGCAAGCAACCCGCACGGGCAAGGATACAACCCTGGCCCAGATCATTGCCCTGGTGGAAACGGCCCAGACTCGTAAAGCCCCCATTCAACATTTGGCAGACACGATCGCTGGGTATTTTGCCTATGGAGTGATGACGATCTCCACCCTCACCTTTGCCTTCTGGTACTGGGTGGGCACCTCCCTCTGGCCCCAGGTGTTAGAACCGATAGCGGGCATGGTGGGGCATGACCATGGGATGGCGATGATGGAGTCTCCCGCCCTCCTGAGTTTAAAGTTGGCGATCGCTGTGATGGTGATCGCCTGTCCCTGTGCCTTAGGTTTGGCGACTCCTACAGCAATTTTGGTGGGGTCCAGTATGGGAGCAGAGCGGGGGCTACTGATTCGGGGTGGGGATGTGCTGGAAAAAATTCACGCTATCGATACGGTGGTGTTTGATAAAACAGGCACCCTCACCCAGGGAAACCCAGTGGTGACGGATTGCGTGAGCCTGAATCCCCAATTCTCCTCTGACCAACTTTTACAACTGGCAGCAACCGTCGAACAGGGCACCTGCCATCCCCTCGCGGAAGCCATTCAAACGAAGGCCCTTCAGCAAGGCTTATCCCTGTTACCCGCTTATGACTTTCAAACTGAGCCTGGGTTGGGAGTGTCAGGAATCGTGCAGATGGACGATCGCCCCCAACGAGTGATTCTAGGCAACTCGGACTGGTTACACCAGCAGGAAATTACTTTTGATTCGGATACTCAGAGTCAGGTGGAGTGGTTAGCCTCTGGAGGGAAGAGCCTGGTTTACGCAGCAATCGAGGGCCAGTTCATCGGTCTGCTAGCTGTCACCGATCCCCTGAAGCCTGATGCTCTGGAAACGGTGACAGGGTTACGGCAGATGGGGCTGCGGGTGATGCTGCTGACGGGCGATCGGCAAGCAGTGGCAATCCAGATTGGGAAATCCTTGAACCTAGCGCCCGATGATATTTTGGCGGAAGTTCGTCCTGAAGAGAAAGCCCAGACGATCGCCCGACTCCAATCCGCAGGTCATCGCATTGCCATGATTGGAGATGGCATTAACGATGCTCCGGCTCTGGCTCAGGCTGATGTGAGTTTGTCGTTCCATACGGGAACGGATGTGGCGATCGAAACGGCAGAAGTGATTTTAATGCGCCATCCCCTGACGGATGTGCTGGCAGCGATCCGCCTCAGTCAAGCAACCTTCCAAAAAATTCGACAGAATCTATTCTGGGCCTTTGCCTACAATGTGATGGGAATTCCCGTCGCCGCCGGAGCTTTGCTACCTACAACGGGAATTATGCTCAGTCCAGCGGTGGCAGGGGCGTTGATGGCCTTTAGTTCTATCAGCGTTGTTTTGAATTCATTGCTGCTGCGCCGATCGTCGCAGGGCTAACCCCCTCTCCAATCCTATTTCCCTAATTTCTTAACGGTTTTTTGGGCGAAGCGACTGACCTGGGTAAACAAACTGGGGGGCTTCAGAGTGGCTGGTTTGCGATCCGGTTCTTTTAAAAAGCGATAGTGCAAAAAGATTTCCTTGTAGCGAACCTCTACATCCTCTCCCTGGGAAAGCCTTGCAAAATCAGTGCTTGAGTATCCCATGTAATGAATGCGATGGATCGGCTTCAATTCCTGTTCGTTATAGAGGACGTGATCGATCTCCACAAAGGGATCGGCATTCGCGCAGTTGCCTGTCCGGTCCTTTCCATCCGGGCTGAGGGTGAAGTTGAAGAGGGGGCGATCGGCTCGTAATGTCATGTAATTAAACAAAAACGCATCATCCCACCATCCTTGACCATTCACCCAATCTGCTTCTCCTTGGTTCACTAACCGATCTTGAAGGAGGGCCAGTTCGTCCGGTGCAAATAAGCCCCGCTTAGAACCCCAGAAGCTAGAGCAGTGTAGTTTGGGCCGAATGTCTGCCTCCGTAAAGAGTCCCGTTTTTTCAATCAAAGGGATATTCAAAGCTGCATTCGCAGTTGGCTTTTTAGGTTCCCAATCATCAAATACAAAGTCATAGGTATTTAACTTCTCCCACAGATTCTGGAGGGGCTTCATCGCCAAACTATCCCCATCAAAGAACACAAAGTGCTCAAAGGGACCATCAAAAGCCACAAACTTGCGATGCAAGCTCCCGTTAGACCAGCGGGGATGGGCCAGTTGTGTGCGTTTCGCTTCTGAATGGGCACGGGCATACTGGCGGGCAAAGGCTTCCCAGCGATCAATACTTTCTTGATTCTCAAACAGGGTGACGTTAGGGCGCGACGCAATGCATTGTTTCACCCGATCGAGGCGATCGTTAAAGGGAATGACACAAATGGGAATCTCCGGACTGACATTGGCTTCAATGCTATTCAGCAATGCCACAAGTTGGTCGTAAACCACATCATTGGCAAGGGTATAAATTCCCACAGAGGTCATACGCTCATCCCTAAGTGAATGGACTGTTAATTACCTGAAAAGACCCGGTTCGATCCCTAAAATGCCCCAAAGGTTGCCAAAACCTTCTAAGAACCCTGAGAAATGAGTTGGTTCACCCTCATCCCCACCGCATTCCAGGAATATTCCTGTTCCACCAGATCATAGGCAGCCTGGGCAAGCTTTTGCCCCAGGGCTGGATTTGCGAGGAGGGTGTCTAATGCACTCACCATGTCTTCAATATCATCACGAATGAGTAGATGCACTCCATCCACTACCTTCAACCCTTCAGCCCCCTTTGCGGTACTGATGACAGGGCAACCCGCTGCAAATGCCTCCAGAATTTTAAAGCGGGTGCCACTGCCCTCTCGGAGGGGCACTACCATTACCTGAGAGGCCGCCAGATAGGGTTTTACGTCGGGCACCGCCCCCGTAACCATAATATCCGTGTCTTGTTGAGCGGCATCCTTCATCCGCTGGGTGGGGGTACGGCCCACCAATAGGAGGCGGAGGTTGGGGTGACGCTGCTTAATTCGAGGATAGATTTCGTCCAGGAGCAAGTGAGCCGCCACCGTATTCGGGGCGTAGGACATTTGCCCTAAAAACAACAGGTTGGGACCACCGGATTCTAAGCCAGCAGGGAGGGCACACTGCCCTGCACGAACAGCAGCATAGTTCGAAACATCAATTCCATTGGGGACGGTGGCGATGGGTGTTAGAGGACTATAAAGTTGGTGCAGCAATACCGCATCTTCATCGCTGCATACCCAAATTTGTTGGACCTTTTGAGTCAAATCACGCTCGATCGTCTGCAAATGGGAGAGGAGTAACCTGGCCTTGCTCCGGGCTTTGATGCCACGAACAGAGCGAAAATTTTGTTCCCATAGGGAAAACTCTACATTGAGGTTATCAAAAATGATCAGGGCTGGAAAATTGCGAAGGGTTTTGAGATAGGGGTAAAGCCAGACTTCCTCCAGCACTACACAGTCGGGTTGGAATTCCTGCATCAGGGTTGCCAGGGCTTCAGCACCCGCTTTAGCGTAGGCCCAGTCTGCATCGGGATGGCGATACGCATCCAGCCACCACAACCGCTTGTTGAATTGTTCCCAACCCGATCGCTGTTGCTTGACGTTCACATGCTTCCAAACCGCGATTCCAGGAAGGGAGGAATGGGTAGGAGTCCAATCCGCTGCCGTGAATAAAGCTACTGGCCCGTACTTCATCATGAGATTGATGTTCTGCCAGCATCGTAGGGCTACCCCCCCTCGTGGTGGGTATGGGACTTCTTTTGATAGAAAAAGGGTTCGAGTAATCACTTGAGACATTGGGAATTCAGTGAGATGAGGAGCTACCGAGTAGTGATTTACGACAGGCTATTTTTCTAATATCCAGCATTAAATCAGGATTTTGTTTTAAAGGGATTCTGCCGATCGCCCTACTAAAGATGTTTGGGGTGTTTGCAGGGGGCAGGAAAAGGCTTGGGGTTGCCTTTGTAGCAGAATTCCATACTCCAATCCTTCCACGACGGCTCGATAGGAAGCTTCCAGAATGTTGGCAGAAACACCGACCGTCGTCCATCGCCGGACTCCATCGCTGGACTCTAGCAACACCCGTATCTTGGCAGAGGTGCCAGACGTACCATCCAGAATTCGCACTTTGTAATCCGTCAGGAAGAAGCGATCGATCTCTGGGTAGAAGTTCCCCAGGGCTTTCCGCAGGGCGCGATCGAGGGCAGAGACAGGCCCGTTCCCCTCAGCGGCTTCTAGAATGTCCTGCCCCTTGACTGCGAGTTTCACCGTTGCCAGGGAGTGACTTCGGAGGCGATCGGGTGCTTCCGTTGTATCGGTATGAACCTGGAACCCTTGTAATTCAAACAAGGGGTGCCGCCGACCCAGCACTTCCTGCATCAATAACTCAAAACTGGCCTCTGCCGCTTCAAATTGGTAGCCCTGGTTTTCCATCTCCTTCAATCGCTGGAGCATCTGGCGGCAGACCCCATCCCCCCGCTCCAGGTCAATTCCCATCTGGTGAGCTTTCGCCAGAATGTTACTGATGCCCGCCTGATCAGAAATCACAATCCGGCGGCGGTTCCCGACTTGTTCCGGTTGAATGTGTTCATAGGTAAGGGGATTCCGCTCGACGGCGCTCACGTGAATTCCTCCCTTATGGGCAAAGGCCGAGAGGCCCACAAAAGGGGCATGGTCATCTGGAGCCAGATTGACGATCTCACTCACATAGCGGCTGACATCAGTGAGCCGAGTCATTTGTTCAGGTTGAATGC
Source organism: Leptolyngbyaceae cyanobacterium bins.59 (assembly GCA_033763635.1). Taxonomy (GTDB): domain Bacteria; phylum Cyanobacteriota; class Cyanobacteriia; genus JANRKG01. Next base: position 6,674 of record JANRKG010000392.1, read on the forward strand.
AGGGATACCCCAATTTGAGTTGTAGATTGGGAATCAGAGAGCAGAGATTCGCGTTCCCACAGCGTTCTCCGTAGCCATTGATCGTTCCCTGCACCATCGTGACCCCTTCCACCACTCCTGCCAATGCATTGGCAACAGCCGTTTCCGAGTCGTTATGGGTGTGAATTCCCAGTTGAATGCAGTCATCGGGGTACAAGCTTTCCAGAAATTGCCGTACCTCTCGGACGATCGTCGTAATTTCCTGGGGCAACGTGCCCCCGTTCGTATCGCAGAGAACGAGCCATTCTGCTCCAGCAACGATCGCGGTCTTCAGGGTTTCCAGGGCATAGGTGGGATTATGCTTATAGCCATCAAACCAGTGTTCTGCATCGTAGATCACCCGTCGCCCCTGCGATCGGAGGTACTCTACGGTATCCTGAATCATTGCCAGGTTCTCTGCCAGAGAAGTTTTTAACCCCTCCGTTACATGAAAATCCCATGATTTTCCAAAAATGGTAATCCACCGAGTTCCCGCCTTGAGAATGGGCTGCAACATGGGGTCAGTGGCAGCGATTTTACCGGGGCGACGGGTGGAACAAAACGCGACCAATTCTGCCTGTTGTAAGGGTTCAAGCTGGAGTTGCAGAAAAAATTGCTCATCCTTGGGGTTCGCTCCTGGCCACCCCCCTTCAATAAACGGCACCCCTAACTGGTCTAACTGACGAGCAATCCGCAATTTATCTTCTAGCGAGATCGCTAACCCCTCCCGTTGGGCACCATCCCTTAGCGTTGTGTCATAGATCCAAATTTTAGGGGCAAGGTTAGCCATCATAATGCATCACAAACTGTAACGATGTGTAACGATAAAAAGTACGACCCTCAGGCGATTTTTTGAAAAGAGTTTACCAATGAGCTACCCTTCGACTCCACTCAGGCCCACCGCTGGTTGAGCGAAGCCGAAACCAGCGAAGCCGAAACCAGCAGGGAAATTGTTTTCTGGAAATCTCCTAAGGGCGCACAGGTATCGATCGGCATTCTTCGGTTTACGAATTTGCCCATTCATCCTGCCCATTCACCCAGCCACTCAGTTCTAAAAACGCCATGCCTCAAGTAACAGCCCAGGGAAAAACGTTCGAATGTCCATCCGGTGCAAATCTGCGTCAAGTTCTATTAGAGCAGGGAATTTCCCTGTACAACGGCAATTCAGCATTTATTAATTGTCATGGAATTGGTAGCTGCGGCACCTGTGCCGTGCAGGTTGAAGGAGAAGTGTCTGAAGCCAACTGGCGTGATCGTGCCCGTCGCTCCCTGCCACCTCACTCCCCCGATCGCCCGCTTCGGTTAGCCTGTCAGACGAAAGTGCTGGGAGATATCAAAGTTACCAAATTTGATGGATTTTGGGGGCAAGGGAATCAAACGGTGTGGACGGCAGAGGGCTAATCCGGCGACAATGGAAGCATGGCAAATCGGGAAAGGCGGAATCTGCGGAATTTAGTGCTCCAAAACCGGAACCAGCGTCTTGCGGCTCTCTGTGCCCTGGTTGCCTTTGCGATTGTCGTGGGGGCCACGATCGCCGCCCGTTTTAACATTCCCCGTCGCCCTGCTGTCACCCGTAGCCCAGTCCCGCCCACCAGTGTCGGGGTGAATCAATCCCCTGCAACCTTTCAACCTGTGTCGGAGGGGGTGAAACCGTTGGCGACGTTGGCAAATCAACAGTGGTTAGCCGTTAGTCGGAATGGCAGGCTTGCCCAGAGAAGCCGCAATACTACCAAGACTACCTCTCAGTCGGGGGGAACCCCTACCCTCACCAATTCATCGGGAAACTTTGCAACGGAATCGGGGAATGCTCCTGTCCTATCCCGCCGATCGTCGCTTCCTGCCCAGCGATCTCTGAATCAGAATGAGCCAATTCCGGGACGTTGGTAAGCAAAACCTAACCCGGAATTTTTTATCGTTAGCTATGAACACATCTGAAACAGTTTTAGTGATTGGAGGCGGCATCATTGGGTTGACGATCGCCGTCGAACTCAAACTCAGGGGCGCATCCGTCACGGTCCTGAGCCGCAATTTTCAGGAAGCCGCAGCCCATGCCGCCGGAGGGATGTTAGCGCCCCAGGCCGAGCAACTTCCCCCCAGTCCCTTACTGGATTTGGGCCTGATGAGCCGTGCCCTTTACCCCGGTTGGACAGGTAAGTTGGAAGCTTTAACGGGGCTGTCCGCTCAATACTGGCCCTGTGGCATCCTGGCCCCAGTCTTTGAGGCTGGTCTGGAAACTTGTGTTTCCTCCGCTTCCCCCGATGCCCAATGGCTCGATCGGGACGCAATCCGGACCTATCAATCCGGCCTGGGATCGGACGTTGCGGGGGGGTGGTGGTATCCCAGGGATGCCCAGGTGGATAATCGCCGCTTGATGCAGGTTCTATGGAGTGCTGCCCAGGAATTAGGGGTAGAACTGTATGAAGGAGTTGAGGTCGATCGGCTTGTGACTCAGGCCGATCGCATGACCGAACTCCAAACCTCCCAAGGTTCCTGGCGGGCTTCCCATTACGTTCTGGCAACGGGAGCCTGGTCCCAGGCGTTGTTACCCGTTCCCGTCTTCCCGAAAAAGGGGCAGATGTTCGCGGTACGAGTGCCAGAGTCCGAGCCAGAGTTACCCCTGGTGCGGGTGCTGTTTGGTCCCGGCATCTACATCATTCCCCGTCAGGATCGGCGGATTGTAGTCGGGGCAACGAGCGAGATCGTCGGGTTTACCCCTCACAATACCCCTGCTGGCTTACAGACCCTCTTAGCGGGCGCAATGCGGATCTACCCTGCCCTGTCTGAATTTCCAATTCAAGAATGCTGGTGGGGATTCCGTCCCACAACCCCTGATGAGGCTCCTATTTTGGGAACCAGTCCTTATGGGAATCTCACATTAGCGATCGGTCACTACCGAAACGGTGTTCTGCTCGCTCCCGCAACCGCTCAACTCATTGCGGATTGGATTTGGGACCAACGGGAAGCGCCCTTACTACCCTACTTTCATTACACCCGCTTTACCTCCTGAAAAAGCAAGAGGGGCGAAACTTGTTCGCCCCTCCAGGGAATTGCATAGAACACGACTGGCTGATAGGGCAGTCCCCTTTCAGGTTAGGAATTTGCAAATTAATAAAGTACCAGTCACCGGGCTTCGGCTTCGCTCAGAACTCAGTCTTGCGCAGGTTGAGCGAAGTCGAAACCCGATCCACAGGTCTGTTATTTTACTGCATTTCCCTTGGAACAGATGAAATCGTTAAAATGCCTCTATACACCAACATTTCCCTGCTGCCCTCTGCCCTCTGCCTTTCCTACACCTGAGCTTCCTGCGTTTTTTTATGGTTCGCCAGATTCGAGAACAGGTTGTAGGCTTCAGGGCCAGGAACCGCTTGAGCTTCCTGGGAACCTTCCGTCGGTCCAGCGACCTTCTTCCAGGCTTCAAAGCCGCCCCGCAGTTCTGCGACGTTCACAAATCCTGCTGCTCGCAATTGGGCCGCTACTTGAGCCGTTTCTTCATCTGTTTCCCCATAGAGGTAGATATCTCGCACGGGGTTCACAGACTGCTTTAGCAGTTCTACAACTTGTTCCTTTGGCATGGGCATTGCTCCCAGGATATGTCCCTGGTTGAACACGGTTCGAGCGCGCACATCAATGATCGTCAAAGCAGGCTCTCCCCATTCCAGCCGAGCCTTCAGGTCATGGGCAGAAGATTCAGGCTTTAACCCAGGGGGTTCGGGGGTAATATTTGGGATAGCTTTTTGGGCATCAAGGATGCTGTCTTGAATGTTTTTCATAGGGAAATTATTAAGCTTGTGACATCCCAAATGTATTGAATAAAACGTTTCTTGCTCTCTCCCTGAGGAAAGAACCCAGTAAGACCGATCGAGGGAAAGAGATGGGGAAGTTGGAGGATAGGGGGATGAGGAGGAAGTCTCAATCTCCCATCCCCTCATCTCCCGATCGAATGACCTAGACTAGACCTATGCCCCCTCCGATCCAGCCCTTACCCACTGAAGTCGTGCATCTCATGGTTGCCGGAGAGGTCATTGACTCTCTGGCGGCAGTGGTGCGAGAACTGGTAGAAAATGCCCTGGATGCGGGAGCGACAAGGATTACGATCGCCCTCTGGCCCGAACAATGGCAGGTCCGAGTTGCAGATAACGGAATTGGCATGGGGTTGGCGGACTTGCAACAGGCGGCCCGACCCCACAGCACCAGCAAAATTCGCGAAGCGGACGATCTCTGGCAGATCCGTAGTTTGGGATTTCGGGGAGAAGCCCTCCATAGTCTTGCCCAACTGGCGCAGGTGCGGATTTGTAGTCGTCCTGCGGGTGAGGATATGGAAGGGTGGCAAGTTCTCTACAATCCTCAGGGCCAGCCAGAGCAGATGGAAACGGTGGCGATCGCCCCCGGAACGGTCGTTACTGTGACCGATTTGTTTGGCATCTGGCCCGCTCGTCGTCAGGCGCTTCCGGGGCCAACGCGGCAGTTGCGATCGGTACAGACCGTTGTTCAACAACTGGCCCTCTGCCATCCTTCCGTAACCTGGCAGGTAGAGCAGCAGGATCGTCCCTGGTTTAGTATTTGGCCTGGAGCCAGTAGCCGAGAAATTTTGCCCCAGTTTTTGCGGGAAGTTCAGGGGAGCGATTTGCAGGAAGTCACCCTGACGTTGCCGGATGGAACGGTTCAGGCGCTGGTTGGCTTGCCCGATCGGTGCCATCGCCACCGCCCAGATTGGGTCCGGGTGGCAGTGAATGGTCGTTGTGTGCGTTTTCCCGAATTGGAGCAAACCATTCTTACGGCCTTTCGGCGCACCTTACCGCGCGATCGGTTTCCGGTGTGTCTGGTGCAGTTGCAGGTTCCGGCGGATCAGGTGGACTGGAACCGCCATCCAGCCAAAGCAGAGGTTTATCTGCAAAATCTGGATGACTGGCAAGCCCAGGTGACGGAGGCGATCGGTCAAGCCCTGCGCTTGAATTCCACAGCCCTCTCGGAAACGTTTCATCTGGAGCGGGTCAGCCAACTGCTGAAGACGGCTGAGGCTCAGGGGGAATATGGTGTGAGCCGATCGCTGCAACCTTCCTCGGATGACCCGTTAGACCTCACTCCTACCCCGGAACCGCCTCCCCTCCAGAATCTGCGGGCGGTTGCTCAGGTTCACCAAATGTACATTTTGGTGGAGCATTCGTCGGGGATGTGGTTGGTGGAGCAGCACATCGCCCATGAACGGGTGTTGTACGAACAATTGATCGATCGCTGGCAAATGGTTTCCCTGGCCTCCCCGATCGTATTGGCGAATCTCACGGATCGTCAGATCGAGCAACTGCAACGGTTGGGGTTAGAGGTGGAACCCTTTGGCGATCGGCTCTGGGCTGTCCGCACGGTACCGGAGTGCTTGGCAGATCGGGAGGATTGTCAGGATGCGTTAATGGAGTTGAGTTTGGGCGGGGATTTGCAGTCTGCCCTGGTGGCCACGGCCTGCCGCACTGCCATTCGCAACGGCACAGCCCTCACCCTCCCGGAGATGCAAACCCTGCTGGATCAATGGCAACGCACTCGCAATCCCCGCACCTGTCCGCATGGTCGTCCTATCTACCTGTCCTTGGCGGAATCCTCTCTCGCCCGGTTCTTCCGTCGCCATTGGGTAATTGGCAAAAGTCACGGGATTTAATGCACCAGATCGGGAAAGACCTCCTGGACTGCCGGATGCACCAGCCGATGCTCCTGCACATTCACTCCCCCCGTTAAACCGGAATCCATTTCCAGGGCTTTCAATCCGTAGTTCGCTAACTTGATCACATAGGGCAAAGTGCTGTTGTTAAGTGCCTGGGTTGCTGTCCAGGGAACGGCTCCCGGCATATTCGGTACTCCATAATGTACCACCCCTTCTTCAACATAGGTGGGATGGGTGTGGGAGGTGGGCCGCACGGTTTCGATACAACCGCCCTGATCGACTGCAACATCCACAATGACGGAACCGGGGCGCATCTTGCTAACCAGCGATCGATACACCAGAATCGGCGCACGTTTCCCCAGAATCAGCACCGACCCAATCAACAGATCCGCTTCTGGAACGACCCGTTCAATCTCCAGGGGACTGCTGTACAGCAATTCCACCCGCGATCCGAACAGGGTTTCCAGGTAGGAGAGCCGCTCGACATTGACATCCAGAATTTGCACCTGTGCCCCCATGCCGATCGCAATGCGTGCCGCCTCTGTTCCCACCACGCCGCCGCCTAAGATGACCACCTGGGCAGGACGAACCCCCGGAACCCCTCCCAGCAGGACTCCCCGCCCCCCCTGTTGTCGCTCCAGAAAACGGGCACCAAATTGCACAGAAAGCCGTCCGGCGATGATGCTCATGGGGGTCAGGAGGGGCAAGCTTCTGCGATCGGCGGAGGTAACGGTTTCATAGGCGATCGCGGTAGTGCCACTCTGGATCAGGTGTTCCGTCAGGGAGCGATCGGCTGCGAGATGCAGATAGGTGAACAGCAGTTGCCCTTTCTGAAGCCAGGGATACTCTGAGGTCAGGGGTTCTTTCACCTTCACGACCAGTTCCCGATTCCAGGCTTCTTGGGTCTCCACAATCTGGGCACCCGACTGGATGTAATCTTCATCGGTAAACCCTGCCCCGATTCCTGCCCCTGTTTCGACATAGACCTGATGGTGATTATCCGTCAGCACTCGCACACTGACAGGGCTTAATCCCACCCGAAATTCCTGGTCTTTAGTCTCTCTCGGAACCCCAATCTCCATCTGCCACCTCATCATCGCGCATTCTTCAATTCTGACGGTTAATCAGCAGAACGGAATGTTCGTTTCGATGGCATTGGAGAACAATAATTGTGACAATTTGTTAAGATTCTTGATGAGGATCTGAGAATCCTAAAAACTCAGGTCGTGCAGAGCGCACGATATGAAGTGCTTCTCAAGTTTTAGACATTGCTTTTATTCTCGGAGATAAATTTCCCATGACTCAAATTCCCCAACCCACTGTTACCCCGAAACTGGAAACCCCCAAGTTTGGCTTTAATGAATATGCAGAAAGGTTGAATGGTCGTGCTGCAATGGCAGGTTTTACGATCGCCCTGGTGATTGAATATGTGACGGGTAAAGGGGTTCTGAACTGGTTGGGCCTCTAAGTCTGTCTGCTCTATCTGTAGAGACGTTCCCTGCGAACGTCTCTAGGGTTTCTGGTTTTGCTTGTCGTGTTCCACAATGAACACGTTCGCATAGAGGTTTGCGGTAATTTGTTTGCCCTCCTGGGTCAGGACCAGGTACTCAAGGCCATGCTGAATGTAGTGATAAACTACATTCCAGTAGAACTTGGAGTAGTTTTGCCGTAAATCACCGGGATGACGGTAGCCGAGGGCCTTATTCGTTCCAGTTTCCTCAAATTCGTAGAAGAGGGCTGTAATTTTTTGCAAATAGCGGGGATCGCCCAGTTGCCCAATCAGGTCGGACGCTCGGACAAGACCGGGATAATTGAGGGTATCCTGATGGTCGGCTTCGGCGGGAACGGGAAAGCGGGTTAGCTCAATGTTGCGCTTCACTTGCTCCGCATCAATCAGCTTGTGTCCTCCAAACCGTTCATCAATAAAGAGCTTGCCGCGATCGACGTGGTAGGGAGTCAGGCTCGCATCGGAAGCCCCAGAGGGAAGCGTGATCATGGTGCCATCAATGCCAGTGGCATAAGTCCCTTCCTGATCCTGACGACAAACCCCCTTCACATACCCAATGTCATGGCAAATCAGGGAAATCATGAAGTGTAACCAATCTTCGCAGGTGACACCCCCATCCCGGATGTGCTTGCCCCGCAAGACCTCCTGGCCTACCAGCGTCACCATGATGGTATGTTCAACGTTATGGTACAGGGCATCACTATTGGCGATGTTCTCTAGGGCCATTGCCCCGACCCAGCCAATAATCTCCTCATATTCTGACTTCCAGCGTCCGTAGGTGCGCCGATAACCTGCCCTGAGCTTCTCCACAAAGCGATCGATGAGTAACTCAGTTGCATTAAACATACAAAGCCTTCCCCCGCTTTGTACTTCTAACGTGACCAGATGCGTTTCGCAAATCTATAACCATTTATCGATATTTATGAAATAACACATTCACAGCGACCCTGGACAAATCAAAATAAATGACCCAAAAACAACTCTCTAGATAGGATGCAAGTCCCCTCCATCCCCCTTTCCAGAGTTTGGGTCAGACTTCCGGAAGCGGATTGGAAAGCTGGAATGGGTAAGTGCCTCTGAGCTAACTGGGGCACTCTGGATGGTGCTACACACCGATATATTCCTCTTTAAATCAGTAGCCTGGGCAACAAAATCCCATCAAAACTTCGAAAAATGTTTGGGAAACGGATAAAAACAAGAGCCAGAAAAGAAGATTATGAATCGCCCCTGGTAACGACCCAAATCCATCATTACAATTACTTAGATAGAATTATTGCATTGATAAGAGATAGGCGTGTCGCCTTGACTTAGTTACCTTGATCTGTTAAATCCCCTCTTTCCTAAATTATTTTTCCCTGAATACTTGTGCAGCCATCCAAGAACCAGAAAATTGACCTCAACATAGATTATCCCTGCCCTTGTCGGCGACGGGGGCGTTTAGTCCCCATTACTCTGACAGAGGCTTTTGGTTGCAATCGGTGTCAGCAGATTTTTGTGGTGGAAGAGAACGGCTATATCATTGAACAGCTCTCAACGACCTATCCCTACAAACGATCCTGGCGATGGACAGGGCATCAATGGCTCGTGGCCCATTCTGCTTTTCGGGAAAATTACCTGCCCCTGGCCCTCTTTGTCGTGATTGTGCTGCTGGTGATCTGGCTACCGCTTGCCCTCCATTCCCCCTCGAATGCCAGTAATATAGTGCCCTGGGCGATCGTGACGGTGCTGTTGGCCATGCTGCCAGCCCTGATCCTCTGGTTGGCTTATCGACGATAATCATGGTAATGGATGCTGCTTCGATTCCTGAGGACTTGCTGGCTCTGGTGCGCCGCTCCCATCAGGCTTCCCTGAAACTAGCGACGGCAAAGGGGGCCGATCGTAGCCGCGCCCTTCAGGCGATGGCAAAAGCCCTGAAGAATTACCAGAACGATATTTTGGAAGCCAATACCCTGGACCTGGAAGCCAGTCGGGAAATGGCAGTGCCAGAGTTATTACTGGATTGGCTGCGGCTGACCCCTGAACGAATTCAGGAGGCCGTTCAAATCTTGCAACGTTTGTCAGAGCTTCCTGACCCAATTGGGCGCATGATGAATGCATCGTTCCAGGTTGCCAATTCCCAGACCTATTCCCAACTGGTGCCTCTCGGAGTGATTGCCCTGGTTTACGAAGCGTTTCCGGATCTGGCGGCGATTGCGTCTGGACTATGTTTGAAAACGGGCAATTGTTTGATTCTCAAGGGAGGCAGTGAGGCCAGCCATACCAATGCGCTGATTGCCCAGGCTCTCCAATCTGCCCTTAAAGAAGCAGGAATGCCAGAGGGATGCCTCGAAAATCTGTCTCCCGAAATGGGAATTTCCCTGCGTGATTTGCTTACCCAGGACCAATATGTGAATTTGATTATTCCCTATGGTCGTCCAAGTCTAGTACAGCAGGTCATCCGACAGGCAACAGCCCCCGTCTTGAAATCCGCAATGGGGAATTGTTACCTGTACTGGTCCCCGTCTGGGAGTTTGGACACAACCCGCTGGATTATTATCGATAGTCATCAGAGTAGCCCCGATCCAGTGAATGCGATCGAGAAGGTGCTGGTTCACAAGGAACAGAGCCGTTCTTCCCTGCTGATGCTCTGGAACAGTCTCAAAGATAAGGGCTTTCAGTTGCGGGGGGATGCCCGTCTCGTGGCCGAGTTTCCGGAATTGCCCCTGGCTCCCCAATCCGAATGGGCAACTCCCTACCTGGACAAGATTGTCAGCTTTAAGCTAGTGGATGGTTTGGATTCGGCAATTTCCTGGATTAATCTCCATAGCAGTGGTCACGCGGATTGTATTGTCACGGAATCCTATCAGGAAAGCCGTCAGTTTGCCCTGGGGGTCAATAGTGCTTCGGCGTACATCAATGCCTCTCCCCGCTTTTCCCGCAATTCTAAACAGGGGGATGCCATCTTTTTGGGGATGTCTAACCAGAAGGGCCATCGCCGGGGGTTGATCGGTCCTGAATCCCTGACTACGGTGAAACACATTTTCCAGGGTGGTCCCTGAGCCGATCGTGCCCTCCCCTAATCGGCCTCACCAATTAAAACAAACGCGGCCCAGTCTTTGGGATCGGGATATTGTTTCGCTGTGGTTAGCATGGCTTGCCGGAGCGCCTGGGCTTTATCCGGGTTTTTCTGCCAGTTCTGATAAAACTCGGTCATTAAGCTGGCAGTAGGGGCATCCGGGACTTTCCAGAGGGACACGATCACACTGGGGGTTCCGGCAGCAATGAACGATCGCGACAACCCAATCACCCCATCCCCACTCACCCGTCCCCGCCCCGTATCACAGGCACTCAATGTAACCAGTTCCGCCTGAAGTTTCAGGTTGAGAATTTCGCGGGTGGTGAGAAAGCCGTCCTGATCCGCAGTGGGGGCCAGAGCCAGACCCCCCTCAAAGCCCGTCGCTGCCCGTTCACTCCGAGCGGTGTTGAAGACATCCAGCAACCCGTGGGTTGCCAGGTGAATGATGCGGGCCTGGGGCATTTGTTGGACGATCGCTGTTTCTGTTGCTGTTTTGCCAATCAGCGCATTGGTCTTCAGCAGTTGGGCAATTTCCTTGGCTTCCTTTTCAGAACCGGGGAGACTGGAAAGGGGTTGCCGTTTCCCCTGAACCATTAAGCTAGGCATGGTAGGGTTGCCGACTACCAGGGCTTTTCCAGTTCCCCCTGGGGATGAGAGCCGTTGCCGTTGTTGGCGGGTGAGGGCCAGCACTTGAATGGACGGAGCCAGGAGGATTGTGTGTTTCTCGACCAGATACTTGCCTGCTGCATCCTGTAACGCAGCAAAGGGGGTCAGGAAGAGTTCATCCTGGGGAATGAATGTAACCCGATCGTTGGCATTGGTGGGTAACAGATCCACAATCGGTTCAATGAGAAGCTGGTGGAAAAGCCGCAGTTCGGGTATTTTGGATTGCCGCCCTGTGCTGCTGGTAACTCGATTCAGGGCTTCGGTGTTTTCGTTAAAGGCAAATCCTCGATCGCCTGTCCCTAAAGCACCCCGCGCATTGGCAACTAAATCCCCAAGGGCGAAAGTTCGCAGTTTTTCGTCAATTTTCTCTTTTTGGAAAAATTGGTTCAGAATGGCGCGGCTATCCACCTGCCGAAACGCAATGTCTCCATTCGGTTTAATCACCCAGATGAAGATTTGGCTGGTGCTGGGCAGGATAGATTGGCTCCAGTGCTTACCCAGGTTGAAGCGAGAACTACGCTTGTCTTCGTAAAAGATGGAATATTGCACCAGGGTTGAATTTTGGGCTTTGGCGATCTGCTTCAGTTGGGCGATCGTGGGGCGGCTGACGACTGATAGATCTTGCGCTGGACGGTTTCCCTGGGGTCCACTTAAGAGCAGGTCAATAAACGCCCTTGCCCGTCCTTCTTCCGCAGTTTCTAAAGCTAATTCGGTTTGTTGGCGCAGGATGTAAATGCGTTGTAGGGTCTGGTAAATCTCTCGCCCCTGTTCGCGCAGCGCTAAATTGATATCATCCCGACTATTCGCCAGCAGGTTTACGGTCTTTAACACGCTTTCCCGAAAGCGGTTGTGCAAGTCCAATGCTGTCTTTAAGGTACTTTCAGCTTCCTGAAGTTGGTTGGCCTGGAATTGCAACATCCCCAATCGCCCAATGGCCTGCGCGATCAAGGATTGGTCAGGGGCTTGTTTGTAATAGACTCGATAGACTTCCAGGCTTTGCTTTTGCAACTCGATCGCCTTGTTGTAATCCTTGATCAGCCCGTAAACCTGGCTGAGATCCTCTAGAATCAGGGCTTCTAAGAAGGAATCTTTCTTTGCACGGGCGATCGAGAGTGCTTGCTCTAGGGCGGCAATGGCCGCTTGGGGCTTGTTCTGAGCAGTATAGAGAACTGCTAATTCTGTCAAGGCCATCGTTTGCGGTTGCACCTGCCCGATTCGTTGACCAATCTGAAGCATTTGTTGGTAGATGACGATCGCTTGATTCAGGTCTCGACCACCCTGCTGCACAAAATTCGCCTGTTCGTTGAGGATCGTCCATTCTGAACTCAGGTTCTTGGTGCGCCGTGCCAGGGCTAATCGTTGTTCCAGAATTGCACTGTACTTCTGGGCTTCTCCCAACTGACGATAGGCGGTACTCAGCAAACCCAGCCCAACTTCTTCTTGGAAGGGATCGTTTACCTGTCGAATCAGAGGGATGTACTGTTCATACACCTCAATCACTTTGGGATAGTTTACGATCTGCATGTAGGCAAGCCCCAGGTTTTGCAGCACCGCGACTCGACTGCCCAAACTCCCGTTCTGTTTGACTTGTTGCCACTGTTGCTCGTAGAATCGAACTCCCAGGTAATCCCCTAACTTACTGTAGGTCGCTCCTAATCCTTGCAGGATCATGCTCTCGCGGCCTGAGTCGTTAATGGCACGGGCAATTTTCAAGGCCGCTTCTAACACATCAGCAGACTTCTGATACTCACCAAAGAAACGGTAGGCAATTCCCGCCCCATTCATCACATCCACTTCCTGCAATCGTTGTCCACTCTGCCGTGCCGCAGCCAGGTTTTGCTCATAGCTGTCGATCATTTGCCGATAGACCGATCGCAGTTGGTCGTTGGCCTCCTGTTGGGCCGTGAACTGGGCGGAGACCATCGGAGCCAGGGGAAGGATGAGAACAGTGGGGAGACTGAGCAAGAGGGCCGCAACCAGAGCGTGCAGATTCATGGCAAGGGGGACGAAAAAGTTCACTCCTATCTTGCCCTCGGAATTTGGCGATCGGCAAATTTAACTGTTTCCGTTTTGCCCTCGTCTCCGTCCTCTGCTGCCATTGCTTCCCTCTGCGTTTCCGTTTTCCCGTCGGCGTTGAGGGGTTCCCGGTTCTGGCGGTTCGACGGGGGGGCGGGGGCGTAGACGGGCTTCCCGTAGCTCATGCTTCAACTGACTGAGTACCGATCGGTGGCGGCTTCGTTCGCTTTGGAGGAGGTCTCGTTCAAAACTGTTGTTGGGCTGGCCTGTGATTTCTTCAAACTCAAAATGCATAGAATTTACGGTGAATGGTTGTTAAGAATAGAGGGATGACCTGAAACGCAAGGAGCCAGAAATGGCTGGTTGCTTTGGGGCGATCGTCACATTCCATTTCCTCTGATTCGCTGCCTCTGATTTGCCTCTGTTTTTCCAGGGTTTTCTGTACCTGACTAGAGCTTTGATTAAAACTCTCCCTGAAGGGATATCAAAGCGCTATCGCCCTAGTTATAGATTGGCTTATAGTGTGCATAATAAACAGGAGCATTGACACTCAGATTCCCGACCTCTAATTAATTAAGAACTACTTAATCAAGAACTGCGATTAATTAGGAAATCTGGAAGTTCGGTGCCAGACTCGCGATGCTACGCGAAACTATTAAGAACTCATCACAAAAGCACTACCAGCGATTACGAAACCGGAGAGGCCCAATGGAGCTTGGACAGGATCAAGAAAGATGCTTGGAAAGATTGATCTGGGCCGTTGAACAGTTACAGGGTAAAGTCGATAAAGCCCAACTCTCCAAAATAGCTGAGTTGATCATCCAGGCTATGACAGGTCCCTGGCGTTATTTCCATACCCCAGAACACATCTTTGAAGTGGGTGAATCCGGGGATGCCATCGAAGTGTTGGCCGCCCTGTTTCACGATCTGGTTTATGTACAGGTAGACCAGGGGATCAGCATCAACATTAGCAAATATATTGCTGCTTTTGTCAAGGAAACCCGCCAGCAACTCATGATTCGGGAAAAGGACGAACTCCCGGAAGACGCTCTCTTTTTTCTGGTATGTCACCTGTTTGGGATGGAACCCGGTCAACCCCTCTCTCCGATGGGCGGACAGAATGAGTTTTTAAGCGCCATTATTGCGGCTAAGTCGTTAGAACCCTTTTTGGCAACTTCAACCTTGATGGAAATTGCGGCCTGTATTGAAGCGACCGTTCCCTTCCGTCCTCGTTTACCGTCTGGCGAAACGGTGAATGAGCGGCTCTATCGACGAATGGTAGAACTGAACGATCGCCTTGGTTTCCAATGGTCTGAAGCGCATATCGAAGAAAGCATCAAGCGATCGGTGCGGGTGGCAAATCGGGATGTGGAGAACTTTGCTTCCCCCTATGCTGCCCATTTTCTGGACAACACCTGGAACTTGATCCCTGAGACGAATCACGCCCTGAGTGGGGATAATTCCTATACAGTGCGGGGCTACCGATCGTCGATCGAGAAGATGGAAGGGTTTATGAATTTTCTGAAGCCCGAACTGGTATTTCAGCAGTTTCGGGGGGAGCCGGATGGGGAAACCCTTGCCCAGTTGGGAGAGCGGACTCGCCAAAATATTGAGATTGCTCGGTTATATTTGGGGGCGAAGTTGCTCTCGATCGCTGTTCTGGAAGCGCTCTCCCTCCGCTTGGGAGGCAATATTCCCCTCTCTACCATGATGGGAGAGTTCCCCATGCCGGGGTTTCCAGTCTATCAGTTGGAAAACTTCTTGCCCGAACTGCCCCCGGACTGCTCCGGTCCACAAACGGAGATTGAGGCGGAAGTTCTCAACTTATTAGAAAACGGTCGTAGTCAGGATTCCCGCTACGACATTAAGAATTCTCCAGTGTCTACCTACTTTGTTAAGGCGATCGGCTTTTCTGAGATCTATCGTCTTCTGGCTGAAGCGAAGGGATTTTTCAAAGGCACTGTAGATGCAGAAACGTTTTTGACAAGCTGTAATCCGATGGTGATTGAGAATATCACAGAGGGGGTGTTGCAACTGTTCGAGTGTCGGAAGTCGGCAATCAGTCGCACGATTCCTTAGAACCGTTGGAGCCAAGTCTCCCTAATCCGGCTCGAATTTCCCTTTCCCCGACCACTGATTTAGACGGTATCCTTGAAGGCTGTCCATGACCAGGACAGGTTTTTCTCCACCCTCCAGGCTGGCGGGGCCGACCAGGAATTGCCCCGCTTCGCTTCCCAATTCACTGTAGATAAGGGAACCAGAATCGCTGAAAATAAGGGTGCGAAGGCCGTCTAGCTTTCTGGCTTTGGGGTTTTTCGCTTCCAGAGTGGCGATCGCTTCTGAGGCGATGGTCACGATCACTTCAGGCCGATCGTTGCCCGTCAAATCAAGACGCTGCACAATCCAATTACCTAAAAAGTCAGCCTGGAGCAGTGTATCGGTTGCGGGAACTGCCCCTCCTGTGATCTGTCCCGAACGTTGCAGTTCTTGCCAGATGCGATTCAAAATGGGTTTCAAGACCTGGGGTTCTTGAGAATTGAGATCACCCAGGGCGATCGAGTCGGCTGCTAGCCACGTTAGGGCTGTCGGGGTGAGCGCCAGGGGACGGGGTAAGCGTTGTAAAGCATTCTCCCCCGGTAGTTCATATCCAGAGGCCAACAGTTGAATGGAGCCATTCCTGGCTTGAATCGCCCGTACCGTAGCGGTTACCGTTTCCTGCTGGCCTGTCCGGTCCCAGGCGTTAATTTGAAGGGTTGCGGTTTGATCCAAGCCCAGGGTTTTCCAGATCTGAGGCGTGATCGAGGAAGAGGGGCGACTGGCTTGGGGAAAGGGCGATCGTTGCCACCGCTGCCCATCGTAAAACCTCACAACCTGGATTTGATACCACATCTCACCGGGTTCTAGGTTGAGGGGGTCTTGAGGATTCCCTTTTGTCCATTCCCTTGGGGTGAGACGGGGCAGGGCTGTCACCTGTCCCAGAAGGCGAGGGCTACGATCGGCGATCGGTTGTTGTTGGTCCCGAAAGGTGTCTAATTGGGCCAGAAGGGTAGTGATGTAACTGACGGTAGCCGGAGAGGTCCGGCGCTGCTGAGTGACCCATTTCAATGCTGCCGATCGTCCCTGTTTCGCCGAAATTAACAGCGCACCCCACGCTTTCAAGTCTGTATGGGTGGGGTAGAGCCGTAAGGCGGTTTCGATGCGGTCTCCAATTCGGCCTGTGTCCGATCGCAACAAGTCCAAAATTTCCCTTCCCTCATCTGTGTTCTGAAACACTTTTACAGCACGAGTCCATCGTCCATCTAATAGGTTGACCAGAACTTGTTCACTGGGACTGGCGTAAGTTTGTGTTGCTTGGGATTGGGCGATCGTGGCATGGAGCCGGACAAGATCCATCTGCGCCTGTATGTCGGGGGAGATGCCTCCAGTTTTTTTGCGTTGCTCCTTCTGAAAGGACTGAAACCATTCCATTGCCAGAGACCACAGGCCACTCCGAGCTAGAATCAGTGAGCCTCGATAGGCTCTACCCTTGCCGATGGGTTCATTCAAGGAAATGGCTTCCATCTGAAAGGGGTTGAGCAGAAATTTGCGGGGCTGAATCTGGTAGACGATAAATTGCGGATCGAGTCCGATCGTCTGGTCAATTATTAACTCTGGAAATCCCCGCCCTGTGACTTCTTGCCATTCAGGTAACTTCCCAGCGGGGCTACTCCAGGCAGCCATGACACTAAAATGCATGCGCTCTGGGTTGTAGTGGATGACTAGGCCATAGGGAACTATCTTGTCGGCACGAGACCATTGCCCCGTGAGATGAAGCCAGATTCCGGGGGGTAATTTTGAGTTTGCCTCTTGGGTCAGGGTTGTGAGGGGGAGCGGACGACTGGCTGCCCGTAATCCCGGTTCAAGTTCGGCAAGGGGGGCAATGACAAAGGATTCTTCAGGTCCGGCAAGGGGAATTTGGCTGGCTAACCAAAAATAGGGTTCCGATCGCGGACCTGCATAGGCAATCGTGGGAGGACGGTAGATCCTGAGTTCCACAATCTGCCCCTGCGAATTCAGAACGGGCAAGAGGAATTCAGAAGTTTGACCGGAGGATTGGGTTTTGGAGGGCGGAGTTCCGAGCGGCATCACCTCTCCAGATTTCAACCCTGTTTGCAATAAACTCTCTTTGATTTCTAAAAGGGTCTGAAATTGTTCGCCTCCTGCAATGGGAATGCGGGTCCAGGCGGGAAGTAGTTGGTTCAGCCAGATTGCTGTTTCGGGTTTCACAATCAATTGCAACCCCAACCAGGCTCCCCCAATCGTCAGGGTTCCTGCCCCTGCCAGTAATCCCAGAGACAGGACCCCAGAAACCCATCCTCCCGGTTTGCGTTTGGAGGACGATCGCTGCGAAACATAGAAAATTGCAGAGGGTTTCCGCTCAGACCCCATCTTTTGGATGGCTGCCGTTGGCGGAACGGGCAATCCTGATTTCTGGGAAGAACCTTTGCGGGGGCGGGGAATCATAGAGATGATGAATCAGGAAAATTTCTCCATCCACATTAACCACAAATTCCCAATCCGCCACACATTCCTGCAATATCCCCCCCGTTGGAGATGCGAAAGTTCATATCTCCAACGGGGGGGCTAGAAAATTGCTGAACCCTGGAGGTAGGAGATTTTGAATCTCCGATCTCTAACGTTTCCCGTCCTGTTTCTTATGAATTGGTGGCTTCTCGCTCTTCCATTGGGGTATAGGACACCTGATGGTCTCCGGTGTAAATCTGAGTAGGCCGGAAAATCCGGTTTTCTTCAATTTGCTCTTTCCAGTGGGCTAACCATCCGGCAACGCGGGCGATCGCAAACACCGGGGTAAATAAATCGGTGGGAATGCCCAACTTGCGATAAACCAGCCCTGAATAGAAATCAACGTTGGGGTAAATTCCCTTTTGACCCAATTTCTCCTCAACTGCCCGTTCCATTTCAACTGCGATATCATAGTATTTATCCCGCCCGAACTTCTCAAACAGTTGCTCCGCCAGATTTTGCAGAATAATGGCACGGGGGTCTTTCACTTTATACACCCGATGCCCAAATCCCATAATTTTGGCTTTTTGCTGTAGGCGGTCTTCCAGGTAAGGGCGAACGTTCTCTACAGAACCAATCTCTTCCAGCATGGCGATCACTTCTTCGTTCGCACCTCCATGCAAGGGACCGCCCAGCGTGCCTACGGCGGAAGCAATAATGGCGTAAGGGTCCGTCAGGGTCGAGGCTGTCACCATTGCCGAAAAGGTCGAGGCATTGATGGTATGTTCTGCATGGAGAGTGAGGCTAATGTCAAAGACACGGGCTGCAAGTGCATCTGGCTCCCGTTCACTCAACATATAGAGGAAGTTTGCGGAGTAGCTCAGATCATCGCGAGGTTGCACGGGGTCATTGCCCTTTCGCATCAGTTGAAACGCCGCTACCATCGTCGGAATTTTGGCAACTAACCGCACAACTGCATCCCGGATGTAAACCGGGTTCTCCAGATCCCGTCGCGAGTAAAACAGCCCAAGTGCTGCTGCCGAAGCTTGCAGGGCATCCATTGGGTGTCCGCTTTCGGGAAAACATTTCATCATGTCCCGAATGCGGTACTTGATGCGGCGATGATACTGGATGTCATGCTCGAATTCCGCCAGTTCCTCTTTCGTAGGCAGAACACCCCAAATTAATAGATAAGTTGTTTCTAAGAACGTACTCTTTGCCGCCAGTTCTTCGATCGGGATTCCTCGGTACTCCAGCACCCCTTTTTGCCCGTCTACATAACTGATACTGGATTGGGTGACAGGAACTCCTTCCAGACCTGCCCTGTATTCACAAACCGATGTCATGGCTCTCCCGATCGCTGTTCAACAATAATAGATAGGATCATCATGCGGTCAGTTCACGATACGGTCAATCCACAACAGAGTTGTTCCAATTAACCCTCATGTTGGCTGAGCGCAAACTTCAACCATGTTAAGGGTAAAGGCTGCTTTTTGGGAGTGTCGAATTATGCAACTCGTAGGGCTGAAGGGTCCTCAATCATTGCATAATCTCTCATAGGGGAATATCTCCAAACGCTCCTGATTCCCTGAATCAACC
>JANRKG010000393.1:0-5844 GCA_033763635.1 Leptolyngbyaceae cyanobacterium bins.59
ATCAAGCGGTGTATAGATGTTGCCCTTGACCTTGAAACCACGCACATGCAGGTTATTGTGGTTGGTGCGACGGAAGGTGAGACGGTGAATCAACCAGGGATACCCGTGGAAGTTAAAGATAATGGGCTTATCCAGGGTAAAGAGCGAATCAAAGTCACGATCGCTTAATCCGTGCGGGTGTTCCGTATCAGGTTGCAACTTGAACAAATCGATCACGTTCACAAACCGGATTTTCAGGTCTGGGAAGTGTTCGCGCAACAAAACAATTGCCGCCAATGCCTCCTGAGTTGGGATGTCTCCAGCAGAAGCCATCACCACATCCGGTTCCTCCCCTGCATCGTTGCTGGCCCATTCCCAAATATCAATCCCCTTGGTGCAAGCTTTGATCGCACTGTCCATTGTATAGAACTGCAAGTGGGATTGTTTATCGGACACAATGACGTTGACGTAGTTCACACTCCGGAGACAGTGATCCGCCACAGACAGCAGAGAATTCACATCTGGAGGCATGTAAATTCGCACTACTTCAGGACTCTTGTTTAAAATCACATCCAGAAAGCCGGGGTCTTGGTGGGTAAAACCATTGTGGTCTTGCCGCCACACGGTAGACGTGATCAACAGATTGAGCGACGCAATATCAGCCCGCCAGCCAATGTGATTGCAAATCTCCAACCACTTCGCATGTTGGTTCACCATTGAATCAATTACATGCACGAAGGCTTCGTAGGTGGAGAAGAACCCATGCCGACCTGTGAGTAAATAACCCTCTAGCCAGCCTTCCAGGGTATGCTCACTGAGCATTTCCATTACCCGACCATCGGGTGAGAGTTCCCCACCATCCTGGTCTTCAGGTAGAAATTCCGCAATCCAGAACTTCTTGCTGGCTTCGTAAATGGCCTGGAGTTTGTTAGAGGTATTTTCATCAGGACCAAAAACCCGGAAAGTCGTCATGTTGTTTTTCATGACATCTCGCAGGAACACTCCCAGAGGCTTCGTGTTCTCAGCTTCCATAATTCCCGGTTTTTCGACTTTCACCTCGTACTCGCGAAAATCAGGCATCTTCAGGTCGTGGCGGAGTAACCCTCCATTTGCATAGGGGGTCGTTCCCAGCCGCTTTTGTCCCGTAGGAGCCAGTTCTTTTAACTCACGTCGTAGAGTACCGTTTTCATCAAACAGTTCCTCTGGCTTGTAACTCTTCATCCAGGCCGTCAGTTGGGCTACATGCTCCGGGTTATTGTGCATATTCCCCATGGGCACCTGGTGCGCCCGCCAGAAACCCTCAACCTTGTGTCCATCGACTTCCGCAGGTCCAGTCCATCCCTTGGGAGAGCGGAGCACGATCATGGGCCAGATGGGACGGGTGGCAACTCCCGAATTCCGAGCTTCTTGCTGAATCTGGTGAATCTCGGTTACACAGTGATCCAGGGTCGCTGCAAGGGCCTGGTGCATCGATTCTGGGTCAGACCCTTCCACAAAGTAGGGCTTGTAACCGTAGCCTTCAAATAATGCCTTCAATTCTCGATGGCTAATCCGCGACAGAATCGTTGGGTTATTGATCTTGTATCCATTCAAGTGCAGCACAGGCAGCACCGCCCCATCCCGGATGGGATTGATGAACTTGTTGGAGTGCCAGGAAGTTGCTAACGGCCCGGTTTCCGACTCTCCATCTCCCGGCATGGCGACCACAATCAGATTGGGGTTGTCAAAGGCTGCACCAAAAGCATGGGACAGGCTATAGCCCAATTCCCCACCTTCATGGATAGAACCGGGGGTTTCGGGGGTGCAGTGGCTGCCCACCCCACCGGGAAAAGAAAATTGTTTGAAGAACTGCTTCATCCCAGCTTCCGTCTCGCTACATTCGGGATAGAACTGGGAATAACTGCCTTCCAGATAGCAGGGACTCAGGAAACCAGGGGCACCATGACCCGCCCCCACCATGAACAACATGTCCTGGTCAAATTTTTTGATGATGCGGTTCAGGTGGGTATAGAGGAAACTAATGCCGGGACTGGAACCCCAGTGACCCAAAAGCCGCTTCTTGATATGTTCGGGCTTCAGGGGGTCTTTGAGTAGAGGATTTTCCCGCAGGTAAATCATGCCAGCAGA
Organism: Leptolyngbyaceae cyanobacterium bins.59; assembly: GCA_033763635.1. GTDB lineage: Bacteria > Cyanobacteriota > Cyanobacteriia > JANRKG01. The sequence goes on from JANRKG010000393.1 coordinate 2,107, forward strand.
CAGGTAATTGCAAGCCAGCCAGAAAGCGTGCATTTTACGCAGTTCGTCTGCACTCAAAGGTGAGCCTTCAATGGTGGAACGGGCAGCGCCAAAGGCACTGATTGAAGTATCCGTATCCAGAGTTGGTTTTGGAGGTGTTGCTACCATTCGTTGCGATTCTCCTCTTAAAGGGACTTGATAGCCCAGTTGTCAATTAGTTTCGACCCAAGTTTAAAATCGACTACGTTTCTTAACAAAAGATTTTTTATCGGCACTAAATGTTAGCAAGAACACAAAAGGCAATTCAGGCAATTTCGAGTGAAAAAAGATTGATAGAAACAAGCTCTCTGTATGGGTTAAGGGGCAGGAAAAACAATTTATTGCCTGAGAAAAATACCCCTAATTTTAGAATTCAACAGGCAAAATAGAAGAGTGATACAAAAGTAGGATGTTACCTGTGACTAAGTGGTCTGACACTGATCCAAAGTTAGAGCCAAATCCTTCATCCGAACCCGATCGGACTTCTCTGCTCTGGCTCATTGCCGCCGCCATTGCTACCGTTTTTCTCTGGCAGGTGCCCATTGGCAACTATCTGCTATATCCATTTTCTATCCTGGCAACCTGGTTCCATGAGATGGGGCATGGGTTGACGGCAATGCTGTTGGGCGGACGTTTTGAGCGACTATTGATTTTTCCCAATGGTTCGGGATTGGCCTATCACCGGGGCTTTCTGTTTCTGGGGCCGATCGGTCGAGCCTTGGTTTCCGCTGGGGGGCCGATGGGCCCAGCATTCGCAGGAGCAGCCTTTATTCTGGCTTCCCAAAAGGCTCGATCGTCTCGCTGGGCACTGATCCTCCTGGGATCGTTGCTGATCTTGTCTGCCGTAATCTGGGTGCGATCGGCCTTCGGGTTGGTGTTTGTGCCACTGGCGGGTCTGGGGGTGCTGGCGATCGCCCTGTTAGGCCCGAACTGGATGCAACAATTCTCGATTCAGTTTTTAGGGGTGCAAGCCTGTATCAGCCTGTTTCATCAGGTGGATTACCTGTTCATGAATCGGGCTGTAATTGGGGGCCAAGTGCAACTCTCAGACTCGGCCCAAATTGCATCCCAACTCCTCCTGCCCTATTGGTTCTGGGGCGGGTTGATGGTGATCGCCTCTCTGGTTCTGCTGGTTCAGAGTTTGCGAGTCACCTATCGGCTTTAGACAGCAGGACCGATCGCGGCTTTCCGAACAGCCTCTACCAAATATTGATGAACCGTTGGGGAAGCCGCAACCAGTAAGCCCGTGCGTCGGTAGTCAGTGCAAGCATGAAGTGGCGGCGGTGGATTTCCTGCCAAATCCGTCACGAGGAATCCCATCTCCTGAGCAATAAAGGCCAGGGCGGCTCCGTCAATGAAGTTTCCCCCCCGCAACACCGCCCCTGACAGATCCCCATTCATCAAACCACTGAAATTGGGGATCTGCATCTCCTGGGAATAGTGCGTTGTCACATCAATGACTTGATAGTGGTCTGTGAGTTGGGGAACTAAGGATGCAAGCCCCCACCCCAGCAAAATGGTCGGTTTTGTTTCCCCTAACTGCAAAGGTTGGGCATTCTCTAAACCACCCTCTAAACTTCCCTGGAAGGCTCCCTGACCCCGCAATGCATAGATGAAGGTATTTTGGGCCGGAAGCAGGGTAATCACGGCTTCAAACTCATCCCAGTTGAGAACTGTCAGAATAATCTGGTAGTTGGAGTGTCCATCCAGGTAAAACCGAGTGCCATCAATGGGATCGAGTGTCACCAAATAATCCCCTTCTGGACCCAGTTCAATACTGCGGAAATACTTCGTGTTGTAGGTTTTCTCGTGTTCTTCCCCATAAAAGCGAATGTTGGGAAAAGAACCCAGCAGTGCCACTTCCATCATGGTTTGAATGGAGAGATCCGCATCACTGAGGGCCGCAGCAAAGAAGTTATCTGCCTCCTTGGACGGGTGGGCGGCAATGCGACTTTGAATCTGATGAGCGTAGGCAGCGGCAACTTTGAGAAAGGGAAACAGGGTTTCCAGAATCAGGCGAGGGGTCGGAGATTGGGACATGAGGCCAGGATTAAGGATGATAGTTCCTGAGCCATTATCTCGTAAGGATTGCAGATTTAGTGCTACTCAGCTTCTCCAATCAAGGTAAAGGCCGCCCAAGATTTGGGATCGGGATATTGTTGGAGGGTGGTTAGCATCGCCTGACGCAACGCCTGGGCTTTGTCTGGTTTTTGCAACAGGTTTTTGTAAAACTCAGTCATTAACGTTGCGGTGGGGGCATCGGGCACCTTCCAGAGGGACACGATCACACTGGGAACGCCAGCCGTCAGCAACGATCGCGACAACCCAATCACCCCATCCCCCGTAATCCGGCCCCGGCCCGTATCACAGGCACTCAGGACGACCAGATCGGCAATCAGGGGTAAATCCAGAATCTCACTGGCATTCAGCATCCCATCATCCCGATCGGACGGTGCCAGGGCGATCGCCCCCGGCACTCCCACCCGCTTGAAGTCCTCCAGTAACCCATGAGTTGCCAGATGAATGAGCCGTGCCTTGATCATGCGGGATACCACAGTGGCCTTCGTCGCCTGATTGCCAATCAAAGCCTCAGCCCCTAAGAGTTCTGCAATACTTTTGACTTCCTGTTCTGCCCCCGGCAGACTGGAGAGAACACGGGCCTGATCCACCAGATTCGGTCGGATGCTGGGCATTGTGGGATTCCCTACCAGCAGCACATCGTTGCCTTTCAGGGAAAGTTGGGTGGCTCCCCGTTGCTGTCTCTGCTGATGGGTAAGTGCCAACACCTGAACTGAGGGAGCCGTCAAAATGGTGTGTTGTTCGATGAGATATTTACCCTTACTATCCTGAAGGGCGGCAAAGGGCACCATGAACAGCGATCGTTGGGGAATGAAAATCACACGGGCTGTCGGGTCACTGGGAAGCAGATCGGCGATCGGTTGAATCAATAACTGATGCATCTGCTGGAGCTTCTGATTTTGGGCCGCCGCACTCAACGCGGGTTGCGCTGCAATCACCGTACTCTCATTGAAACTAAATCCTCGAACGCCGATCGCCTCGCGCCCGGTCGCGACCAGTTCTTCCAGCGAGAGAGGAGATTTTCCGACACCCTGGAGGCTCACGTTCCGAAAGCTCACTTCCCCGGTTGGCTTCACAATCCAGATAAAAAGTTGCTGGTCTTCAATGATGGAATACTGTACCAGCGTTGCTTTTTGGTCACGGGCAACCCGTTTAATCTCGTCAATTTGGATGGGCCTGGAGAGCGCATCAGGAACCCGTTGCTGACCAGGGGCGCGATCGGTAATGCGTTGGGCCAACCGCTCCACAAACGCCCGCGCCCGACCCCGTTCCGCGATTTCCAACGCCGCCTCATGTTTGTTCTGGGCAACCAGGGATTTTTGCAACAATCCATAGGTTCGGGATTGGGTTTCAAAAATCGAAACTTTGCTGGCATCATTCAGACCGGGCCTCAGAGATTCTAAGACTTCAATCGCCTTGAAAAACGTTTCCGTCGCTGCCGGATAATTCCCAGACGCTAACTGCAACCGTCCCAGATTGTTCAAAGTGACACTTTCACTGGGCCGATCGCCCATTGCCCGATGAATCACCAGCGCTTCCTGATAGAGCTTCAGGGCTTGCTGGGGTTGCTTCTGCCGATCGTACACAAACCCGATATTGCTGAGGGCCACCCCTTCCCCAACACGATCGTTGATCTTGCGG
>JANRKG010000394.1:0-8876 GCA_033763635.1 Leptolyngbyaceae cyanobacterium bins.59
GGGGCAGCAGAAGGAGGAGGAAGTTCTTCGGAGACTGGGGATTCAGTTGGGGGAGACTGGATCACCTGACGGAACAAATCCGCGACAACGGCAGAATCTTCTTCGTAATCTTCAGAACCATCCTCCCCATAGTCTAGATCGCTGAGAAAATCTGTCTCATCCTGTTCGTACCGTTCTTCGGGTTCCTCCGATCGCTCTGGAGCCAATACTTCCGGTTTCGCTGGCATCAGAAACCCATCAAAGCTTTTCTGCATATACAGAATAATTGCATCGGACTTGCAATCGGATACTTTACGTGCCCATTGCAAACTAAAGTCAACAGGGTAGCCCAATTGCATTCTGCGATAGAACAAACTTGCCAAATCCAGGCTTTCCTCTGGCTTTTCGATCGTAGGAAGTTTAAGAACGGCTGGCATGCCTTTTGCGACCCAGGTTTTGCTTAGGCGGGAGTTTGCTTTACTAGAGATAACACTGAGGCGAACGCCACTATTGACAATCGGTTGGGCTAATGCTTCTAAAAGCAAGTCCGTTGGATGCCCTTCCTGCCCAAAATCCTGATCAGACAGATAGTACAGGCTATGAAACGATCGTTCAGCGAGAGTTTGAAGGAGGGTTTGACGATCGGGTTCCTCCAGAATCAAAGACTCGATCGGGGAAGGGGTTTCTTCTGGCAGTCGATCCAACGAGGGAAAGCCCATCTCTGGAAAATTATCGATTTGTTGGAGCGCAGTAGATAACCTTGCAATCTGTTGGTTTAAGACCAGGGAAAGATCCCGTTGGGATATTGCCAGAATCCAAAGAATAGTGAGGCGATCGGGTTCTTTCCAGGCATTTTTCCTCCCTGAGGAGAGGGGAACGGCAGAATCGACCGATCGGGAAAGCCAGATATCAGGACTGGTTGCAATGGGGGAATGGGCTGCGGTCAGCCACTCCCAGGGTAATGCTGTCAATTCACCCTCTGGCAAACCCAATCGTAGCCTCAGCGGTTCTCGATGATGCTGGGAAATGCCCTGAGCCGTTAACCAACTATCTCGCAGAGTGCCCGAAAATAAGGCATCATAAAGCTGCTGCCCCAAACGACTCTGACGTTGAGAGAATGACTCTTTTGACGCGATTTTCCCCTTCTGGATCTCGCGAAATTGATGGAGCCAATCCTGAATCGGCCAAATTACACGCTCTTCTGCCAGGGGCACTCCTGATGCGACTCGCTCCGTTCGCACCAAATAGTCCCCAGGCTGTAAGGGAGTCACGGAAAGATGGAATTCTTGAGCCAAACTGACTCTCCCGCTCAGATCTACTCAGGGATGATCTGGGTTCCAGCATACCTTGATGCCAATGGCGAAGATGGAAGCTGCTTGAAACCAGAGTCCCGTGTTCACTGTAACTTGCGATCGACCTTTCAGTAGACGCAGGAACAACCAAAAAGTTACGCCGCTCCTCACTTCATTGGAAATTTACTTCTAAATCATCCGGATGCCTTGCTGGTAGAAGAGTAGAGTGATGTGGTAGATGCACCCTGATTTAACTGCTCCGGTCCAAGCAATTGGCCCGGAGTTTTTTTTATGGGTAATGGGTAGTAGGTAATGGGGGATCGATTATGGTTCTATAAATAGAGATAGGAAATCGCGATAGAGATAAACACATGGATCGGGCAGTTATTAAGTTCTCCTCCGAAGAGTGCGGAATTTGTCACAAAATGTCCTTTTACGATCAAAAGGTGACAGAGGAACTGGGATTACGGTTTGTCAGTGTCAAGATGCAAGATACGGCAATGTACCGTCAGTACCGAAAGATCTTACTGACCCAATATCCCGACAAATCGGAAATGGGATGGCCCACCTATATTCTCTGCGACCAACCAGAGGGTGAGTTCAAGATCCTCGGTGAAGTGAAGGGGGGTCACCCAAAGGGCGAATTCCGGACGAAGCTACAGGAAGTGCTGGAAGCATTGGGCAGCGGGGAATAGAACCTTAGCTAGCTCTCACTCAAAATTTCAAACTCTTTCACTTCTAAGACGGGGCCGATCATGGCGATCGTCATAATATCCGAACGAACTTCTCCCTGAACCTTGACCTGAAGCCCTACTTTCATCAATGCTTGGGGGGGCTTATGAAGCTCGTAGGTTTTGCTGTCGCTAACCAGTGCCCAGGTTCCGGCTCCAAATCCTTTGCGCTCAACCTTGCCTTCTACGGTCATGCTCATGACGTTCGCTCCTTAATGAATATTGGCAATGGGCCACAGGTAATGGGTCATTGGTCCTCGACTTTAACCTATCCATTACCTATTACCCATCACCTATTACCCTTGCACCATCGTCCTAACGTTAGGTTTTGCGGCAAGGGCCGCTAACCTGTAGCACAGAAGGGCATTGCTCAATAGGAAGCCTCTGGCAAGTAAACCATCCCCTAACCAGAGCAGATGGGGGGATAGGATAGCACTCACGACTAAACAGGCTGCAACTCCCAGGCTGGAACCGATCGCAAACCATTTCCAATTGGCATGGCCCAGCAGGGTAATGACCAGAATGGCCGGGATTAGCACACTCGCAAAGAGTGGATTCAAGCTGGAAGTTCCCTGCATGGCGCTCCCCAGTTCGGGAATGGAGCTACCCATCATGCGGAAGGGCCATTGAGGAAGGTCGAAGACATAGAACCCTCTCAGGAAAAACAGGCCCGTGCTACCTGCCACTAATCCAGTGGAAAGGGACCAACTCCAGGCAAAGGGGAAGTAGTTTTTGAGGAACCAGGCTAGCAGGTAAGATCCCAGGACCATGAGGATCTTGGGCATCAGGGCTACAACCCCCCCATCGATCCAGAAGCGGGGATTCAGGTATCCGTTGTCTCGTAACCAGCGGAAGAAGTCTCGGAAATTTAACTGTCCCTTCAATGCCAGTTTTACGGCTCCGGCTGCATCTAGTTGTCCTGCGCCATAGTAGTTCAAGGGATCTTCTGGCAATTTGCGGGCCGATTGCTGCAAGATTTCCAGGACGGCATCTGGCTCTTTGATCCCTGTGGCTTTGACCAGGGCGGCAACTCCGGCAACGTGGGGAGCCGCCATACTCGTTCCTTGGAAGGCTGCGAATACGGCTTCTCCGGTGCTGGGATCGATCGTGTTTTGCAAAATCCCCCCCGTTTGTCCCCCTTCTTCTGAGATGAGACCTCCAGGAGCCGAGAGATCAATTCCTGCCCCGTAATTCGAGTAGGGGGCACGATCGCCCGATGCACCCAGAGCTGCAACCCCGATCACATGGGGATAGCGGGCTGGATACGCGGCAGAGTTTTCTCCGGCATTCCCTGCCGCTGCGATAATCACCACATTTTTCTGATGGGCATAGTCGATCGCTTCCTTCAGCAGATCGCTTTCGCCACCCCCACCCAGGCTCATATTAATGACATCCGCCCCGTTATCTGCGGCATAGCGAATTGCTTCTGCAATATCGGCAACCGTGCCGCCCCCTCCAGAACTTAAGACTTTCAAGGGCATCAGATTGGCTTCATAAGCGATGCCAGCAACACCATAGTTATTGTTCGTAGATTGGGCGATCGTCCCTGCAACGTGGGTGCCGTGTCCGTTATCGTCCGTGGCATCTTCGCGATCGTTTACAAAATCGTATCCCGGTACTAACTTGGTAGTCTCCAGATCGGGAACCTGGCTGACCCCCGTATCGATGACGGCCACTGTAATTCCGCTGCCGCGTGTTTCATCCCAGGCAGCTTCGACGTTAATGCTCCGCAGATTCCACTGCTTTCCGTAGTCGGGATCGTTGGGAAAGTCAAAGGCCCGATACTGGTAGTTCGGTTCAACCGACTCCGCCAGTTGCTTCAGGTCCGATCGGCGGAGTTGCTGAAGTAGCTTTTGATCTCCCTTCAAGATATAAACGTGGTCCGGTTCTGAAAATTGGCTGTTGAGCTTGGCTCCATAGTCCCGCGTCAGCCGTTGAATGGCCTGATCCCGCTGGGCATTTGGAACGTCCTCTCGCAGGTCGATCGCGATCGTGTCATACGTTCCCTGGGTTGCTAACCCCTGATACTGAGCCAGGGCAAAAACCAGCCCCACCACAAACAAGCACACTAGCAAAAAACGTTTCATAACCTGTCCCCGCAGCCTTAGCCTTGCTCACAAAGATAACGCAAGCGAGAAGGGTCTGGCGTAAGATTGCAGGTTAGAGATGAAGTAATGGATGGCGCACGATGGAACGAGGGTTGATTTGGCTCCCACTACTGGGGATCTTTATCTGGCTGGCCTGGGCTGGGTGGAATGAGTACCAGAAAGTTGAAGCGTACCAGCGCTGGGCGCAATCGTTTAAGCGGGCCAAATACGATATTTATGCAGTGTTAGGGCAACAGGAGGACACCTTAACCTGGGGCAAACCGACCCGCCAGGGTCCTGTGGACCTTCAAAGTTTGTCTCTGAAGGAAGTGAATGCGATCGATTTACTCGTTGATGGTCAGATTGTTGCGGCATCTTCTTTGCCTGAACGGAGTAAAACCATTACCCTGCAACTTTCTTTTTCTGACTCCAGACCTTCAATTCAAATTCCGTTTACTGAAGTTGAATTAGCGGCTCGCTGGCGGGATTGCCTTCAGCAGGATCTCTCGTGATCCCCGATAAATTCTTTGATTTTCTAGATTGAAATGCTAAAAACTTGGCTGTTTTCTTCACATCAGGATTAAACTGTACAAGATCAGTCGTTCGGATTCATTTCTGGATGGGTGGAGATGGTTATGAATCGAAGATAAGTCGAATATAAATTGAACATGAATTGAACAAGCAGCCACTTTTTAATCTGTTGAAGTAGGAGGTCATTCTTTCAATCTTCGATTCACTAAACTGAACTGAATCCCCTCCATGCTCAGGAATCCCCTTGCTGATCCCTGCCCTTTTTCCGAATGGCCGCTCAACCTTTTGAGAAGAATCTTTTGAGAAGAATCGGATGACTAGCATCTCTTCAGTTTCCCGTACAGAACTGAGCCAACGACGTAAACAGTTGCGCCATCAACGACGACTTCGCAATTTACGTTCTATCTGGCGAGGGGTGGCTTTAATGACCCTGGCAGGGGGGGTTGGTTGGGCCGTTGTGTTACCGACCTGGATGATCTCCAAACCGGAGCAGGTGGAAGTGAGGGGAAACCGCCATCTTTCGAGCCAAACGATCGTGTCACTCCTGGGGTTGACTTATCCCCAATCCCTGTTACAGGTTCAGCCAAACGTGTTAAGCCATAGGCTGACAACCCAACCTACGATTACCAGGGCAACGGTGACTCGTCAGCTTCTTCCCCCTCGGTTGCAGGTGCAGGTGCAGGAGCGGTTTCCTGTGGCGATCGCGGTTGCTCCTCAAACGCCCCTCTCCTTGACAGCCCAAACAAACCCAACTTCGTCTAACTTTACGAAAACTGGCCTGATGGATGATCAGGGCGTTTGGATACCCTTAGACAGCTATTCGTCCTCAGGCCAGGCCAAGATGCCCGACTTACGGGTTATTGGCATGCAAGAGAACTACCAAACTCAGTGGGCTACCCTCTATCCAATTCTTCGCCAAAGCCCTGTCAAAATTTCTGAAATTGATTGGCAAAATTCTTCTAATTTAATTTTGAAGACTGAATTGGGAGTTTTTCATTTGGGGCCTTATGGTCCTAATTTTCCTGAACAAATTGCAGCGATCGATCGCATGAGGAAGTTACCAAGACGCTTGAATCCTAATCAGATTGCTTACATTGATTTGAGTAACCCAGAGTTTCCAGTTGTTCAGACTAATACTCAAGAATCAGCTAAATCTGAGAAGAAATCAAAGAGTCGTTAATATTCAAAAAATGAGAACTTATAAAACTTATCAATATCTCACTAATCAAGACTGGCATTTGATATGAATTTCCACGCATTAGTATAAAAACAACCCCTGCTTTTAATTTCTATTAGTCAGTTTTACCTGATCCGTTTTGCGAAAGAAAGAAATTGATCCCCGTTAGAAATTTGTATTGTTTAGGGATTTCATGCTATTTTTTCAAGCAATCTATTGAAGAAATTGCCAGTTTAGATCAATAGATGAGATAAATAGAAATTTAAGTTTCCCTGGTTTTATCGATAATACTTGTAACATTTTCCAAATTGTTAAGATTGCTGGGTGGCTAGCCCAGAGAGCAGATTTTTATGCAAAGTAGCAACTCCCATGACACTTGATAGTAAACTGAGTCATATTAATACGGGCTCCCTTGCGGAAGGGCAGGATAGTTTTACAGCAGATCATGCCTCAGAGAATCCTTTTCAAGCCCTTAGATTACATGCCAACCCGATTTCTGACTTAAAAACCATGCTTGGGGATGAGACAAAGACCAATAATATTGTGCCGAGTAGCATAGCCAGGATTAAGGTGATTGGCGTGGGGGGTGGCGGTGGCAACGCAGTCAACCGGATGATCGCCAGCCAGATCACAGGGGTAGAGTTCTGGACGATTAACACGGATGCCCAGGCATTAACGCTTTCCTCTTCTATGAAGCGTTTGCAAATTGGTCAGAAGTTAACGCGGGGCTTGGGAGCTGGGGGCAACCCAGCGATCGGGCAAAAGGCAGCAGAAGAATCGCGGGATGACATTGCATCGGCGGTTGAGAACGCAGATTTAGTCTTCATCACCTCTGGAATGGGGGGAGGAACGGGAACCGGAGCCGCACCGATCGTTGCTGAAATTGCCAAGGAAGCTGGAGCGCTGACGGTGGGAGTTGTGACTCGGCCCTTTACCTTTGAAGGGCGTAGACGGATGAACCAGGCAGATGAAGGGATCGCGTCTCTTCAAAGTCGGGTAGATACTTTGATAGTGATCCCGAACGATAAACTCCTGTCGGTTATCTCTGAACAAACTCCCGTGCAAGAAGCCTTTCAGCTAGCAGATGATATTCTCCGTCAAGGGGTTCAGGGCATTTCGGATATTATTACCATTCCTGGGCTGGTCAATGTGGACTTTGCAGACGTGCGAGCCGTGATGGCGGATGCAGGGTCTGCCCTCATGGGAATTGGGGTGGGGTCTGGCAAATCCCGTGCGCGGGAAGCAGCCAATGCCGCCATTTCATCGCCCCTTCTGGAAGCTTCGATCGATGGTGCTCAGGGAGTGGTATTCAACATCACGGGGGGCGGTGATCTTACTCTCCATGAGGTCAATTCAGCGGCAGAGATTGTCTATGAAGTGGTTGATCCCAATGCCAATATCATCTTTGGTGCGGTGATTGACGAGAAGATGCAGGGAGAAGTACGAATTACGGTCATCGCCACCGGGTTTACTCAAGAAGCACAAATGCCTGTGCCCAGCAAAGTCTCTGCCATCAAGCGTCCTCTGCCGCCCCCCCCTCCGACAACCCCATCCCCCACTCCTGCTCCCAGTGGAGAACCCAAAAACACGGGATTGGGTGGGTTGGATATCCCTGAGTTTTTACAGCGTCGTCGCCCCCGTTAAGGAGCGGCTACTAACATTGGGGACGCATCAACAGTTTCCCCAGCGTTGAGGGTCATCAGGGAGGTGGGCACCTTTTCCTGATCGAGGAGGTTTTTGAATTCAGAGACGCTTCCGTTTGTTCTGATCAATCTGGGCAGAATTCCACTGGCGTTCACTTCTCCCACAGTGGTTGGCAAAAATAGCATCGGTTTCAGTCGCTTGATTAGTTTCAGGGCTGCTTGGGGTCCCATGATCAGTTCTCCCATCAGGGGAAAGACCTGACCGACAACGGGGGCGATCGCTACATCGACGCGATCGGGCAGGGGCGAAGTCCAGACTTCGGGACGAAACAGATGGGGTTCATAGTAAAGGCTGCGTTTCGCTGTCAGGTCTTCTAACAGATAGCCATTTTCGATCTGTCCCGGTTGGAGGGGTGCCCCTGGAACTGCGGTAATTTTCAAGGAGTTCCGAGTCCAAATTTGGGCATGCTCCAGGGGGATCACCTGCTGATAGGAGAGGCTACGAACCAGGGCTTCAGCCGTTGGGGAGACGAGGACCGGAATGGTGCGATCGAGCCGTTCCAGAGTAGGCCGATGGCAGTGATCATCCAGACCCTGGGAGATCAGAATCAGGTCGATGGGGGGCAGGGTTTCGGGGCTGTAGCGGGGCGGGGTTACGTGGTAAGCCGTGAACAGCCAGGGTTGACCATAGAAGATCAGCGGATCAACCAGCCAGGGATCGATCAACACAGTTTGTCCGGCTATTTGTACAATCCAGGTATTCAAGTCGATCCAGGTTAATTGCATGGGGATGATAAGAATGATTTTGAGTAGCGATCATCATTGGTCTGATCATATTGCACTGGATTAGACCTGGAACAGACAGGACGTTCGGATAAAGGGCGACAGGTTGCCTTTTAAGGCAGCGAGTAATCTGATTAGGATATTTCATGCGGACGATCGCGGATATTAACGACAAAATCACCCAGAAACGGGCTGTTGTCTGGACGACTGAGGAATTGAAAGCACGGGTGGCATCGATCGGGGTGGCCCAGGCTGCAAAGGAAGTGGACGTTGTGACCACGGGAACCTTTGAGCCGATGGAATCCTCTGGAGCCATCCTCAACCTGGGCCATACAGACCCGCCCATTAAAATTCGTCAGTGCTGGTTGGATGGCGTACCCGCTTACTCTGGCTTTGGTGCGGTGGATTTGTACCTGGGAGCAACCCAGGTAGGGGAGTCTGTAGAAGGGGAAGAGGGACGGGATCGGGGCGGTGCTCATGTGATTGCCGATCTCATTGCCGGAAAGCCTGTTCATTTGCGGGCGATCGGGCAGGTAACGGACTGTTACCCCAGAGCCTCTTTTGAAACCAATATCACCCGTGAAACCATCAATCAGTTTTACCTTTTCAATCCCCGCAACCTTTACCAGAACTTTATTGTGGGAGTGAACGGG
>JANRKG010000395.1:0-5904 GCA_033763635.1 Leptolyngbyaceae cyanobacterium bins.59
CGCGGTGCCCGCCGCCGCCTGGTCGGCTTTTCTCGCGCCACCTCCGACCATGCCTTTAACGCCACCATTTGGGATGTGGTTGTGCATCCCGACTTTCAGGGACGCGGCTTGGGCAAAGAGCTCATGCGCCAGCTGATCAAAAAGCTGCGCAGCGAAGACATTAGCAACGTCACCCTGTTTGCCGATCCCCAGGTGGTGGAGTTCTACCGTACCCTTGGCTTTATGGCAGATCCAGAAGGGATTAAGGGGATGTTCTGGTATCCAGACTAAGGGATTGTTTCTCACCCCTAACTCACGAATTCAAAACTCGATCGCAAGGCTTGCAAGATTCGTTTACAATGAATAGAATATTAGCCTCCCTGATTTTTGGGTGGGCACAAAGCTACTAGTCAAATCACGATTAATTATCATGATTCGTTAATTGATTAGCTTGCTTTTTTCACGGGATGTAGCGCAGCTTGGTAGCGCGCCTGCTTTGGGAGCAGGATGCCGCAGGTTCAAATCCTGTCATCCCGATTATTACTTTTGACTCCTTACTTTTGACTCCTTACTTTTGACTCCTTACTTTTGACTCCTTACTTTTGACTCCTTTCTAGGGCAGATGGAATTTGATTTGGGAACCATTCCTATTTTGAAAGGTTCTACAGTAGAGAAAAGTAATTGAAAAAGGTTGGCAGAGATAGGTAGGTCTGCTATACATGATGTGAACAAAATACAGGAATTTATTTTAGTGCCGTTTTGTTTTTCCAGGCGTTTACATCAGGAACATCCTGAAAGATGGTATGAAACATTGGGAGAGGTAGGAAGAGACTTCCAGAACGACCCCATCCAGTAATCGCTTAAAATTTCCAAGTTAGCCCTGCTAAACAACAATCCGAATCAAAATCTGGAATCAAAATCTGGAATCAACGTCGTCATGTAAGTGACCTCTTAACTTAGGAGAAACCATGAAATCAATTGCTCGATGGAGTGCTGTATTCGGTCTGGTAGGCGGTGCGTTGATCGCTCCCTCGTTGGCAGGGTTTGCCAGTCTGCTGGCCTTGACCGAAGAACAAATTTTGAGAGCGCTACGGCCTGTTCCGGTTTTTGCGATCGCAAACTCCCAGGGGGCACCCCTGGTTGCCGCTCCCCCGAATGGTCAGCAAGGTTCACCCGTTGCTGGGGTTTTCATCAGCCAAAAGGATGCTCAAGCATTTCTGGACACGCTGAAGACCAAAAATCCTGAGCTAGCCAAGGATGTACGGGTGGTTCCTGTCTCTCTCGGTGAAGTGTACCAGTTGGGCCAAGCGAACAAGAACAGGCCCGAAAAGCTGGAGTTTGCTTACGTCCCGATGGTGCAGCAAGTGCAAACGGCTGTAAATCTCCTCAAGCAAGGTGGACAAAAGATTGAACAGTTTAACGGGGTTCCCCTGTTTCTGGCGCGGGGGGGTGCTGACAAAGGCTACCTGACGATTCAGCGGGGCAACGAACAGGTAATTCCTCTCTTCTTTAAAAAAGAAGAACTGCAAAGCATGCTGGATCGATTTAAGCAACAGCAACCCAATCTGGCAAACACGATCGATATTCAGGTTGTCAACCTGGAAGGGGTGATCCAAACGCTGCAAACCAGCAATAATCAACAACTTACCCAAATCGTGCTGATTCCGCCTCAAGAGTCTCTGGAGTACGTGCAGAAGAATCTGCCTGCGGGTCAAGCGGGGCAAAATCAGCAGCGACCTGCAACTCCCGCTCCTGCAAATCCTCCCAAGAAGTAAGACAAGTTTTGTTGCTCTTAGGGGCTTAGCGTTGCTAAGCCCCTCGTCTCTTTTGAGAAGGTTGCATTTTTTGAGGTTCATGCTCTCTAACGCTTTTAAGAATGATGGGCAGGAGTGACATCCCTCAGAAATCGGGGAATGCCCATCTTGTTGTTGGGGCTGAGTTTGGGCGATGGTTTGATGAAGCCCAGGCTAAGGCAACGTCTGAAGGGGTTCCCCTGGAGGAACTCTACTGGTTTCTGCTGGAATTGACTGATCTCGATCGCCTGTCTCTGCGGCTGAGGGCTTTCCAGACTGCCCCCACCGTCCCTTTAAAGCTTCCGTTCCCAGAACTCGTACACCGTTGGGAACAACGACTGCACCAGCGCATTCCGGTTCAATATCTGGTCGGTCGCGTCCACTGGCGTAATTTTTCCCTCCTGGTTTCACCTGCGGTCCTGATTCCTCGCCCGGAAACGGAACTCATTGTTGATCTGGCCGTGGCAGCCATTCAGCAGGTAAACTCTGGGCCTGGTTTGGATGACGTTCACCACTGGGCTGATTTAGGAACAGGAAGTGGGGCGATCGCCCTGGGTTTGGCAGCGGAGTTTGCCCAGGTTGTGATTCATGCAGTCGATCGCAGTTCCGAAGCCCTGGAAGTTGCCCGGGCGAATGCGGCCCTGCTTCATCTTCACAACCGAGTGCACTTCTACCAGGGAGTCTGGTTTGAGCCTTTACAGCCTTTTAAGGGTCGTTTGGCTGGCATGGTCTCCAATCCTCCCTACATCCCTAGCCCTGCCATCTCTGAACTGGAACCGGAAGTCGCCCACCACGAACCCCATCTTGCGTTAAATGGAGGACCAGATGGGTTAAATTGTTTACGAGAACTGGTAGAGAGCGCCCCTGATTACCTGCGACCGGATGGTTTCTGGATTGTTGAGGTGATGGCGGGACAGGCGGATTGGGTGGCCCAACGCTTGCACCAACGGGGCTATCATCAAATTCAGATTCATCGGGATCTTGCGGGAATTGACCGCTTTGTTTCTGCCCATTGCCCCTCTTCGTAATGCCACAGGTTTCTCTCTCAGACTTCATTCTTGCTGCTCGATCGGGTATAGCCCTGGTTAGCTTCCCGACAGATACGGTTCCGGCGCTAGCCACCCGTCCTGATCAGGCGAATTTAATCTTTACCACCAAGCAACGTAGCCCAGATAAGCCCCTGATCCTCATGGGAGCGGAGGCTGCCGATCTCTGGCCCTTCGTTACCGGGACTCCTGAGCAATGGGAGATCTGGAAACAGGTCGCAGTCCAACATTGGCCCGGAGCGTTGACCCTGGTTCTGCCAGCGAGCGATCGGGTTCCCCCAGCCGTGAATCCGGGCGACCCAACCACGATCGGGATTCGGGTTCCCAATCATGCGATCGCCCGTGCCGTTCTCGCTCAGACTGGCCCACTGGCAACCACCAGTGTCAACCGCTCTGGTGAACCTGCTTTGAAGACAATGGCAGCGATCGAAGCCCAGTTTCCCCAAATTCTGACCCTGGCTCCAGGGGAATCAGAGGAATTGGCGACTCGGTTCCCGACTGCCCCCACCCAGGCTTCGGACACCCCCTCAACGGTTGCCAAATGGACTTCAACCGGATGGGAAATCTTGCGTCAGGGGGCGATTATTCTGTAGCAATCTCGCCCCATTTGTAAGGATGCACCCGGTCTTTATCGGGGAAACGTCCCATTAAACCCCGTAGTACGATCGATACCAATCCACAAACCGCTGTACCCCTACCTCGATCGGGGTGTCGGGCCGAAATCCAACCTCTCGCACCAGATCATCCACATCAGCGTAGGTTTCTAAGACATCTCCAGGCTGAAGCGGTAATAATTTCTTCTCAGCTTCTAACCCTAACGCCTTCTCCAGGACTTCAATAAAGTGGATGAGTTCAATGGGTTGGTTATTGCCGATATTGTAGATTCGATACGGAGCGCTACTGCTACCAGGAGTCAGGGATTCGCCAGGGCTGAGGATTTGAGCGACGGGAACATGGTTGAGAACACGAATCACCCCTTCCACGACATCCTCCACATAGGTAAAGTCTCGGCGCATTTTACCGTAGTTGTAAACCTCGATCGGTTGCTTCGCGAAAATCGCACGGGTAAAGGTAAACAGGGCCATGTCAGGTCTACCCCAGGGACCGTAAACCGTAAAGAAGCGTAACCCCGTTGTTGGCAATCCATAGAGATGGCTGTAGGTATGGGCCATTAATTCATTGGCCTTCTTGGTGGCAGCATAAAGGCTAACGGGGTGGTCTACGTTATCCGTCACCGAAAAGGGGATTTTTGTGTTGGCTCCATACACCGAACTAGACGAGGCAAAAACGAGATGCTTGACATGGGTATGGCGACATCCTTCTAGCACGTTGACAAACCCCGTTAGATTGCTATCTGCATAGGCATGGGGATTTTTCAGAGAATACCGAACCCCTGCCTGTGCGCCCATGTGAGCCACCCAATCAAACGGATGGGTAGAGAACAACTGCTCCATCCCAGTGCGATCGGCCAGGTCCAGTCTTTGAAACGTAAAGTGGGGCTGATTTTCGAGTTGGGCGAGGCGATCGAGTTTTAGCTGAACATCATAGTAGTCATTCAGATTATCCAGCCCGAATACCTCATGCCCCTGTGCCAATAGCTTCTGACTAAGATGGAAGCCGACAAAGCCTGCTGCTCCTGTTACCAATACCTTGACCACCGATCCTCCTGGATATTTATCAATCAATATGGCAGACACTCGTTAGACTGATTCACTTCTGCGCTACCCTACTATTGAATAAGCCCTGGGCTGATTGAGCACTAACTCTACATGAAGTCCATGTGAGGAATGTAGCAGAGGAAGGTAAAGATTGTGAGTATAACAGAGCTATTTGAGAAGGGTGGAATTGCGATGTGGCCTTTGCTGGCCCTATCAATCCTATCCCTCAGCGCCATTATTGAGCGCCTTTGGTTCTGGATCAGTATTCTGATTAATGAACGAGAAATTGTCACGCGGATTTTAGATGCAGCCCGCCGTGACTGGATGATGGCGGCGGATATTGCCCGTCGAGCGGAGGAACAACCCATCGGGCGCTTTTTGTCTGCTCCATTAAAGTTGCAAAATCCTGACCCTGATTTGTTTCGTCTGGCCCTGGAAACCTCAGCCGACGACGAACTTTCATCCATGCGACGCGGAGATAAAATCCTGGAAGCTGTGATTGCCTTGTCTCCTCTATTAGGACTTTTGGGGACAGTCGTGGGACTCATTACTTCTCTCCGGTCCATTCGTTTGGGAGATCTGGGATCGACGGCAACGGAAGGGGTGACAACAGGGATTGGAGAAGCGCTAATCAGTACTGCGGCTGGTTTGATTGTAGCGATCGTCACTCTTGCATTCTACCGACTCTTTCAAGGATTTTTGTTTAACCAGATTAAAGTTTTTCGGAAAGCAGGAAACGATTTGGAGCTAATCTATCGCCAAGATTGGCTGAACCAACAAGGAGGACATTCCGCCAACAGCGGCACTTCTTCTGTCAGCGATGTCAAACCCGATCGCCCGGTTAATTTCACAGAACACTAGGTTTTGAACATTCGATTTTTCAATCCATCCTTGAATCTCTATGAAAATTCATCAGGACAGCCCCCCAGAAGAGGTACAAATTCAGATTGTGCCGCTCATCGATGTGATCTTCTGCATTCTAGTGTTCTTTATCCTGGCTTCCCTGCAACTCACCCGTCAACAAGCGGCAATTAGTGTGGATCTGCCGACTGCGACGACGGGAGTTCCTCAGCAGCGGGACATGATTTTGGTGAGTGTCAGCAATGGGGTCATCTACATTGATCAGCAGCCTGTCACATTGGACCAGTTGAGACAACAATTGGTGGGGTATCGACAATTAAACCCGAATGGATTGATGGTGCTATATGCGCCCAAGGATGCGGTCTATGCTGAGGTGGTGCAGGTGCTGGATGTCCTGCGATCGGTTGGGGGCGATCGGGTTGCCCTCGCCACTCGTCAGGAAGCACCAGACGCTGCAACTCCGATTACTCCTGGGTTGCCAACCACTCCGGGATCTTTGCCAGGAACAACGTCTCCCTATCCCTTGCCCGGTTCTTCCCTGCCCGGTTCTTCCCTGCCCGGTTCTTC
>JANRKG010000396.1:0-7051 GCA_033763635.1 Leptolyngbyaceae cyanobacterium bins.59
CCCCCAAGAACTTCACGATCAAGCCTGCATGGTTGTGAATTTCAGGGCTAATCCGTTTGAGATAGGCATTTACAAAATTGAAGTTATCCTGGGGAGTCATGCGTTCTGACAGGCTGGTGAACGATCGAATGTCACTAAACAGGATCGCCATCATCTTACTAACGTGATCTCCCAGCCGGACATCCAAAATGCTGTCCCGTCGCAGGAATCGCAAATAGTCGTGGGGGACAAACCGCCCGTAAGCTTGCAATAACTTCTCTAGCTGGGTATTGGCATCCTGAAGATCTCGCTCCCGTGCTTTCACCGTTCGCACCATGTTGGTGAACACTCGTGCCAGTTGGCCCAGTTCATCGGTGCGTTCTGCCACTTCTTTCAGATCTTCTGGTTGAAACAAGTCCCGTTCAACGGCTGACGCGGCAGTTGTTACCCGATCGACCTGGCAAATATAAAGGGCCTGTCGCAAGTTCTCATCCTTCAGTTGCGCTTCGGCTTCCTGGCGGCGTAACAGGTTCAGGTAAGCGCGAGAGTGGTAGCGAATCCGGGCAATTAACTCAACGCGATCGGGCAGCTTGACCAGATAATCATTCGCACCTAACTCAAAAGCTTTGGCCTTGATGATCGGGTCTTCCTTGCTAGACAACACGATCAAGGGAATGTTGTAGGTGGGGGCATCGTTGGATCGCAAAAACCGCACTAATAACAACCCATCCATCTGGGGCATCACCAGATCTTGCAGGATCACGGTAGGATGGCATTCCTTCGCAACCTTTAGGGCCAGGGTTGGATCATTGCAGAAATGAAAGACAATCTCTTCCTCCGGGGCCAGCATGCGGCGAATGGCTTCCCCAATAATCGGTTGGTCGTCAATTAGAAGTACAGTAATTGGCTCATCCATTGCCTATCGTCCCGCCTGAACCCGTTGGATTAGGGTTTTAGCGATCGCCTCTGGGTTTAAAATCTGCACTGCCGCATTCAGTTCTGCCGCTGCTTTGGGCATCCCATACACCACACAACTGTCTGCGTCCTGGGCGATCGTATGCCATCCCCGGAAGCGGAGAATACTCAAGCCCTCGCCCCCATCCCGCCCCATGCCTGTGAGCAACACGGCAGTATCCTTCCGGGTCCAGTGTTGCGATAGGCTTTTGAAGAACACATCCACCGAAGGGCGATAGGGGTAGTCAGCAGGTTCTCGAATATAGTGCAGGCTGAGGTCCGATCGCAAGCTTAAGTGGTCGTTCGTTCCGGCCAGTAACACTTTGCCCTTCTCCAGTCGATCCCCTGCCACTGCTATCTTCACAGGCAGGGGAGTCTGCTGGTTCAACCAGTCTGCTAAACCACTGGAAAACTGTTGGTCTACATGCTGGACGATCGCGATAGCAGCCCCAAAATCCGCTGGAAGTCGGGATAGGATGCTGGCTAGCGCTTTGGGGCCTCCCGTAGAAGATCCGATCGCCACCAGGGGCGGGATGGACATAGACAGGGGCACCCGTTCCGTGCGGGTCGGAGTTTTGGCGGCAGGGGTGGGGCTGGAGCGGCGCACCAGTTTGGCGATCGTCCCAATCTTTGCCAGAATAGCCTGGGCTGCTTCCGGGGTTCCCTTGCTGCCCAATACGGGAGTGTTTACAGCATCCAGTGCCCCGTGCCCCATTGCCTCAAAGACTTTAGCCGCATTTTTCCCCACACTGGCGGTGACAATCAAAATGGCACAGGGAGACTTTTTCATGATCTGACGGGTCGCTTCCACCCCATCCATCACGGGCATGATCAGATCCATCAAAATTAGGTCTGGGGTGTCCTGGGCGCATTTGGTGACAGCTTCGGCCCCGTCCCGTGCGACCCAAACCACTTTGTAGTCGGGGACAGTCAGCAGCACTCGTCGCATCGCCTCTACCGCCATCACCATGTCATTGACGATCGCAATTCGCATATTCACCTTCCAATTAGATCCATCACTGCATTAACCAGGGTGTCATCGTGAAAGCTGCTCTTGGTCAGGTAGTAATCTGCCCCTGCTTCAAGACCCTGGATGCGATCGTCTTCCCGATCTCGATAGGACATGATGATGATGGGCAGGGTATTGAGTCGAGGATGGGTTCTAATCTGCCGCACCAGTTCAATCCCATTCATGCGAGGCATGTCTACATCACTCACGACTAAATCATAATGATTGCTCCTCAGTGCATTCCAACCTTCTATGCCATCGACTGCCACATCGACTTGATAGCCCCGATTTTGCAGCAACTTCCGTTCCATTTCGCGTACTGTGATGGAATCATCCACCACCAGCACCCTCTTCCGCTGCTCTGTCAGACTTTCCCGTTCAAGCAGCACCTTACTCAGATGACCCGTATTTAAGAGATTGTCGATCGATCGCACCATATCGGAGATATCCACGATCAGGATGGGGGAGCCGTCCCCCATGAGAGCCGCAGCACTGATATCTTGCACCTTCCCCAATCGCGGGTCGAGGGGGCGCACCACCAAATCCCGTTCTCCCATGAAGCGATCGACCACTAGCCCATAGCAGTGGGCCTGATCGCTGATCACGACAACGGATAGGGCATCCCCCCGTGAAGCGGTTGGTTCGGGCAACTCCAACACCTGATAGGCGGCAATCAGCCCAATGTTTTTGCTGTCCATCGTGAAGTATTCCCGATTTTCAACAACAGAAACTTTCGCCTTCTCGACCATCACAATCTGATCAATGCGAGCGAGCGGGAAGGCGTAGGGTTCCCCAGCAATTTCCACTAACAGGGTCCGCACGACAGACAGGGTGAGAGGTAGTTGGAAGTGGAACCCAATTCCCTTCCCCGCTTGGGAAACGGCTCTGACTGTCCCTCCCACATCCTGGGCCATACTTTTCGCGATGTCCAAGCCCACACCCCGCCCGGAAATTTCCGTTACCTGTTTTGCAGTGGAAAATCCCGGCAGGAAAATGAATTCCATCAATTCGCCATCCGTCAGCTTGGTTGCAACCTCTGGAGTCGTCAGGTTCTTGGCTACGATCTTCTGCCGCAGTTGCTCCAAATTGAGTCCCCGACCGTCATCGGTAATGGAGATTGCCAGCATTCCGCCCCGGTGAAATGCTTCCAGGCGGATGGTGCCTTCCGGTGGTTTTCCGGCGGCAACCCGTTCATCCGGCATCTCAATTCCGTGATCGACTGCATTTCGCAGAATGTGGGTAAGGGGTGCCTCCAGTTTTTTCAAAATATCGCGATCGACCGGAGTGGCCTTACCCGAAATTTCCAGTTTCACCTGCTTATTCAATTTTCGGGCCAAGTCGCGGATCATGCGCGGAAACCCCTGTACCCCATCGGAGAAAGGCCGCATGTGGGAGGTGATCACCTCCCGGTAGAGGCGATCGGAGAGGTTCGCAGTGCGGCGGGCGTAAAGTTCCAGTTCATTGAGGCGATCGCCCAATACCGCCCGACATTCCTGTTCCTTCCGACGAGCCGTTTCTACCAGTTGCAATTCATCTGGTGTGACTGTGTGACTGACCAGGGCTGTCTGTAATTTCTCCAGCATCCGCGCCAGTTCCATCTGGCGGTTTTTTAGCAACATCAGGGAATCCGCAAATGGCTGAAGCCAATTCGCCTCCACCAAGGATTCTCCCGCCAATCCCATAATTCGGTTCAGGTTCTCTGCACTGACCCGCACGACCCGATCCTGATGGGAATCAGCGGGAGCCATCTCTGTTGATGATTGAAGACTAGGGTTTGAAGATTGCCTGGAATTCGCAAATTGCGACGGGACTTGTTCAGGGTTTACAACCTGTAGGGACGCGAAATTTTCCGTCTCTGAAGATATCAGGGGGGCAGGGGATTGGGAACTGGAGGAGGGGAATTGGGCAACCGATTCAGTAGACGGGTTCAACAACGCCTCGATCGTCCGTCGAGTTGATTCCAGATCCGCAGCCCAATCCGTCAACCATTGCCCCAGATCCGATTCGGGAACCTGGCTGAGGTGTTGCAGCAGATCGACCCCCCGGAACAACACATCCACCCGATTCGCATCTAGAAGGATGGCATGATTCTGGGCGGCGACGAAGCAATCTTCCATCACATGGGCCAGGTTCACAGCCGCATCCAACGCCACAATCCGCGCCGCACCTTTGATCGAATGGGCCGCCCGCATCAGGGCTTCCAATTCGGGAGCCGATTGGGGTTGAGATTCAAGGGCCAGCAATCCATTGTTGAGGATGGTGGTTTGGGCTTCCACCTCCAGGCGGAACAGGTCCATCATGGAACTATCCGCCAGATTTGGGATGCCTACCGGGTCCGCGAGGAGCGGTTCAGGCAAGGAAGACTCCGAAGAAACGGCATCAGAATCGGGTTGAGAAGCCATCGGTGTCTCCATTTTCTCTAACAATGGAAAATTATCAAATCCTTTGGCAATGGGAGGAGCCTCAGCCTCCAGAGAATCGGGTGGGGGTTGGATTGGGGATTGGAATTGGGGTGATGCGGAAGGGACGATCGTTGATGGAGAAGGGAGGGGAGGAAGGGAGGAGGAACCTTCGCTGAGGACCGCGATCGCCCGCTCAGTTCGATGAATATCCCAGACATGCTCTGCTTGCCATTGGTCCACGTCTTGCCCCGCTACACTACTGATGCTCAGGAGAAGATCAGCGGCATGAAAAATTAAATCTGCCTGATCATCACTGGGTCGGACCTGGTGAGTCAGCAGGTGAGTGAAGTATTCCTCCAGAACTTGCCCCAGACCGACGATCGCTTCCACCTCCATCATCCGGGCAGCCCCCCAAATCGCATGGGATGCCTGAACCAGTGCTTCCAGTTTGTCGGTTGAGGGTTGATACCGTAGGAGGGATAGCTTCTCGATCAGAACACCAACCTGATGCGCCACCTCCTTACGGAACAGGTCCATCATGGAGTAGTCGTTCATAAGATGCGGCGATTCAAGGTATAGAACAAAAGATCGGAATCCAGGTAATTCACCTTTTTATCCTGCCAATTGATCACCCCTTTGGTGTAAGCTTCCGTCGCTTTGGAAATCACGACAGGGGTTTCTTTTAGCTCATTCAGGTGAAACCGATAGATTCCATGCACTTCATCGACCGGAAACACCCAACGGTTTTCCTCGCGACCAGCAACAACCATCCGTTTGAGGTTGAGCGGGTTCGCTTTGGGCGGACGAGTTTCTACAGACTCCAACCCTAACAGGCTTCCCAGAGAAGCACACAGGAGTGTTTCGCCTCGAATGTTTACCAGTCCAAGGAAGAGATGATTGCTGCGATGGGGCAGGGTATGAATTACACAGGGATGGGTGACTTCTTGCAACACCCGCACGGGCAGCGCGAGTAACTCCTGCCCCAGACGAAAAATCATGATCGAGATGGCATCGGTGGAGCGGACGATCGCCCCCTGCCCCGAATCTGCTTGTTCCGTTGACGTGTCCGCTAATACGTCCGTCCATTCCTTCAAGTAGTCGGTGGGGGCACTACGTTCGAACAAACTGCGTCCGGCAGTGGAATACACGGCACAGTTGCGGCAGTGGATGACCGCTTTGAGTTCCCCACAGGAACGATCGCCCATCACCCCGATCCGGTTCCAGCAGTCGTTTAGAACCGGATAATTGATTGTCGTTTCGTCAGTAAGGTAGTCCATCACTAGGCTACTCGGAAGCGGGAGATTTCCGACTGAAGCCCCTGGGCTGCGTCATCGAGTTGTTCCAGGGCACTGTTTGTTTCTCGCAATGCATCAGCGGTTTGCTGAGACGCTTCCGTGAGTTGCTGCATCGCTTCACTGATCTGCTGGGCACCCTGGGACTGTTCTTCCATGCTTTGACTCACCTGGGAAAATCGGGGAGTGAGACCCTGCACCTGATCAATGACTTGGGCAATCTGGGTACTGATCTTGCCCACATCATCCACCGTATCCACGACAGACTTATTGAACTTGTCCATTTCCATCACCCCTCCGGAAACAGCGGTCTGCATTTCCTTGACCATCTGTTCAATTTCCAGAGTGGCAACGGCGGTTTGGTCTGCCAGTCGGCGGATTTCCCGCGCCACCACTGCAAAGCCCGCCCCATATTCCCCCGCTTTCTCCGCTTCGATCGCTGCGTTCAGAGACAGCAGGTTGGTCTGATCCGCTACCTTCGTAATCGTGGTGACGACATTATTAATGTTGTTGGCTTTTTCGTTCATCACCCCTAACCGGGTGGAAATGGACATCGTCGCCTCGGCTAACTGACGCATCACCGTTTCCATTCGGATCAGGTCGGTCTGGCTACTGCCTGCTGCGATCGCCGTCGTCTGGGCCATCGTCGCCACCTGTTCCATCGTCCGCACCAATTCGCGGGAAGTCGCTGCGATTTCCTGGGACGTTGCAGAGACTTCATTGGTGGATGCAATCTGTTCAGCAACCGTCGCTTCCAGTTCCTTCCCGGAGGCCGCGATCTGGGTGGCAGAGGTCGTGATTTGAATGCCCGACTGCTGAACCCGCCGAATCAGAGTATTCAAATCTTTATTCATCGTATGGAACGCATGCAGGAGCTTGCCGATTTCGTCCTGCTGGTCTGAGAGTTGAACCTGGGTTGTTAAATCGCCAGAGGAAATTTTCTGGGCAACATCCACGACTCCAGCGATCTTGGCTCCCATTGGTTTGGCGATCGTATTACTGAAATAAATCCCAAAAAGAATGGCAGTGGTCGGTCCCAGGATCATTCCAACCATGATCCAGAATCCAACCCGTGAAATATCCGTTGCACTCGCCTTTTTAGCGCTTGCTGCGGTGTCTTCATTAATCTTCAAAACCGCCAGCACTGAGTTTGTTGCTTTCTCAAAGGAGACTCGATTTCCCTGTGCCCGCTCTCGTAATTGTTCGAGCACTTCTACCGCTCGTTGGGCTGTTGTCCCCTCCGCAGAATTACTGCGTCCCGCCCGTGCTACTTCCAACAATGTCTCATAAGGATTCAGGATGCCTGTTGCTTCAAATCGTTCATTGACCTTCATGTATGCTTCGTGGTCCGCTTTCCAGTCATCCCAATCCGCTTCTAATTTTCGATACGCCGTTTCTTCTTGGGGGCTGCGGGG
>JANRKG010000397.1:0-11124 GCA_033763635.1 Leptolyngbyaceae cyanobacterium bins.59
GTTTTGCAGACCAACGCCTTCCCACTTGGCGACCTGGAGATTTGGTGGAAACGTGGGGAATTGAACCCCAATCCTGCAACCGTCCGTTTGTTGGTTTCGGAGCAAGTGATGCCAATCCGTTCCCACGAGCGAGGATGACAGGGATCGTAGCTTGCTTCCGCGAAGCGGTACCTGTGACCACTTGCCTCGGAAACAAGCACTCTGTCCATCTGAGTTACATCCTCATTGGAAGCCTTGACGGGAGTTGCACCCGCTTCTTTCTGGCTGAGAACCAGAACGACTTCTCTATTCGTCCACAAGGCTATACGGGGATGATGGGATTTGAACCCACGATCTTTCGCTCGACAGGCGACTGCTTTGAGCCACTAAGCTACACCCCCAAAGGTGGCGATTCAGTTTTCAAGGTTCAGGTGGCTGATGGATCAGCAGGAATTAGAGGAAGCAACGCCGTTCCAGAGGATAGGTTTTCTGAAGTTGGCGGAGTGCTTGCGTGGATTGAGTGGAAAATGAAGTTCCCTGATTCAATGGGTTGTCTTGAAGTGGCGTGGAAGTGCCAGGAGGATGAGTGGGTAAAAACTCTAAGAACTTCAAGAGGCAACTGTTTTTAGTAAGGGAGTGAGTGTTCATTGGATTGGCTCCTCTGTGTCTCATCTCATACTACAAATATAATACAACGTACTACAGGGTGTCAAGGGGGTACTACAACTTTTTTTTGAGATCGGAGAGAACGATGGGCAGGAAATATTTGTATCGTTCTCTCCCACCGGATTTATCCCTATGCCGGAGAGGAAATATGGGCTTCGCTCATCTGCCACAGCTTGTAGATCAAGAACTCGGTGCGATCGCTCAATACCGCCAGGAACATCCCTTCATGAGCGTCCTTGTCCTCGGCAATCCAGCTTCCGCTCAGTCCAACTTCCACAAACTCCTCATCTACAACAATGAGGGTGATGGCTGAGCCGTACTCCCGTTGTAGTGCTGTCTCTAGCACTTTCAGTTCAGGAATATCAGCAGGCA
Source organism: Leptolyngbyaceae cyanobacterium bins.59 (assembly GCA_033763635.1). GTDB lineage: Bacteria > Cyanobacteriota > Cyanobacteriia > JANRKG01. The sequence goes on from JANRKG010000397.1 coordinate 1,018, forward strand.
GCAGAAAGGAGGCACGACCGGGTTCAACATGGAGCCTTTGCCCTAACCGCATTGCTAGAAGCACTCGCTCTTGCATCAACAGTTCGGGGGTTGTTAGGGTTCGCTCCATGTACAGCCCAATGTCGGTGTAATTCAGCTTTAACATCGGTCTTGCCTCCTTTCTACTTGAGGTCAGGTGTCAACAGGTTGGGGTTCTTTCCAGAACTGCTCAGCAAAGGTGATCGCAGGGTGCATGGGTGCTTTGGGTTTAGTCTTCAGCACCATTCCGGTTTCATGGAGGAGACGATCGCCCTTAGTTGAGTTGCACTTTTCGCATGCAGCCACTACGTTATCCCAGGTATGGGTTCCGCCCTTCGAGCGGGGAATGACGTGATCCAGCGTCAGGCGCTTGGTGCTGCCGCAGTACTGACAGGTGTGGTTGTCACGGCGAAAGATTTCCCGCCGATTGACGGGAGGTACTTTCCAGTGCCGCTCTGGATTGCCGCTGGTCAACCGGATGTGCTCCGAGATTTGTAGTACGACGCTGGGAGAGCGGACTTCCCATTGCTGGGTGCTGCTAAACTCCAGAGTCTCTGCTTGTCCCGTTACCAGGAGTACGATCGCCCGTTTGATGTTGATGCGTGCCACAGGCAAGTAGTTCTTGGAGAACACCACCACTTGGTTCTGGAGTATTGGAATCTTCTGTCGCTGCTCGGTCTGCATGAGTTTTCTCCTCAAAAAATAACCCCCGCCTCTGATGACCAAGAGCGGGGGTTGGGGAAGTTGATAGGCTTTTCCCTATGTCGGTGTCAGGATTGCCCTGCACCTCCCGCTGCTAGTCGGTTGTTCCGGATTGAGTCGTCCGGCGATCGTGCTATCAATGCCTTCACTGACGGATTTACCGCCGTTAAACCGATACGTCCCCTCAAATGCAAACAGCGCCGCTGCTCTGCCTAGACCTGAATGAGGTCGGCACTGCATGGCGCTGGCTAAGGTGGTGAGGATGCGTATCATGGAAGGCTGTAGTATTTGTAATGTCAATCTGGATGTCTATATACTACACTTGTAGTATCAGATTGTCCACCCTTGATTGAAATTTAGGATGTTCGGTTATGGATACACGCAAACGGGGTAGTACTTCGGAAATGCAAGTCACGAGTATCCGCTTGGAATCCGAACTGAAGGAACGATTGCGGGAGATTTCCGGTGAACAGGGCTATCAAACCCTGATTCGGGAAATCCTTTGGCAGTTTGTAGAGCAACAGATGGTATCGGACGAGGTACGTTGGCATAGCCTCTCCAAAAGAGAATCGTATTCAGCCGAAGATAGGCGATCGCCCTCTCATCCCCCCCTGTTATCCATGTCGGATATTCGAGCGACGTTTAGGGCGATCGCCCAGCAAGAAGAGCAGTGTGCGATTACAGGTCAACTGATTCAACCAGAGCAACAAATATGGTTAGGACTGACAGCAATTGGTGAGCTTGTTCCTATTTGTTCTACGGCAATGGTTGAACTTACCAAAAAATCGGCGTAAAGCCTCTGGCTTTAGACATGAAAAAATATCTCAGATAGTCAAGACCTGGAATTCTTCCTTTCAGGGTGCTTGAAGGGTAGGGTGAGAGGGCGATCGGGTCTGTAGAAATTTCGACCTTCAAAATTAGGGTAGTGATTCAGAGAAGTGTGGGATATGAAACAAGATCATCCCAAGACCAGCGATGTTTGGGCAGGTTCCTGATGGTTAGGCTCCCATTTTATCAAACCCACACTTCTCTGTTGCACGACCTTAGATCACTCGACCAAATTCATGGCGGTTGATGAATGAACACAACCCATTTGTCATACCCGCTTTGTGACACTCCCTGACGTAGGACGCTAGTGTTCAGTCAATCAATGATTGATGGGTAGCCAAAATTCAGGTTAATGATTGGGGTTAAATTTTGCGGGTCTTCGACCCGTCAAAATTTTCCTGACGGAACACTAGGGGTGTCATTGTTTTCCTTTTCTTATCCAAGAGTCTCATCAGCCGAGTAGGCGATCACCCGATTCCGGCCCTGCTGTTTTGCTTGATATAGCGCTTGATCTGCTTGAGCAATCAAGGTATTGGGGCAGATCTCAGGCGTGGGAATCAGGCGGGCAATCCCCAGACTAATGGAGACATAGTCACTTACCTCCGATCGCTCGTGGGCAATCCCACGACTCCGAACCGCTGTTCGAATTCGCTCGGCCATCGCCAACCCTCCCGCCAATTCTGTATTGGGTAGAATCACCGCAAATTCTTCCCCACCATAGCGAGCCACCAGATCCGCTGGTCGATGCAGGATTTCTTTCACTGCCTGAGCCACCTGGACTAGACAGGCATCTCCCGCCTGGTGCCCGTAAAAATCGTTGTAGCGCTTGAAGTAATCCACATCAAATAAAATCAGGGAGAGGGGAGTTTTTTCTCGCCCAAGTTGCTTCCATTCCTGCTGTAAGCGATCGTCAAAGCAACGCCGATTCGCTACTTGAGTTAATCCATCTAAGTTCACTAGATTGGATAATTCCAGATTTGCCTGCTGGAGTTCAGCCGTCCGTTCTGCAACCTTTTGCTCCAGGGTATGGGTATATTCTACTTTTTCTGCATAAAGCTGAGCGTTCGTCAGGGCGATCGCCGCCTGTCCACTGAGTAATTGCAAAAATTCCAGACGATGACGAGTAAATGCCCCTAGTGTAACTCGATTCTCCAGGTAAATTAATCCAACCAGATTACCCTGATTGAGCAATGGATAACAAAGGACAGACAATGCTGGAATAGAGTTGAAGTAAGGATCTTGAGCAAAATAACTGGATTGGGTCGCATCGTCGAGTACAACACTGTCCTGAGTTCGAGCCACATAATGCAGAATGGTCACGGGAAGTAGTTGTTCCAGGGGGTGCGCCGCCGTCAGAACTATCGCATCAGCACGATAATAGATGGCAATCTCAAAGATTTCCAAAGAGTCTGTGGGAAATAACAAACACCCAATTTGGGCCCCCGCATTTTCCAACAGGATCTTCATTAGGGTTTGCAACAAGTTATCCAACAAGATCTGACTGGCAATTGCTTGAGATGCCTTCATCACTGTTGACAGATCGAGTGTAGTACTATTTCGATTCGCACTGGTTCGGGTCGCTTTTCGGACCACTCCTGGAGCAGATTCGGGCTGAAAAAACTGAGGGTACGTTGTTTCTAAGTGGCGCACTTTTGCAGTTGCGCCCCAACAGAGATAACCATAGTGAGCTTCTTGCCAGTAAACCTGAGCAATGTTTGCTTTACCCCAGGCAAGATAAAACTTTGCGGCCAACTCATTTGCTAAAGCGGCTTCCTGAAGATATTGATGGGATATTGCGCCCGCGATCGCCCGATCATAGGCTTCGATCGCTGCTAACTTTTCTCCCAAAACCCGATATCGCTCCGCTTCCACCAGATCAAATTTATGCTGATAATTCATGGGGGCGGACTGGCCCCAGCGTTCCAATTGGCGTTGATTTTCTACCACTTGATACCATAACTGATCAGGTCTTTCCACCTGGGGGTCTGACAATAGCGCCAAGCAACAGAGCGACTCATAAAAATTGAGCACGGGAATCGCCACTCCGGCCATGCCACTGTTGATTGACTGCCTCGCGAACTGGCTAACTTCATACCCCAGTGCAAAGGCTTCAAACAGGTAGCAAAGCGGTAGTTTTGCGGTGTAAAGATGCCAGAGTCCTGCCTGGTTATTCTGCGATCGCAGGTGAGGAATAATCTCATCTTCATTCAGAATATGACCTCGTAACTCATAGGGTGCAGAGCAGACGTGGATTAAGTTCGTGACTGCCTGATGATAGCCCTGGAGGTAGGAGAGTGCAGAATATTGTCCCATTTGCCGCAAGGCCTCACGATAGTACTGAATTTCTGACTCCACCTCAGGTAACGGTTGCCCAATGAGATAGGCATGGGTACAGTAGTCAAACCCAGCATAACCAGCGTAGGCAAAATCTCCCTGCATTACACCGATCCGATGGGCCTGACGCAGAGGTTCCAGGGTTTCACTGAGATGAGTCTTCCAGTGGCTAATAAAAGAATGAACTAGCATCAGGACTGTAGCCGCAAATTCCTGGCGATCAAACTGCGACAGTAAGGCGATCGCCACATGGCCAAACTGGTATCCCCGTTCGATCTGATCCATCAGGCCACACAGGATCATGGCGTAGGTAGCATAGGCTACGGTTGAGAGCAAAGCATTGCCATGCAAAAGCGACAATTCTGTCTTCTTCAAATTTATTAAGGGATGAAATGGAGACGAGGAAATAAATGCAACTGGCTCCACTTTAACCAGGAGAGAGAGTGCCGCTAATATGTGAGGATCTGTCATTTCGGGTAGGCTCAGTAAGCGATCGACACCAATTGCTGTCGTCAACTGTTCAATTTGCTCAAATGCCCGGAGGATAGTAGCAGATGTAGGCTGTTCCGGAAAAACAATGCCCAGTTGAGCCAGCATTTCTATCCCGGTCGCCACAGCTTCTGTTAGCCTGCCATAAATCCCGTAGGCTTCAATTTTGATTGCACTAACTGTGACGCGATCGAGGGCTGTTGTTGTTCGCTGCATCACAGCAGCAGTTAAGCGATCGAGGGTTTGCAGATCAGCACTCAAAAACGCAGCCTTCACACCCTCGTTATGCAGCGATAGGGTCAGGTCATAATGGTGTTGCCAGGTCTCCTCACCCAGCAATGCAATGCCCTGTTCCAGATAAGCCAGGGCCGCTTTATGAGCCACTGCTTTCATTGCTTTCTGGCCTGCCTGCAAATTCAGTTGAGCCAGACGATTAACTTCTGCTAGATCTGTGATCCAGGCAATTCCCTGATTTAAGTGATCGACAATATCAAACAGCAACTCCTCTAACCCAACCTGGACCGATTGCTGGAATAAAATCCGTCCAATTTTAAGATGGGTCGTTGCTCGCTCATCGCTGGGAACTAACTCATAGGCAGCCTGCTGAATCCGATCGTGCCCAAACTGATAATTCTGAATCAACAACTGCTCATCCAGGGGTGACCGGGGTATAATTAACCCTTGCTCGATCGGCAGTTGTAAATGGGCAAAAATCATGACCGGATCTTGATTGCAGATTCGGGAAAGCAGATCTAGTTCAAACTCTGTTCCCAGGTAGGCAGCGACCGAAAGCACTTCCTGCACAGGTTGCGGTAATTTCTGCAACTGCATCACCATCAGTTCCACCACATTGTCGGTGAAGCCCATGCACTTAATCTGCTCCAGATCCCAACACCATTGACACAACTCGTAATTAAAGGTGAGTAACTCTTCATTGTGGAGCGTTTTTAGGAATTGATTGACAAAAAAAGGACTGCCTTGAGTTTTTTGAATCACCAATTCAGCTAACGATTTGACTGCCCGGATATCTTGGTGCAGAGTTTCCGCCATCAATGCTTCGATTTGTTCCAATTCAAGTGGCTCTAAGGACAACTGCTGGACCTGGACAGCCTGACGTTGCAATTGGGCGATCGTCAGTGCCAGGGGATGCCCTGCCGATACTTCATGATCTCGATAGGCCATGATCAGCAAGAAATCCGCGATTGGTTGATTGCTCAGAAGCCGTTCCAACAGGTTCAGGGTTGCTAAATCAGCCCATTGCACATCGTCTAAGAACATTACCAGGGGATGTTCAGGACAGCAGAAAGCTTGAATGAATTGTTGAAAGACTAGATTAAAGCGATTTTGGGCTTCACTGGCTCCCAACTCTGGTACAGGTGGCTGGGGACCCAGCAGCAATTCCATGTCTGGAATGACCTCAATCACCAATTGCCCATTTGGCCCCAACACTTCCCGTAATCGGTGACACCATCTTTGCAGCAACGCTTCCGGTTCCCCTAACAGTTGTTTGACTAAATCGGCAAATACATCGACCAGAGCTGAGTAAGGGCTATTTTGCTGAAACTGGTTAAATTTACCTGCAATGAAATAACCCCGACGGCCTGTAATCGGTTTATAGAGCGATCGCACCAGAGCGGATTTGCCAATGCCAGAATCCCCCGTAACCAGGATAATTTCCGCCTGATGGGGTGCCAGTTCCATGTCTTCAGGCCGGGATTGCCTTTCTGTCACCCGTTCAAATGCCCTTAACAAAGCTGCCAACTCCCGTTCTCGCCCGTATAGTGTTTGAGGAATCCGGAACTGGTCGGAGATATCCCACCGTCCCAGGGGAAACTCGGCGATCGTTCCAGTTGTCTGCCACTGAGACCAGCAATGTTCCAGATCAGCCTTTAAGCCCCAAGCACTTTGATAGCGATCTTCGGCATTCTTGGCTGTCAATTTATTCACAATGGCAACCAATCCCGTTGGTAAGTTTCCCTCTGCCGCCGCTAGAACAATGGGCTGGGCAATATGGCAATGCACAACTTCCATAGGGTCATCGCTGTCACAAGGTAAATTCCCTGTCAGCAACTCATAGAACGTGACTCCCAGAGAGTAAAAATCAGTGCGATAGTCCAACACTCGGTTCATCCGTCCAGTTTGTTCCGGAGAGAGGTAGGGCAACGTCCCTTCTAAGGCACCTGGGGATTGCAAAACAGGCGTTTCCCTGCTGAGTTGAGTAGAAATTCCCAGGTCAATTAGCTTTACCAACCTCGTCTCAGGATGGAGCACGATATTGGCAGGATTAATATCTTTGTGGATAATCGACTGACTGTGAAGTTGCTCCAGGGCCTCAGCGATTTGCAGGGACAGAGGCAAAAACAAGTCGATCGGCAATCCCTGCGGATAGTTAGACAACCAGTGGGTCAGGGCAATACCACCAAAGTCCTCAAACACGATCACCAACGTTCGTTGCCACTCGATCAACACATCAGACCGGATGATATGAGGCAGTCGTAGTTGATGAGTCAGATGGTACTCTTGCCGATAGCGTCTGAGTTGTTCTGGAGTGGGATACTCAGCTTTCAGGATCTTCAAAATGGTCGATCGACCATCCTGGCAACGACGAGCCCGGTAGACTCGCGAGTTCTCGCCATCATGGAGTTGTATAAAATCGTCGTATCCTTGAATAATAGTCATAGCGATCGAAACTTGGACCCGCCCAGGAGCGCTAGTGAATCTAAAGCTGAGCTAATATTCGCAGGTTTCGCAAGTTTGTTCTCAGTTATTTTTGCTCGCCTGTTCTCACAAAAGTTGATCCTCGTCAGTAAAAACTGGCCTCTTTTTTCAAGCTGGCAAGCTGCCCCTGGTTCTGTTCGACTCTGCTTATGCGGGTGACAGTATAGAGGAAAGTTTGAGGATCTTGCCGCTCGTTCCAGGTGGGAGGTTGGGGTTCTGCTGCTGCGGGATGAGTGGTAGTGGATTTGAATTTGGAAGAACCGTAGTGGTAGTAGTGGCTGTTCTCAACGCACCTGGCCCATTCTTCAGCCCGTTTCTCAATCTCATGTTGATGACCGCAGTAGTCCTGATATCCGGGAAGGGAACTGGCGATCGTCACGATGTCATAAGGCCAATTCGTCGATGTCATTGCGAGATTGAACGAGATTCCACTGACGAACAAAGGTGGATGAATCACTCCAGATAACTTCCCAACTGGAGTTCAGAAGATAGGACCCGGCTTGCATGGGAAGGCGGTGGGCCGCGTAAAGACTGGGAGTATGGTCAGCGGCATAGACTTTGGGATTGGGCAGGATCTCCAGTTGACCCAGTGCAACTTTGAATCTGGCATTCTCGATCACGGTTTGGACGACCAGAGCGAGTTGCCAGGACTTCTGAGCAAATTGGAAGGGGAGATACAGGTGAATCCCACTGGAGTAGGAACTGGTGCAGGCAAGGTAATCGACCAGGCCAAGGGGTTCCAGGGCTGCAATCATCTGACCGATCGCGAGGGGATCGCGAGTTGGATGGTAGGGGCTGCCTGCATCGATATCAATGAGGCAGTAGTTGGTCTGGGCACTACTCCTGTTAAGGTGAGCGTTTGTACTGTTATGGTTGATTGAGTATTTTAGGATTTTCGATAGGATCAAGGCACTACCCCTGTTAAGGTGAGTATTTGTACTATTCTAGGTTGAGCAATCAAGCGGTTGCGACACGTTGACTTAACGCTTGTTGAGAGACTTCAACCGTTTTAGACCACAGCAAGTTTTCTCGTGCTAACATCCGAGTTAATTCCTGCACACTCGGCACATTTCGCCACACCATTGTCAGCACTGCTGCCAGCATTAACGATAGATTCAACACCCGTTCTCGCATTCCCAATAGCCATAGTACTTCTGTTGAGTGTATAAGGCAGGGGTTAACAAGGCTTTCAAATCTGCGGCAATCACCTCGTTATTCAAACTGGGAGTTTGAGATTGGTGAGCATGGTCTCGATTACTACGTTTCGATTTCGCCATAGGAGGAGTCGGTAAGCAAGATGCTTCTTTACCCTCCCATTGCTACTTCATCCAGTAAATCGTGTACTTTTATCTATTGACTATTCCTCCCTGTTCTTAACTTGTTAGCGATGGGCATATCAGCATTCGTTTTCCAGGATTTGCAATTATCCCCTACTAGTTCAGATTAACTACTTCCTTAATTTTCTTCAGATTAGGATGTCTTCTGTTGTGTCTCGACCCAATTTTATGGCGGTCGTGATGCTGTTCCAACTGCTCTTTCATCTCCTCGAACACGGCGGCAACATTTTTCTGATTAGCGGATAAGCCATAGACTCTGAGTAGGGTTTGGACGACGGGAAAGGAGATGTACCATTTATCGTCAAAGGCGCGACCGTTCTGGTCATTGAGGGTCATGATGGCCTGTATCGCGTGTCTGATGTGTGCTAGCGCGTCCTCTTCGGAGATGCGTTTTCTCGGTGGTTTGGGAGGTTCTGGGAGATCGACTGGGGGCTGAGTGGAAGGAGGAGGGATCACAGGTTCAAACTGCTGACTTGGCTTATTCTCAACGAGTTGTTGCTCCTGCTGCAATCCTGTTCCGAGAAGGAGTTGTCTGAACGTCTGAAGTTTAGTGGTTGCCTCATCGCGTTCCTGCCTAAGTCGCTGATTTTCAAGTTGCAATTGCTCGACTTGAGCAGAATCCCCGCTTTGTTTTACCTGAGAGAGAGCCTCATCCCTTTCAAATTGCAACTTCTCGACCTGTTGTTCCAGAGCTTCCATTCTGCTTGTAAGCCACGCCAGAGTCCGAGCTTGATCTTTGATGACGGAGAGCGCCCCGTCATCTTGGGGGGGGTGTGGCGCGGTCTGTGACATAGGCAATGATCGCCCCTGCGCGAGTTTTTCGAGTACCTGCCCCAGAGCCGCCTCATAACTGAGACCGCTTGCCCCGCCGCGACCGCGAATTTCAATATCGAAGGAGGCAGCAACGGTTCTCAGGAGGTCCGGATCAACCGAGAGCGTTTTGCGGCGATGACGCACCTTTGGCTTTGCTTCTGAGTTGGGAGCGATCGCCTCAGCGGGTTCATCCATCATCTCCATCTCTCCCTTCTCAAACACCTCTAGTCTTTGCACATTGTGTTGCCCCAGCTTGATGCCTCGATCGCCGCTAGCAGTTTCAAAGCCTGCCATTTCGATTGCCCCAATCGCCTTCAGAAACGTCTCTGGTTCAACATCAGGAGGACAGAACCAGTGGATTGAGATCGCGCCATACGCTGCCCTCAAATCCTCGACTGACTGGAATGAAACCAAATCCTCAAAGGTGAGGGCACATACCTCCTGGACTGCCGCATCCATCTGCACCCCCGGCAGTGGTTCTAATTGTTTCCATTTCTTCCAGGCAGAAACGACCTGACTTGCCCCCGTCAGCGTCGGCACCTCCACCCCATCAACGAGAATGGAGAACCCCGATTTTTCTTTTAACTGCTGTTCCATGAGAGTCTGGATCGCCCTTGCTGTCAGCAGTACCAGAGCTGTAGTTGCGTCTGCCCACTGTTTAGAGAATAGGAGTCGATCGACTGTGCGATAAATGAGGGCATTAATGGTTCCCGTCTCCAGTTGTTGCCTGACCACTGCCTGATCATCCCCCTCCTTCCCTTTCTGAAACACGTCTAGAATCTGCACTCCTGGCATATCCAACTTCACCCCCGGCGTTCCTGGAGACCGATCGCGAATGAGGTAATCATCATAGTTTTGCCGAGCTGAG
>JANRKG010000398.1:0-8524 GCA_033763635.1 Leptolyngbyaceae cyanobacterium bins.59
TTGGTCTTTGATCACGGAACTGTCACCCATCGAATTGATACGTTCAACGGGCGGGATGAGTTCCGCCAAGCGTTAGAGAAAATTGTTGTCACCTCTCCAGCGTTGGTCGAAAGTTCTGGGATCAAGGGATAACCCTTTCACTAATTTTTTAGGCCAATTTTTAGAACGATCGCAAAATCTGAAGATTTTTTGAATTTAACAATAAAAAATCTCTCTGGTAAAGCACCGTCCGTTGTTGACATAGGGCAAACCAGGGGGATTTTTTATTGTTAAAACCGAAGTCTAGAATGCTCATTAAAACTTGCTTTCATATCTCCTGATATTAGAATTTGTCGGTTTAACTAAAATCATCCTTCAGTAAAACGGAAAGACCAATCCCTTAGGATGACTGCAAAGACGATAGGGTTAATGCTACAAAGCAGTTTCAACCCAAGGGGTATGTCACAATGTAAACGGCTTTGACAATATGTAACTGTGACGAAACAAAGTAGGCGTGAGTGATGGAACCAATATACGAATATGCCTGGTTGATCCCCGTGTTGCCGTTAGTTGGCGCGATGCTAGTCGGACTGGGCTTAATTTCCTTTAATAACTTCACAAACCGTCTTCGGCAGCTTAATGCTGTCCTGATCGTTTCCCTGATTGGTGCTGCAATGGTTTTTTCCTTTGCAATCCTCTGGAGCCAATTGACAGGGCATGAGTCCTACAACCACGTCATTGAATGGGCAGCGGCAGGGGACTTCCGGTTGACGATGGGCTATACCATTGACCATCTGACGGCCCTGATGCTTGTCGTTGTTACCACAGTTGCCTTTTTGGTGATGATCTATACCGACGGCTACATGGCGCATGATCCAGGCTACGTGCGGTTTTATGCTTATCTCAGTCTCTTTAGTTCCTCCATGTTGGGGCTGGTGATTAGCCCTAATCTTGTCCAGATTTATATCTTCTGGGAATTGGTGGGGATGTGTTCCTACCTGTTGATCGGTTTCTGGTACGACCGAAAAGGGGCTGCGGATGCCTGTCAAAAAGCATTCGTCACCAACCGCGTTGGAGACTTTGGATTACTGCTGGGAATTTTAGGTCTGTTCTGGGCAACGGGTAGTTTTGAGTTTGACGTGATTAGTGAACGCCTCTCAGCACTGGTGGAAAGTGGTGCTCTGAGTGGCTGGCTGGCGGCTCTCTTTGCGATCCTGGTGTTTCTTGGACCTGTTGCGAAGTCGGCCCAATTTCCCCTCCATGTCTGGTTGCCCGATGCGATGGAAGGCCCAACCCCCATCTCCGCCCTGATTCATGCGGCGACGATGGTGGCGGCGGGGGTTTTCCTGCTAGCTCGGATGTTCCCCTTATTTGAAGAAATCCCGACGGCCATGACGGTTGTGGCTTGGACGGGAGCTTTTACCGCTTTCCTGGGAGCGACGATCGCTATTACCCAAAATGACATTAAGAAAGGGTTGGCTTATTCCACGATGTCCCAGTTGGGGTATATGGTGATGGCGATGGGCGTGGGTGGTTACAGTGCTGGCTTGTTCCACCTGATGACCCATGCTTACTTCAAGGCCATGATGTTCCTGGGTTCTGGTTCTGTCATTCACGGTATGGAAGCAGCGGTAGGCCATAATCCGGTCTACGCTCAAGATATGCGATTGATGGGGGGCTTACGGAAGTACATGCCCATTACCGCGATTACTTTCTTCATTGGTGTTCTGGCGATCTCTGGGATTCCTCCCTTTGCTGGGTTCTGGTCCAAGGATGAAATTCTCGGACTCACCTTTGCTGCCAACCCAATCCTGTGGGGGATTGGCTACTTAACGGCTGGAATCACCGCCTTTTATATGTTCCGCATGTACTTCTCGACTTTTGAAGGGGAGTTTCGAGGTGAAGATTCTGCCATCCTGAATACCATTCGGATTGAGCAGTTACAGGCGGCGGGTGTATCCATTGGTCCTGGTGCCATGAATTCAGCGGAACTGGCAACCCATGACGATCACAGCCACGATGGGGAGCATGATGATCACGGGCATGGGCACAAACCCCATGAATCTCCCTTTACGATGGTCTTTCCCCTGGTCGCGCTGGCGGTGCCTTCCATCCTGATTGGATTGGTCGGCACTCCCTTTGCAAACTACTTCGAGGCATTCATTCACCCACCCGGAGAGGCGATCGTTGAGTCTACTCTCGAACTGACGTTCCACAGTTTGCCTCCAGAGCATCTAATGGAGTTCGCTACGATGGCAGGAAGCTCGGTTGGGATTTCTCTTCTGGGAATTACCCTGGCTTCTTTGATGTACCTGAGCCGGAAGATTGACCCAGCAGCGATCGCTGCCAAGATTCAACCGTTCTACCAGTTGTCCAAAAACAAGTGGTATTTCGATGAAATCTACGATGCTTTCTTTGTTCAGGGAAGCCGTCGTCTGGCCCGTCAGGTGTTAGAAGTGGATGTCCGGATTGTGGATGGCATCGTGAACCTGGCAGGGTTTGTGACATTGGTAACGGGTGAAGGGCTGAAGTACCTGGAAAATGGTCGTGCCCAATTCTATGCTCTAATTGTGTTCGGTGCGGTTTTGGGGTTGGTCATTCTTTCGGGAGTGACCTGATGTTGTAATCAATTCGGAGGGTTGGAAACTTCCAACCCTCTTCCCTTAATTGTTGGTTTTTATTTTGTCTGTCTATGACTACTGCTGCGACGACTGCTGCGACGTTCCCCTGGTTGACGACGATCATTCTGTTCCCGATCGCCGCATCCCTCCTGGTTCCCCTGATCCCCGATAAGGATGGCAAAACGGTTCGCTGGTATGCCCTCATTGTAGGTTTGATTGACTTTGCCCTAATTTCCTATGCGTTCTACACGGAGTACGATCTTTCGAGTTCAAGCCTCCAGTTGGTTGAAAGCTATTCGTGGGTGCCCCAACTCGATTTGAAATGGTCGGTGGGAGCGGATGGCCTGTCAATGCCTTTGATCATTCTCACAGGCTTTATCACCACTCTGGCAACGCTCGCTGCTTGGCCCGTCACCCTCAAACCAAAGCTGTTTTACTTCCTATTACTGGCGATGTACGGCGGTCAAATTGCTGTATTCGCGGTGCAGGATATGTTGCTGTTCTTCCTGGTTTGGGAGTTGGAGTTGATTCCGGTCTACCTGTTGTTGGCGATCTGGGGAGGGAAAAAGCGCCTGTATGCCGCAACCAAGTTTATTCTCTACACGGCGGGGGGGTCCCTATTCATTCTGCTAGCGTCGTTAGCGATGGCCTTTTATGGGGATACGATCACTTTTGATATGCAATCCCTCATGGCAAAGGACTTCCCGCTAAAAATGCAACTTTGGCTCTATACAGGCTTTTTGATTGCCTACGCCATCAAGTTACCCATTATTCCCTTCCATACCTGGCTACCGGATGCCCACGGGGAAGCCACTGCGCCCGTCCACATGCTACTGGCTGGAATTCTGCTGAAGATGGGAGGCTATGCCCTGATCCGCATGAATGCTCAGATGTTGCCCGATGCCCATGCAACGGTGGCTCCGGCCCTCGTGATTTTGGGGGTTGTAAATATTATCTATGCGGCCCTCACCTCTTTTGCCCAGCGCAATTTGAAGCGTAAGATTGCCTATTCTTCAATTTCCCACATGGGATTTGTGGTCATCGGTATTGCCTCCTTTACAGATCTGGGCTTAAGTGGAGCCGTTTTACAGATGGTTTCCCACGGTCTCATTGGGGCCAGCTTGTTCTTCCTGGTGGGGGCAACTTACGATCGCACCCATACCCTGATGCTGGATGAGATGGGCGGCATTGGCAAACAAATGCCCAAAATCTTCTCCATGTTCACTGCCTGTTCCCTGGCATCCCTGGCTTTACCGGGGATGAGTGGTTTCGTTGCGGAATTGATGGTGTTTGTTGGTTTTGCGACGAGTGATGCCTATAACCCAACTTTCAAGACGATCGTGGTGATCCTGGCGGCGATCGGTGTAATCCTGACTCCGATCTACCTGCTATCCATGTTGCGGGAAATCTTCTACGGTCCCGAAAATAAAGAACTCACTTCGCATGAAAATCTGGTAGATGCGGAACCCCGAGAGGTCTTCATCGTTGCCTGTTTGCTGATCCCCATTATTGGGATTGGGTTTTATCCAAAACTGCTGACCCAGGTTTATGACGCGAAGACGATCGAAATCACCGCCCGTCTGCGGCATTCGGTGCCAACTCTGGTATCAGAACAAGCGGCAGTGGCACCGACTTGGCAGCCAACGAAATGGTTGAGTGCCCCTGAAATTGCATCTGCGAAATAAAATTGTTCGTCGGTTAGTCTATAAAAAACCCCTGATCGGGCGATCGGGGGTTTTTTATAGAGGAGATGCAAATTTTCTATAGGGTTCCTGTATTGGTGATATGAAACAAATTTTGGGATACGGTCTGATTAGTCTGGGCGTTTTGGGGACGCTTGGAATCATTAGTGTCTTACTTTACCTGCTAATGATCCTGTTTTTCTTCTGCCCCATCAGCCGATGCTGGCCCCAGATGATTGTGATCCCGCTACTGGCAGGACTTGCGATTGGGGTTTGTGTGTGGGTGGCTAAAAGAGGAGAAAAAATGATTCGAATCCGGAAGTAAAAAGAATAAAACTATCGCAATCGGAACTCAATCACATCCCGTTTCAGGGTTAAATCATATTCCCCCAAAAAATCCTGGCCCAGTAAGCCTGTGGGTAATTCTGGACCCGCGATCGCCACCTGCAAATTCCGTACTTCTGCCCCACTCACTGCCAGAGAACGGAGCAACCCGATGGGTAATTCAATTCCCTGGGCACTGGCAGTGTCAAAACGTCGCTTCGCAACTACGGGGATCGCAAGCTGCTTTGCCATCTGATGCGTAATCACCGTATCGTTTGCGCCCGTATCGACAATCATTTCAAATCGATGCCCGTTGACCCGAACTTCTATAATGGGAGTCCGACCCGCTCGTTTTTTGATGGGAACGACATACATCCCTGGTCCCGCGAACCGGACTGCCTTGTCCGATGCACTAACGATCGGGCAAGTTTCGGGAGCCTGAGCCTGTAACGGCAACTGAAGGCCCATGAGTACGCATAAACCGGAAAGGGTGAGGGCAATATGGGTCGGCGGGGTCATGGGAATCTGAAATAATAAGAAATTCTAGAGTTCCCTCTTAGGATAGAGGCTTATCCAAAAGTAAACCATTGATTGCCTTCCTTCTCCGGAAGATTCCCCATCTCCTTGCTTGCCCCATCCCCTGAGTACCTCTGGCATAATGAAAGGATTGTCGTCCGCCTTCTAGAGTGCTTGTAACGCTAGCCCATCAATCTAGCTCTGACGAACCTTTTGAACTCTTCGCGCTTGAGTCGAACCCGGATAATCCCCCTGTGATTGAAGTAGAAGTCCACCAGCGATTACGGGCATTCCTGCGGGAACAGGGTGAACCCCTCTGGCCTCACCATCTGACGATGGGGCGTTTAGTTGCCCGTGCCCTGCGGTTGGAACGCAGTGTCCTGATCCAAACAGGGGCGCTTTCCTCCACTCATCAGGGGCGATATCGCTTGAGTTATTTAGTGCCTGTACTCATGTGGCCTGGGCCTGTCATCTTAGTGGTGTCAGAAGCCATTCAGCAGCGGCTCCTGCGGGTTGAGATTCCTCAATTACGGCAGTGGATACAAACCCATAAACCCATTCGCACGGGGGATTCTTGGCCTGAAGAAAACTTTCAGGGTTTGCTGATCACGTCTCCTGAACGGTGGATTGCCGATCGGTTCGCTCAACAGAAACGCTTTCCTTCTGGTGTGCTGACGATTATTGACGGAGTGGATGACTTAGAAAGTCAGGTGTTAGATCACCTGACAACCTGTGTTCGCGCCCGTGATTGGGAAGATTTGATGCTGGCCTGTCCAGACAAAAGCGACCTCATTCGAAATATCCGGGTGCAACTGACCCATTCAGTGTTTCAGCATCCTGCGAATCCCTATGAGTGCTATGTCCTGGAGCCTTCTGAGTATAACTGGCTTCTTCAACTGCATGAAGGATTAACAGGGTTAGCCCTTTCGTCAGGTGAAACGCCAGATTTGGGGTGTTTTCCAGAGATCTGGCAACGATTTTGGCAATGTTTTATTTCTGAATCGTCTCTCCTCTGGGTGACGGTATCCCGGCAGTTTGGTCAATTTTCCCTACATGGAGGACCGATTACAGTTGCGGATTCTCTGGCAACGATCTGGCCCAAACAGCCTGTTGTATTAATTGGAAGTGCCCTGGATTCGGAATCAGAGGCTCCTACGTACCGCCAGCGGGTTGGGTTAGGTGATATTACTAGCTTAAAGTTTGCGCCCGATCGCCACCATGAACTGATTCAGCTTTATCTGCCGGACGGCGTTCCTATGCCCAATACGGTGCAGTTTCAACCTGCGCTGCTCCATGAAATCCGTAAGTTATTGACAGTCAGTGCGGTGACTCAGGGAGTAACGGTTCTCTTGATCGGTGATGTGCCCCTGAAGGCCCAGATCGGCTCAATTTTGGCCTCTGAGTTTGGGTCACGGGTTCAGGTGGAAAAAACTTGCCTGGACGACAATGGAATTTTAATTACAGGTTGGCAGTTCTGGCATCGACACCAGGACGTATTACCCGCTCCCCGGTTACTGGTTGTTGCAACGCTTCCAATTCCATCCCTGGAAGACCCAATTGTAGCGGGTCGGGTCAATTACTATAAACGACATCGCCAGGACTGGTTCCGTCTTTATTTGCTCCCAGAAGCCATCAACGAATTGCAACGGGCTGTTGCTCCTGTGCGCGATAATCAGGGGGTTGTGGCTCTGCTGGATAGTCGGGTGATTCACCGGAGCTACGGGCAACAAATTCTGGCAGCCCTCAGTCCCCTTGCCCGCATTAATTACCTGGACCCAACCCTATTTGGTCAGGTGGATAGTCCAACCGATTTGATAGATGATGGGTAACGCTGAATCAGATTGCTCTCGCGATAATCAAACCCACTCCTGCCCCTCCCAGGAGGAGATTCGCTCGAAATCAGTTGCAGATGTTTACCCCAGCTAGCGTTAACCCTACTACTTACCCTCTAGAGGCGTAGAAACTCACACCTTTACGATTTTGGCATCCCAGATAAAATTTAGATGATGACCATACTCTTATGCATCCTGATGCTGGCCTAAACCGTCCAGGACGACAATCACCACTGTAATGTTGTCCCGGCCTCCTCGGTCCTTCGCTGCATCCACCAGAGCCATCGCTGCTTTTTCCGCAGCCCGAATTGATTTCAAATGGGTTGCGATCAAATTGTCTGAAAGTTCTTCAGTCAACCCATCGCTACACAGTAACAGCCGATCGCCCGCTTGAACGTCCATTGATTGAATATCAATCTGGCGCAGGTCTTCCCGTCCCAAACATTGGGATAGGACATGCCGCCAGGGATGGACACGAGCTTGGTCAGGCGTGAGGTCTCCCACCTTCATCGCCCGTGCGACCCAGGTATGGTCTTCAGTAATTTGTTCTAACTTGGCTCCCCGCAGACGGTACAACCGGGAATCTCCAATGTGGGCACACCAGGTTTGGTGGTTGCGAAACAGAACGACCACAACAGTCGTCCCCATATCAGACCGCTCTGGATGCTTGCGTTGATCCTGTAAAATGGCTCGATTTGCTTCTAAGAGCGCCCCTTCCAGTAAGACAGCGGACGAGTCTTCTGAATCCCAATGATCCAGCAAAAAAGTTTGAATGGCTTGGGTTGCAATGCGACTTGCCTCCTGCCCCCCAGCATGACCTCCCATCCCATCCGCCACGATAAAAAATCGCCCCTCTGGGTCAATGTAGTAAGCATCTTGGTTGACAGAGCGGAGAAGTCCTGGGTCAGTAATGCCTGTGAAGAGGCTTTTCATAACACGGCTATACAAGAACTCAAAGAATTACATCATACGTTCAAAGCGGTCAAGCCGAATCAGGAGACGGATTAAGATGACTGCTAGCATAAGCGCAGCCAAGGCTGCGACGATCGCCAACCAAACGTACTGATTCACCAGCAGAATGGTGGCGGATAGGGTCAATGCCCCAATCAAGAGACTATAGGTGGTCCCTAGATTGACGTTACTGAGGCGGCGAATCATCCGATCGGTTTCCGTAGAACGGACTCGAACTCGAATATCTCCCTGCTCTAGCTTTTCCAGTGTATCCTCAATCCGCCGGGGTAAGCCCAAGGCAGTATTACTGACCTGAACCGCTTGACGGCTGAGTTCACTGAGCAGATTTCCGTCATCCATAGGGTTCCCATTTGCCATAATTTGCATCGCAAAAGGTTTTGCGACCTCCATAAAATTAAACTCTGGGTCTAATCCTTTGCCAACACTTTGTAATGTAGAGAAGGCTCGCATGACAAAGGTAAACGTCGCCGGAAAGCGAAAGGGACGACCATAGGCCACTTCATAGAGGTCATCAATGATGGTATCAACGGATTGATCCTCAAAAGGACGGTCCATGAAGTTGTCCAGCATGTACTGAATCGATCGTCGCACTGGACCC
>JANRKG010000399.1:0-22912 GCA_033763635.1 Leptolyngbyaceae cyanobacterium bins.59
CGGCCAATTTGCGGGCCATGTTCCACCGCTTACCCCTCTTCAGCAAGAGATTATTCGGCTTTTAGGTTTGCCAGCAGACATTTACAGCAGGTTGATTGCTAATTCGGAATAGTCAGGTTCGATTACGCGAACGGTAAGTAATCTAATAACATATAGGCAAATCGAGAGTGGCAAATTCTTCACTTTTTCAAGGTAAAAAATCTACGTGTTCGGAAAAAATTCTGGCTCTCGATGTAATATTTTTAACAATTTCTACCTGGCTACTGAAATTTTAGATTTAGATTCAGTGATTAAGAAAAGTGATTGGGTCATTTGATCTGACCGCTTAGCTTGCTCCAAAATTTAAGGAGATTTCTTGCAAAGGATATTCCATCAATGAAATCGTCTCGCTTGCATCTTGCCTGCGATGCAAGCGAGACGATTGCCCTACGGTGGGTATTCTCTTTCCAGGAAATCTCCTGGGATTTCCTGATTTCTAGTTCACCTTCGCCCCCGATCGAGCTGCCAAATCTCTGTCGCGGCAGGTTTGGCACATCCCTTATCCGCTTTCCGTGAGCATTTCAAAATCTGCCCCGATGCGGAAACGCGCCTTCTGGCACTTTTGTCAGTTCATCAAATTTATAGATTTTTATGTTTAACTACTTATTGGTTAAACTTATTGGTTAAATTTAGCAGTTTGTAAATCTTTTCAGAGCTAACTATGGCATCCGTTTGCTTAATCGTTCCATTCTTTGCCCAGATAAGCCCTTTCTTCTGGAAGAATAACCCTAAGGCGTATCGGTTTCCCAATTATTTTGACCATTTTGTTGAAAGTTTTTCTAAAACCAAAGGGGTGGATTTAAAGATATTTACTAATATTCCATCTGAACCCTATAAGGAGAAATATCAAGGTAATATTTCTTTTTATCAAATGAGTCTGAATCAATTTTTCAGGCTTGCCGTTAAGCAAATTGGATTTAATCCTGGTCAATTTTATCCCTATCAATTCGGTTTAAGAATTTACAGTAGTTTTTACGGGTATAAAATTTGTGATTTTAAACCTGCTTTTGGAGTGATCTTTTCGGATTTTTTGAAAGGATATGAATTTTGGGGCTATTGCGATATTGATATGATTATTGGAAATCTTGGCAAGTTTTTCCGAGATGACAATGTACAAAAGTATGACCTGATTACAGTGCCAGGAAATATTGCGGGTTATATGGCTCTCTATCGCAACACTGAGAGCATGAACAATTTATTTCGTACTAGCCCTGACTACCTTAAAGTATTCGAATCTCCTAAAAACTATATCTTCGATGAGTATGGTCGAGAAGATATTGTGGCGATGAAACAAATTCTTAAGAAGGGAGAAGTAAAGGTTCACTATATGGAAAATCTAGTCCATAACGATTGTGGAATTATGAATCTCGATCGCGACTGGAAGTATCGTTGGGAAAACGGCACACTCATCGATACTTTGGCTGACCTAGAAGTGGGAGCCTTTCACATTGTCAAAACCAAGAAAGCACCAGACTTTGTGATAGAACCGTTAGTTCGCAATCAGCCCTTTGAAGTTACTAAAAAAGGGATTCGGGCTGTTTCTTAAAGAGAATTGCCCCTATCTTCTTACAGAGATTTGATGGATTGCAAGATGGTGTTTGATTTCTGCAACCGTCAATTGTCCATAATGCAGTAAGGATGCCAAAAGTGCTGCTTCGGCTCTCCCTTCCGTGAGGGCTTCCCGGATATGGTCACAGTTTCCGGCTCCTCCCGACGCAATCACGGGAATCTGGACCTGATCGGCGATCGTGCGGGTGAGTTCCAGATCATATCCGGCCTGGGTGCCGTCTGCATCCATACTCGTGACCAGCAGTTCTCCGGCTCCCCGTTGCTCGACTTCTTTGGCCCAGGCGATCGCATCCAGTCCCGTATTCTCCCGTCCGCCTCGCACGTACACATCCCAGCCAGGGTTGGCGGGGTCTTCTCGACGGCTGGCATCGATCGCTACTACAATGCACTGCACCCCAAAGCGATCGGCGGCTCGATTGATAAAATCGGGGTCACGCACCGCAGAGGAGTTGATACTCACCTTATCGGCTCCGGCCCGGAGTAGCTTTTTAATCGTCTCTAGATTTTGAATGCCACCCCCTACGGTCAGGGGAATAAACACCTGCTCGGCAGTGCGATAGACCACATCATAAATAATGTCCCGGTCTTCATGGGTGGCGGTAATGTCGAGAAAAACTAATTCGTCGGCCCCTGCCTGATTGTATGCCTGAGCCAGTTCTACCGGATCGCCCGCATCCTTAAGGTCTACAAAATTCACACCCTTGACGACGCGCCCTGCTTTGACATCCAGACAGGGAAGAATTCGTTTTGCCAGCATTGCGATCGACTCTGTTAGTTCTAATGATTCTGAAACGCCCTAAACTGCGGACTCTGGAGCCTCAAATTTTACCCTGTGATACAGGTCTACCAGGGAGATTTGAAATGCGACGGAGTTCAGTTCGATCGCCCCATCTTCTGCATCATACTCCCGCAGGGACCACCGCTTATTCGCCGTCCGCCAATACTGCTCGGCATAGATTTGGGTTTGATCGATCAAAAGATACTCCTGAAAACTCTCCAGCGTCCGGTATGCCGCAAATTTGCCTTCACGATCGTAATTGCTGGTCGAATCAGAAAGCACCTCGATAATGACCAGGGGGTTCGTTACCGTATCGGTACGCCCCAGACTATATTGAGGATCTCCTGCAATCACCATCACATCTGGATAGGTATAAATTCGTCGCTTCGGAATCGAGAGGCGAACGTCGCGAATAAAGACTTCATAATCCTGCTGTCTCAACCCAAAATTCAAGGCAGCATAGAGATTTCCGGCAATCCGATTGTGATTTGTCGTTCCACCCGCCATTGGGATAATCAGTCCGTCAATATATTCGCTCTTGTGATCTGCGGTTTCCTCCAGAGTCAGATATTCCTCTGGAGAGTAGATCCGTGACTCGGTAACTTGCATAGATTAGAGGGGAATGTAGAACAGGTCACTCCAGTCTATCTCGATCGCTCAAAGGCCAGATCTTGTATCCCTTCCCCTGGTAAACTTTGGATTGGTTCATTAAATTTCTTTGAGCAACAATGGAAAAGGGTCAGAAGGTTAAGGTAAAGCGGTTGCGCGATCGAGTGTCTCCAGTCATTGTCAATTGCCTGGGCAAGGTTGGGGTGATTACGGATTACAAAGTGGTAGATGGTGGCGGAATTGGCTTTTTGGTCAAGTTTGACGATCAATTTGCGACCTGGTTTTTTGAGGACGAATTGGCACCCGCATAGGAAATTGCATGGCCTTTATTTTGACGTTTTTAGGTCGAGGGGAAACGGATCGCACCACGCTCGCGATCGCCGCTGCCCGTCGCTTTGCTAACCAGGGGAAGCGGGTTTTGCTGTTAGGACAAGACCCCACCCCTGCTTTTGGGTTATTACTGGGAGCAACTCCAAATGCCGATCCCCAGGAGTTGTCTCCTAATTTCTGGGTGGTACAAGTGCAAGCATCTTCCTTACTGGAACGCAGTTGGGAAGAAGTAAAGAAACTGGAGTCCCAATATCTGCGAACCCCTGTTCTCACCTCTGTGTATGGGCAGGAATTGGGGGTACTTCCTGGCATGGATACGGCTCTGGCGCTGAATGCCATTCGAGAGTACGATGCCAGCGGTCGCTATGACGTGATCGTTTATGATGGCACCGGGGATCAAGCCACGCTGCGGGCGTTGGGGATGCCAGAAATCATGAGTTGGTATATTAGGCGCTTCCGTCAGGTCTTTGCGGACTCTGATTTTGGCAAAACCGTGATGCCGCTGCTGCAACCCATTATCGGTACTCTATTCAATGTCGATTGGTTGAGTGGCAACTTTTCCCAACCTACGAATCAGGTGAACAATCTGCTGGATCAGGGCAAGGAAGCGATCAGTAATCCCCAACGGATGGCTGCGTATCTCGTCACCAGTGTTGATCCGGTGGCAGTGGCAACGGCCCGTTATCTCTGGGGGGCTGCCCAGCAGATTGGTTTGACGGTGGGGGGTGTGCTGCTCACGGGAGGGGGATCGCCGGAAACGGTGGCGAATGACTTTGCACCCCTGTCGGTTTCCCCAATTCCAATGCAATCGGATGCCAATTGGCAACCCCTCATGGATGCCCTACCCGACTTTTCCCAGGCGGCCCAGGCTCCTCGCCCCATGGAAATTAACCTGGCGGAACGGAAGGTGCGGCTGTTTTTACCAGGCTTTGACAAACGCCAGGTGAAGTTGACGCAGACGGGGCCAGAGGTAACGATCGAAGCTGGGGATCAGCGACGTAATATTCTTCTCCCTCCCGAATTGAGTGGGAGACCTGTAACCGGGGCAAAATTTCAGGATAGCTATTTAACGATTTCCTTCTAGCAACAAACCTATGGCGGACTCTACTCCTTCCCAGCCTTCGACTGAAACGGATGCTATCACTCCAGACAATGCAACGCCCCTGGACGGGGGTTCTGGTGAATCGAGCCAGGTGGCCCGCAGTGCCAAGACTCGCCAGCTTCTGGGGATGAAAGGTGCCCAAACCGGGGACACTTCCATCTGGAAGATTCGGTTGCAGTTAATGAAGCCAATTACCTGGATTCCTTTGATCTGGGGGGTGGTGTGTGGCGCGGCTTCGTCGGGCAATTACAGTTGGTCCCTGGAGGATGTTCTCAAGGCTGCTGCCTGTATGCTTCTCTCCGGGCCGCTTTTGGCTGGTTACACCCAGACCATGAATGATTTTTACGATCGCGAGATCGATGCCATCAACGAACCCTACCGCCCCATCCCTTCGGGGGCGATTTCGGTGCCTCAAGTGATCAGCCAGATCTGGGTGTTACTTCTAGCAGGGCTAGGGTTAGCCTATGGGCTGGATCGGTGGGCTGGGCATGAATTCCCGATCGTCACGGTGCTGGCAATCTTTGGTTCTTTCATCTCCTATATCTATTCGGCTCCTCCCCTCAAGCTTAAGCAAAATGGTTGGTTAGGGAACTATGCCCTGGGAGCCAGCTACATCGCCCTCCCCTGGTGGGCGGGTCATGCCCTGTTTGGGGAACTCAATGCCACGATCGTCGTCCTGACGCTGTTCTATAGTTTGTCCGGGTTGGGGATCGCGGTTGTGAATGATTTTAAGAGCGTGGAAGGCGATCGGCAATTAGGTCTCAAATCCCTGCCTGTGATGTTTGGCATTACAACGGCTGCCTGGATTTGTGTCTTGATGATTGATGTCTTTCAGGTTGGGATTGCTGCCTATCTGATTGGGATTCAACAAAATCTCTATGCCACAATCTTGATCCTGCTCATCATTCCTCAAATCACCTTTCAGGACATGTATTTCCTGCGAGATCCTTTGAAGAATGATGTGAAATATCAGGCCAGTGCCCAACCTTTTCTGGTGCTGGGAATGCTGGTAGCAGGGCTGGCTTTGGGCCATGCAGGGATCTGATTCTGGCAGTTTCCAGGGGATCGTAAGCCATTCGGTACAGATGCGGATCAGGATCTCAAGCTCTAGAATAAGAGCGTGCCATCGGTGTGAGTGAGAGTTCGGAGTGACCAGATTGACTTCAAGGAAAGAATTCCTGGCCCGGTTTAATCTCAGGATGCTAACTCAGCCTCTCCGCCCTGGTGTGAAGGCTCGACCGGACGCGCCAGAGGTTGCTGCTGACTCTCCAGAAGAGCCAACCCCTCCTCCTGAAAAGAAGCGTCTCCGTCGGCGCACACGCTACCTGCGCTACCTATCATGGCTGATCCTTGGCCTGGTAGTCAGCGGGGGAGGAGTTGTGACATGGGTTTGGTATGACCTGGAGCAAAGCCTTCCAGATGTCACGGATGTCTTTACCTTCGTTCGCGATGGGACGATCACCATTCGTTCTGCCGACGGCAAAATTCTGCAACAGAAGGGTCCAGCGACCCGTGAAAAATTATCCATTCAAAAGATACCCCGTCCTCTCATTCAGGCGTTTTTGTCTGTTGAAGATCGGCGGTTTTATGAGCATGATGGGGTCGATTACCAGGGAGTCCTGCGGGCGATCGTCTCGAATGTAACAGCGGGTGAGGTGGTGGAGGGAGCCAGTACGGTAACGCAACAACTCGCCCGGATGGTGTTTCTCACCCAGGAACAGAGCGTGTGGCGCAAACTCAAAGAAGCCATGCTGGCCCGTAAAATCGAGGAGCGCATGGGGAAGGAGCATATCCTGGAGCGCTACTTGAATCTGGTTTATTTAGGATCAGGGGCTTATGGGGTCGCGGATGCCGCCTGGGTTTACTTTGGGAAAAAGGTCGATCAGTTGACCTTGCCCGAAGTGGCAACCATTGCTGGACTCCCGCCTGCCCCCAGCGACTATTCCCCACTGGTCAACCCGGAAGCTGCGAAGAGTCGCCGTAATATTGTGCTGCAACGTATGGCGGATGAGGGATACATTACGGAGGTGCAAGCAGAAAAGGCACAAGCCTCTCCCCTCGTTTTAAAACCCAAATTCCCCAAACGACTGATTGTAGAAGCGCCCTACTTTACGACCTATATTCAACAGGAACTTCCTCGCTATGTCTCACGGGATATTCTTGAAGAGGGAGGGCTGATTGTTGAAACGAGCCTAAACAGCCAATGGCAGAAGCTTGCCGAACGGGTGATTAAGGAAGCGATCGAAGTGGATGGTCCCGGTCAGAGTTTTGCCCAGGCGGCGATGGTGGCGATCGATCCCCAGTCGGGGGAGGTCAAAGCAATGGTGGGAGGCAATGACTTCCAAAAGAGCCAGTTTAATCGGGTTACGCAAGCTCAACGCCAGCCCGGTTCTACCTTCAAGACTTTCCTGTATACCGCTGCGATCGCCGCAGGGTTTTCCCCCTACGATGGCTACCAGGACGCTCCCCTCTCGATTGGAGGCTACCAACCCCAAAATGCCTCTCGCCGATACTATGGCTGGATGAACT
This sequence comes from Leptolyngbyaceae cyanobacterium bins.59, assembly GCA_033763635.1. Taxonomy (GTDB): domain Bacteria; phylum Cyanobacteriota; class Cyanobacteriia; genus JANRKG01. Next base: position 6,957 of record JANRKG010000399.1, read on the forward strand.
TACGGGAAGCCCTCACCCAGTCCATCAACGTGATTGCGGTGCGGGTACTCCTGGATGTGGGCTTTGATCCCGTGATTAAGATGGCGAAGGACATGGGAATTCAGTCGAAGATGAAGCCTGTCTTTTCCCTCGCATTGGGTTCGAATGAAGCAACGTTGCTAGAAATTACCAGTGGTTATGGAACCCTGGCAGCACGAGGGGTGCATGTTCCAGTACATGGCATTCGGCGGGTTCTGAATCGACGAGGGGAGGTTCTCTATGATGCCTCCAAGAAACTCAAGCCCAAGCAGGTCGTTGATAAGGGTTCGGCGGCGATCGTGACCTGGATGCTCCGGGGTGTGGTTGAAAGTGGAACGGGGGCGAACGCCTACCTGCCGGGGCGGCCTGTGGCCGGGAAAACAGGCACGTCGGAAGAAGCCCGTGACCTCTGGTTTATTGGCTATATTCCCCAAATCGTCACTGGAGTGTGGCTGGGGAACGACAACAACGACCCGACTTGGGGGGCCAGTAGCACCGCTGCCCTGGTTTGGCACCGCTTCATGTCTAAGATTGTCGTGGGCATGAAGGTTCAAAAGTTTCCACCCTTGCCTTCGTTAGAGGGACGAAAGGGGAGTATCAAAGCAAAACCCTATCGGGGTGAGGTGCGGGCTGGAAAGGCAGATCCTTCGACCTATTCTGAACCTGCTCCCCGTTCCGAACCTGAACGTCCGGTACGAGAGCGGGGAGCGGTGGATGTCGATCGACCTGCTCCCTCGTCTTCCCCGGAGTCGGAAACTCCCCATACCGCGCCCCGCGATACCTTTGAGGAACCCTCGACTCGAGAGGAACCCGTTCCTCAGCCTCCCGCTCCTGCGGAACCTGCTCCAGCGCCAATGGAACCTCCCCCCCCGGTGACTGAAGAGTTGCCGCCGCCCGCCGCCCCTGCGGAACCGCCTCCTGCTCCGGAAGGATCACCCCCTTAACCCTGAGAGCGAGGATGGGGATCGAACCTGTGAGAGATGTAGAAGCGCCCAAATTCAAATATTCTCTCGGTATCCTATTAAAAGGGTTCTTAAACACAAGAGGTTATGATGACTTACTTACTAATGGATGTTGCGTCGGGTGTGGCTACGAGTGGCCCCCATTTTCCCGTTTCTTTTACGGTGGTTTATATCGTAGGATTTATTGCCGCCGTGACGATCGGTTCCGTCGCCTGGTACAACTCGAAGCGCCCCCCCGGATGGGAAGACAAAGAGCGGCCCAGTGTTGTCCCTGAAGTGACCCCGGAAGAAACTCCAGGCTTGGGCGAACCTAAGGTTTAGGCAGAGCGCTGGTGGCTGGGTGGTTGACCCCCCAACTCTCAAAACAAAACCCGCCCAAGCGAGTTCCTGAATGCTAAAGTTTCCCCAGTCCACATTGGCGGAATTTCTTTCAATAACATATTTCAGTTCAGGGAAGTACGCTTTCTGCCCCGTGTTGCGGGGCAGAAAGCGTCTTGTCTGTACCTCATAAACATGAAAACTGCTATATCAGCACGACTGTGATTCCTTGAATTGGCAGCCCAATTTAGAAGAATGCACGACTACCGAACCGTCAGCAATTTTTCGAATTGAGCTGGCGATGCGATCGTGAAGTTAGAAGTACTATCACTGCTTCCCCCACCCATCACCTGATACCCAAACTGCTTCCCTCGATAAAGCCTGATGGGAATGGTGTTTCCCAGTTTCCGGGTTTTAACGAGTTGGGCCTTCACAAAATCATTCATCACCGATCGATCGTAAATAGCTTCGATCAGGCGAAACCCTGCTCCCGTGTAAAAGTCTAGGCTGGGAATCCCCTGGGGATTGGCGTAGTAAATCGTCTCACTTTCTACTTTTTGAGAGCGAGGATTGACCACCACTGAAAAAATCAGCCGCTCATTGCTATTGTAAATGGCTCCCCCAATCTGGATCACACTTTCATAATCCGGTTCATCCGGTTCTAGTTTGCGAGCCTTCTGCAAGGGTGCTACCAGGGCATGTTTTTTGGACCATGCCAGAACGGTACTGATGCTTTGGCTGGGTAAGGCCAGAGCAGGGACACTCATGCCTAACCATAGGGTCAAAGTTATGATGGATTTAAATACCATACGCTCCAGATTTATTTTTCTGTAGCATAAGGGATCGTCACCGAGTTTTGTGATACCCCAATCCCATCAACCTGTGTTTCTCATTCCGGCAGCGATCCCGTTGATGGTTAAAAGGGCACCCCGGAGCAATTCGCCCTTGCTGTACCGAGAACGAATGATTGCAGCGGTGGAACTACTACTGTATTGGCGCAACCGTTTTAAGAGAGAGACTTGCAGGAAGCCCAGGGGGACGATCGTCCCATTCCGTAACTGAACCGATCGCTGAAGTTCGGGATCGCCATCCAGCAGACGTTTATGACCTGTGATCGCCAATACCAGATCTCGCGTCAGGTAGTATTCATCGCAGATTTGCTGAAAGACCTGATTAAACCGCTCTCGATTTTCACTATGGGAGAGTTCATGGACATAATGGTGGGCGATCTGGAGATCGACCTTGGAAAGGGTCATCTCGCACTTAGAGATCACCATTTTGAAGAAAGGCCATTTGTAGTAGAAGTAGCGCAGTAACTTCAGGTGTTCCTCTGGTTTCTGGGAAAGGAAGTCGCGCAGGGCAGTGCCGACCCCATACCATGAGGGGAGCAGAACCCGGGTTTGGGTCCAGCTAAACACCCAGGGAATCGCCCGCAGGTTGCCCAGGTCTTTCTTGCCACCGCGACGGGCCGGACGAGAACTGATCTGTAACTGACTGATCTCCTCGATCGGTGTGACCTGATGGAAAAACTCCACAAAATCGGGTTGCTCGTAGATCAGGGCACGGTACTGGGAACGCGATCGGGTCGCCAATTCCTCCATAATTTCGTGCCAGGGTTGAATGTCATCGAACCCAGTCCGAAGCAAGCTCGTCTGAATGACGGCTGTGGTCACAGTTTCCAGGTTGTAGAGCGCCAGTTCTGGTAAGGAATACTTGGAAGCCAGCACCTCTCCCTGCTCGGTAATCTTGATGCGACCGTTCACACTCTGGCCCGGTTGGGCCAGGATCGCTTCATAGGCGGGACCCCCACCCCGACCGACCGACCCACCGCGCCCGTGAAAGATTCGGAGGGAGAGGCCAAATTCCTCTGCCAGGGTTTGTAACGCCTGTTGAGCCTTATGGATCTCCCAGTTACTACTCAAGAAACCGGAGTCCTTGTTACTGTCGGAGTAGCCCAACATGACTTCCTGGAGGTTCGGAACCAGGGTTGAGGCGGGAGTTCCTTCGATCGGTTGCCCCCCTGCCAGGAAATGACGGTAGAGGGGGAGTTCAAACAGATACCGCATGATGGAAGGGGCACGTTTCAAGTCTTCCACCGTTTCAAACAGGGGCACCACATGGAGGCTACCAACTCCCGTCGCTGGATCGTAGAGTCCTGCCTCCTTGCTCAGGAGTAGCACCTCCAGCAGGTCACTGACCTCATGGCTCATGCTAATGACATAGGTTTGGCAGATTTCAGGACCGAATTCCTGCTGTAACCGACGAACCATCCGGAAAGTTTCGATCGTCTCCCGTGTCTTATCCGAGAAGGGAAGTTCGGACGGAATCAGGGGCCGCCGTGTTTGTAACTCCGTTGCCAGCCAGAGGGACTTCTCGGCATCCGTCATCATGTTGTAGGGCTTGGGCAATACCTGGAGGTAGGAGGCGATTTCGCTCAAAGCATCGGAATGGCGACTGCTTTCCTGCCGGATATCCAGATAGGTCAGACTAAAGCCATAGATGTCTACCTGGCAAATCAGGTGTTCCAGATCGCGGCACCCTAACCCCGTTGCTTGCAGACTGCGGTGAATCAGTTGCAACTCTGCCAGAAACTCACTGCCCGATCGATACACACAACTGGGAGTTGCGTCTTCATTTTGCAGAAACTCCCCATTCTGAAGACGCTGGTTCCGTTCCTGGGTATTTTGGAGCCGCTGCTGGATATAGGCCAGTTTCAGACGGTACGGTTCCTGACGGTAGCGAATGGCGAGGCGATCGTATACCTCCGGCATCCGGGCCTGGTCCTGCTCCAGGGATTCCAGCAGATCAGGCAACACATCGCACCAGTGGAGGGACAGGCTCAATAAATCCGTGAGCTTTTGAATGGAAGTCAGGTACTTATCCAGGACGAGATTGCGTTGATAACAGGCCGTTTGCCAGGTGATCTGAGGGGTGACAGAGGGGTTTCCGTCGCGATCAGACCCCACCCAAGAGCCGAACTTACAGAAATCCTTCGTGGGAGGTCGTAATCGGGGATAGGAGGTACTCAGGGAACGCTGAAACCGCTCATACAGTTGGGGAATTGCCTCAAATAGCACTTCCTTAAAGTAGTGCAGCGCATAATCCACCTCATCCAACACGGTGGGTTTGAACTGATGCAATTCATCCGTGCGCCACCAGAGGCGAATTTCCTCCGTAAGCTGGTCCTTCAACTCCGTTGCTTCCCAGGAAGCGGCTAACCCGATCGTGCCTACCCGTTCTTCAATTTGATCCAGGTGGCGCAGAATCCGGGCAATTCGCCGCTGCTTGTCCCGAATCGTATGGCGAACGATTTCCGTAGGGTGGGCTGTAAACACCAGGCGAATATCCAGGTTATCAATGAGATTTTGAATGTGTTGGGGGGGCACGTTCAATTCCCAAAGTCGCGGGAAGAGGTGATGAAAGGTTCCCATATCGCGCCGGAGGAGAGCCGAATCTTGCAGACTCTTCTCCAACAAGTCTGCCTGGAACCCATGCACTTCACCATCCTGGTCCTGACTCATGGATTGGGAGAGGGTCTTTTCAACCACCGGGGGTTTGGGACCATGATTAGCCCCTTCGGGCGTATCGTAAGCATTGCGATACTGACGTTGCTGACCCCGTTGTTCGTAATGTTGCTCGACAATATTAATAAGTTGAAAATATAAGGCAAAGGCCCGCGCTGCCCGGATGGCCTCATTCAAATCCAATTTTTCGACAATTTGGAGTACCTCAGCCTCGGAAGAACTAGAGGCTTGCCCCTCTGGGGAACACATGGCCCGTAGTTGCTTCAAGAGATCGACTAACTCCTGCCCGCACTCCTGTTGTAATACGGATTCCCAGAGATCTTCTACAATCCTCAAGCGGTGACGCAAAAACAACCCGCTGGTCGTCGCAACGGATTCTAAATCCTGATCAGGGATCTGGGAATTAAGGGCCGACAATCCGGCGATGGCACCAGGACTAGCCGAATCAAAACGGGCATCATTCGATGATGGAGTGGAAGAACTCATATCTACTTGAGTAAGGGCGATCGTATTCAATCATTCTAGGAGCAAAACTAATTTTCAAGGCTTGCTTCCTCACGAAAGGTAAATAACGATACCAAATCGTAGATTCTACGTTATAAAAGCAAAATAGGGCATCTTAAAAACGGGCAGCATAACAGGCAGTCATGGAACGCATTCTTGTCATTGATGACGAGGTACGAATTCAGGAAGTCGTACAGGTGTGCCTGGAGACCTTAGGGAACTGGGTTGTGATTACCGCTAGCGCAGGAAAAGAGGGGCTGGTAAAAGCAGAGCTTGAGCAACCCGATGCAATTTTACTGGATGTTTCCCTGCCAGATATAGATGGTTTGACGATTTTTCAGCAACTCCAAACGAATGCTGCGACTCGGCATATCCCCGTCATTTTGTTGACGGCTAAGGTGCAAACGAGCGATCGACAACAATTTGATCAGATTGCGGTTGCCGGAGTCATCGCCAAGCCGTTTGATGCCCTCACGTTGCCGGAGCAGGTTAGGAGTTTTTTGCAAGGGTGGATGGGTCATGGGTGATCCTAAGGAACACTTCTACGAGGGATTCCCATGACCCATGACCCCTTAAGTAATAACCGTCGGTTTATCCATACCTGTTAGTGTTTTAATCTGCGCCATCTCATCCGCAATTTGGATCAGATCCGCGAGGGCAATCTGGGGATCGAGGTCTTGTTGAGCCGGATCGGGTTGGTAATTTTCTAAATAAACCCGTAGGGTTGCGCCCTGCGTGCCTGTTCCCGAAAGGCGGAACACAATTCGGGAACCGTCTGTAAACCCAATCCGGACCCCCTGTTTCTGGCTAATGCTGCCATCTACAGGGTCCGTGTAGCTAAAGTCATCGCTGTAAGCAACTTCGTAGGCACCCAATTGTTTTCCTTTCAGCGTTGGCAACTGATCTCGGAGTTGGGTGATCAGAGTATTGGCCCGATCGCTATCCACCGCTTCGTAATCGTGGCGGGAATAGTAGTTGCGCCCGTAGGTCTGCCAGTGTTCCTTCACGATCGCCTCAACGGATTGCTGCCGCACCGCCAGGATATTGAGCCAGAACAGCACAGCCCACAATCCATCCTTTTCCCGAATGTGGTTCGAGCCAGTTCCAAAGCTTTCTTCCCCGCAAAGGGTAGCTCGCTCTGCATCTAATAGATTGCCAAAAAACTTCCAACCTGTTGGGGTTTCATAACAATCGATCCCCAATTTTGCCGCGACCCGATCGGCTGCCTGACTGGTGGGCATAGAACGGGCAATTCCAGCAAGGCCATTCCGATATCCCGGCACTAACTTTGCATTTGCCGCCAGAATCGCGAGGCTATCACTGGGGGTAACGAAGAAGTGATTGCCCAGGATCATATTACGATCGCCATCCCCATCGGAAGCGGCCCCAAAATCGGGAGCATTGTTCCCGTAGAGAATTTCGACTAAATCATGGGCATAGACCAGGTTGGGGTCCGGATGCCCGTTGCCAAAATCTTCTAAGGGAATGCCATTCATGACCGTTCCCGCAGGAGCACCCAACCGTTGCTCGAAGAGTCGTTGGGCATACGGACCTGTCACAGCATGCATTGAATCGACACAGATGCGGAACTTGCCAGAGGTGAGCAGTTCATGGATGCGATCGAAATCAAACAACGACTCCATTAACTGAGCGTAATCCGCTACTGAGTCGATGACCTCAACCGCCAGGGAACCGAGGTGCTGTTCCCCAACCTTATCAAGGTCCACATCCGCCGCATCCAGAATTTTGTACTCTGTAATACTTTTACTACGGGCGTAAATATCATCCGTCACTTTCTCTGGAGCCGGACCCCCGTTCCCAATGTTGTACTTGATTCCAAAATCAGCATCGGGACCCCCAGGATTGTGGCTGGCGGAGAGAATAATGCCCCCAAATGCGTGGTTCTTCCGAATGACACAGGACGCGGCGGGGGTGGAAAGAATGCCTCCCCGTCCTACGAGGACCCGCCCAAACCCATTCGCTGCCGCCATTTTTAAGATAATCTGGATGGCCTGACGGTTGTAGTAGCGACCATCCCCCCCCAAAACCAGGGTTTGCCCCTGATAGTTTTCTAAACTGTCAAAAATAGATTGAACGAAGTTTTCCAGATAGTTCGGCTGTTGGAAAACAGGAACGCGCTTCCGCAATCCAGAAGTACCGGGCTTCTGATCCGCAAAGGGTTGGGTGGAAATGGTTTTGACGTTCATAAAACCTGAATGAGGACTCCCATTGTTTAGTATCGCAGCATGGGTGAATATTGGAACGCCCGAAGGAAATCCGATCGCAAAAAATCTGACTGAAGGCAGAAAACAGGAGATTTCTGGAAAACAATTTCCCCGCTGGTTTCGGCTTCGTTCAACCAGCATTCGTGCCCTGAGCGTAGTCGAAGGGCAGCCCACGGATGAACTCTTTCCAAAAACCGTCCTATTTTGGTCCCAACATCCTTAATTCTCGCGCTTCGTCCAAAATGTTTTGCAAACTCCCAGTAGGGATGCGCTGAACGTAGGTTTGTTTCACTTCCTCTAACAAGTCTGATAGAAGGGTTTGGACGATCGCGATGTTGTCCGAATCCCGCAATTGGGTTTCGAGCGTTGTACTGAACTGCTGAATTAACTGCCGGGTCAGGTCTGCTCCGACCTCATCCTCCAAAGACGCTGTGAGGGTTTGATAGGCGGTCCTGGTTGCTTCATTCACAATCCGTTCAATCATCTGGCTGGGAAACTGCCCAATGCCAGGAACTTTCTGGAGATCCTGGTATAGAGGCACCTGCTTTAAACCACTCTCCAACCCGTGCCGAATCAGGGCTTCTAGTTGGGGTTGTACCTGGGGAAGCACCTGATAGATCACAAGATTGACGAGGTGCTGAGAGATCGCCTCAATCTCATTGACATTGTTCAGGTCCACATAAGAGCGGCGGGTTTGATGGCGAAATAGGAAGTTGAGCAAGTCCCCCTGTTTAATGGCCGCTTGCATCTGGTCGATCGTCTGCACCACAATAATTTCGCTGAGTTCCCCTGCCAGATTCGCTGCCAAACTTTGATTGAACTGGTCCCGCACCCGTCCCAAATTTAGTAACCCCGATTGGTGTAACCGCAGGATGGCAGGTAACACCCGCAGGATTCGCCAGAATGGTAGCAGTAGAAAAATGTCGTACCAACGCCAGATCATCCCATCCAGCCAACTTACCCCCTTTCGTCTGCGGCTCAGGTAGTAGGTTCGTGCCAGGAATTCCAAACCAAAGAGCAGGATAAAGGGCAGATCAATGATCCAAAAGTTGTCAACGGGACCCCCACTCTCTCCAATGGGGCGGTAATAGTTGGCTGCGAGTAAAGGGCTAATTTCTCGATTAAAGAACTTGATTTCCGGCTCCCAACCTTTCCGCAACAGATACTCTTTGCTCCAGAAAGTAGTGAACGCCTGGGTTGAGGATTCATCCTCGACCTGATCCTTAATTCGATTTTTGATTTTTGCCAGGGAACCGGACTTATTCGCCACCTGAAACGGGTCTTCCTCAATCATACGTCTGCTGTAGAGGCGCAATCGTCGGAGTATCAGTTCTGTTTGGGGTGAATCCAGCCCTGTTCGCGTTACCTGTTGTTCTAAATCATTGACTGTTTTTAAGAGTCGCTGGGTGTCCCGTTCTGGCTCAATGCCCTTTATCGGATCGTAAACTTTGGTTAAACTCGGCAAGTTGCGAAAATAAAAATCGCGCCAGGAAATATAGGTAGCATCAAACAACACAAGCGCCAGATTGGCCAGCACTAGCAGCGCCATCGATCGCTCAAACCAGAGTCCACGCCGATCGCGGTTATCAAAGAGTCGGGTCCGGTCTGGGAGCCGAGGCATCATGAGGAACTCCTATGAAGAGAAAAAGGCAGAGGGCAGAAGGGAAATGCTCACGGCCCGATCGGTTTTACTTGCGAACCTGTTCTAACTTGAACTGGTACTATTGTATTACAAGATCGCCCCAGAGAATCGCCAACAGCACAAATATGCAACAAAAAGGGTGGACGATCGCCCACCCTTTTTAATTCGTAATTTGCAGCAATGTGCAACTGATCGGCAACCTGTGAATTTAACGATCAGATTCCAGGGCAGGGCCAGAATGTCCCGCACTCAGGGAATTGCCAATGCCGCGCTCTGCAAAATACTGGTTCAAGAACGTGCTGGCAAAGGACAATACTACAGGTCCCAGAATGATGCCCAGGAGACCGTGAACGCTAAAGCCAGGAACCAGCACTGAAGCTAACCAGAAGCAGATACCGTTCACAATCAGGGAGAAACTGCCCAAGGTCACAAAGTTGATGGGCATCGAAAGAAGAGACAACACAGGTTTAATGGAGCCATTTACGAAACCAACTGCGATCGCAGCGATTAACGCAGCCGGAAACGTTGCAATGTTAACACCGGGAACTGCCAGATCTACAATCAGCAAGCTCAAGGCTGTCACTAAAGTTGTTACAAAAAATCCAATCATCTTAAACCTCCTATGAATTCAAAAAGAAAAGATAGAGGCAGAAGGTAGAAGGAAAAACAGGGTTAGAGCGACTGTTCCTTTTGCCCTCTGCCTTTTGCCTTCACTAAATCGCACCGGGTTGTTCGTTTTCTTCGCGCTTGGCAATCGCCCAGACAGCATGAATGCTACCGGGAACCCAACCCAGGAGAGTGAGCACAATATTAATCACAAGCGTTGGGCCGACTCCATAGGTGAGGAATACGCCAACGGGTGGCAGGAAGATGCCAAGTAAAATACGAGCGAGTTTCATAAAGCCACCTCTTTTAACAAAGGGAAAATTTAATTTGCACTAAAATTCAGCTTTCCTTTTCCCAACCTTATCGCTTTTTCTCTTCCCCTAACCCTCTCTCAGGAGAGAAAGGGTTAGGGGCTAAAGTCTACATTGGGAGGGACTTCGGGCAATGAGCCTGACTGACCTATCGGCGTTTTTGCAGGAATTCCCGGATTTGTTGACGAAGCTGCCGTTCTTTCCTCGCAGCGGAAGCCCCTGCTTCACTGGCTTTCCCTTGCAGAACTTCCTGTTGCTGTTCTAAAGGAAGTGTTCCTGCAACTTCTGCCTTGGCACGAGTGGTTTCATACCAGTTCGCAGCCTTATCTAGCTGTTGCTTGGCGGTTGCATATCGATCGCTATACCGCTCAGATAGCTCTGTATTGACCGTTGCAACTCGATTCCTGGCTCCTGCATAGTGATCGCGCCACTTCGGATATTCCCGATCTAACTGCGTTGTCAAGCGTTTACCCAGAATGGAAAATACTTTTCCTGCTATGCGCCTAAAATCGCTTGTTTTAGAAGTAGTAGAAGGATTTTCTGTTGCTTCAGAAGTTTTCCCACTGCTGTTCTCAACCGTTGTTGAAAAATTGTTGCGGGCGATCGTCCTGGCTTCTCCAGTTCCTTCCCGAACTTCGGTAAGAACTTGAGTCGCTGCATCCCGAAGAATATTGCGAATGCGAGTAGCCCGTGACATGCCTACAGGTTTTTCCTGCTGCCCATGAATAGCATTATGTTCTTGCATCGGATCAGTCATGATACCCCTCCCGAATGGGTTACAAAGCGCGATCTTGAAACCACAGCGAGTGGGTGATGGGGCATCGGTAAGGGAATTTTGCTTTACCGAGGCGATTCCCGACAGGGTTGACAGGAAGTGCTGTAGGATTCGATCGCTGACATCCTCATGATGCCAAATGATTTTCCATTTCTCCGGTCAGGATAACCCACCTTAAAAGGGTGACACCCCTACCAAGGGAAAGGTTGAGTGTTTTCTCAAGAAGGAGGAAAGGCATGACAGTGGGCTAAAAATCGCCTGGGAAGGTCGAGTTGTATTCCAAAGTGAAGATGAACATAGGAAGCATGAACTTGATATAGGTGCCACCCTTCAGATGCAATGGGTAGACTCGAATGATATCCCTGTAAGGCGTAAAGGGGTTCAGATGGTTGGGCTAATAGCTCCGATCGGTGAAATTCATGGCCCCATACTGTCTTTCCTGCGGGCATGAGAGGAGTCTCTCTAAGCACGGTTGCTTGGCGATATCCCAATTTTAACCGATCGCTCATTTTTGCGATCGTTGGCAGGATTCCCACCATCGGCCAGGACTGCCCTGCAAAATCAACAATTGCTTCCCCTAAATACATCAATCCCCCACACTCGGCATAGGTGGGGATTCCCCGTTGAATCGCTCGTTGGACGGCTTTTCGTGCAGATCCATTAGCTGCCAGTTGTTCCGCAAACACTTCTGGAAATCCTCCCCCAAAGTAAAACCCCTGGGCTTGGGGCGGGGGGGCATTGTCCTGTAAAGGACTCCAGGGAATCAGGTCAGCCCCCAGGCGCGTCAAGATATCGAGATTATCCTGATAGTAGAAGTTGAAAGCAGCATCCTGGGCGATCGCAATTGGAACTCTGGAATGGGGAATGGGAAAGGGGGAAGGGGGAATGGAATTTGAGTTTTTAACTTGCAGAAGCGGGAGGAGTAAATCCCAGTTAAAACAGGTGTCTGCCAGATAGGTGAGGCGATCGACCAATGCACTCAACCCCGGAAATTCCCCTGTAGGAACTAAACCTAAATGGCGATCGGGAATAGTTAGAGCATCCTGGCGGCGCAGGACCCCCAGAATTGGGATTGCGAGGGGTTCCAGGGCAGCTGTTAGGAGTTCCAGGTGTCGATCGCTGCCCACCCGATTGAGAATGACCCCCACGACCTGTAGCCCAGGGTCCAGGGTGCAGTAGCCGTGAACGATCGCAGCGATCGATCGAGACAAACGACTGCAATCTACAACCAAGATCACTGGGAGATTTAAGAGCTTTGCAACATGGGCCGTACTTCCCCGATCCTCAATTCCTGAAGCCCCGTCAAAGAGTCCCATCACTCCTTCGACCAGGGCATATTCTACTCCCCTGGTATACTGTTCAAAACATTGCTGAATATAGGCTTCTGAAGTCAGAATGGGGTCTAGATTAAAAGAGGGAAGGCCCGTGACATGCTGGTGAAACATGGGGTCAATGTAATCGGGTCCAACCTTGAAGGATTGGACCCGATCGGAACGTTTGCACAACGATGCCAGGAGAGACAGGGTAATAGTTGTTTTTCCCACACCGCTGCGTTCACCCGCAATGACAAGAGACATAGCAATTGAGAAGAGAGATCATTTTCTAGCTTGCCAGAAAACGTAAGGCATCCCTGCTGTGACTTGTAATTATTGATAAGGTTTCATCGCAGACAGTTGATAATCGATCGCTCTACGAAACCCGACATCATTCATTCGCTCCGGAGGAACGAGATTTTGATCGATCGCACTTTGCACAATATCTCTGGAAGTTACTGACCCAAGATGATGTTGCAGTAACAATTGTCCTGCGCTGGGAATTCCCTGATCTTCAAAAGCTCCCTGATAGGCCAGCGTTGCCACTTCAAAAGGATCGAGATTGGAAACAACTTGAGGGATGGCGATATCCGCAGATTGTTGGGATGTCACAGAAGATTGGGCTTGAGCCGAAGTTGCGATCGTGCCAGCAAGCATTAAAGCCGAAAATCCTGCAATTAAAAAACGAGTCATCATAATTTAAGCCTGATGTGTTTTCAAAAAGGTTTTGAAGGTCGTAATCAGATCAGGCTAAGAAATGTTTGATTCTCATTCCTCTATCCCAGGGCAACTACTTTTTGATACTTTAGTTACACTTTCTCTTTAATATTTCTGCTGAAGGACGATAAAAACAAGGGCAAAAGGAAAGTTTATGTCCTCAGTTTATGCTTTCTTGGGATTCTTTCCATAGACGAAGACTGGAACTCGCTTATAGGCAGGAGTGCCCGATCGCGGATCGATCGTTGCCTTGAAAATCGCATTCACCTCTGGGTAGAACATCAAAGCCGCACCTTCCCGAATGGAACCGTAAATCACCTCTACATTTTCTAACTGACCTGCATCCCCTTGAACCGTAACCCGTTGATGTTCCGTAAATCCGGCCCGTTCTCCATCTTGCTGGTTCATGAGAATGCAATTTCGGTGAGGCATTCCTCGATATCGATCCCCCGGTTTATAAACGACTGTATTATGTTGGGAATAACTGCGGCCCGTTCCCAGAATTAACACAATTCCCTGAGTCTCTTCAGATATCCCAAAATCTGTTTTGACGGGAATGGTTAACTGGGGCAAAGGTGTTGTAAACATTTGAGCTTTGCCTGAAGAAGTGGGAAAACTGGGGTCGGTAAAAATGCGATTGGCGATCGTAAACTCTTCCTGGGTATCGTCCAGTTCTCCAATTTTTTCGTATCCCGGAATTGTCCTCGCGATTAACTCTCTGACATAGCGAGTATCCTGAAGTTTGCGCCAATCAAGGGGACGATCGCCCAACAACCGATAAGCCAACTCTGCCAGAAATTCCACTTCTGAAATTAAGTTCCCTTCCTTCAAATGGGAAGTTCCCTCATCATTGAGCCGGACAAAATTATTACCAGATTCTACTGTTGTTTTATGAGGATTTTCGAAGCGGGCAAATACAGGCAAAATCACAGTATTCTGGGCCGCTAAACCATGAAAATGTCCCTGGTTCGGTTTAGTTGCGAGATACAAGATCGTTTCAATCTTACCAAGGGCTTGTTTTGCCTGGGTCAGATCTGGATTTGCACCATATAAATTTCCTCCCAGACATAACAAAGTATCGATTTTTCCTGCATCTGCCGCTTCAATCAATGCACGAGTATCGTATCCCTGAACTCGACTCAACGGCTTCTGAAGCAAGATTTCTAGCGCTTCTTGAATTTCCTTACGCAATTTGACAGTTACACCCATTGAGCCAAATCCCTGGACATTGGAGTGCCCTCGAATTGGCATGGTGCCCGCCCCTTCTTTCCCTGCATTCCCTGTCAACAATGCAGTATTCGCAATGCTGAAAATGTTATCTACCCCGTTGCGTTGCTGGGTGGCTCCCATTGCCCAGGCGAATACAACCCGATCGCTCGTTGCAATTATCCGAGCCGCGATTTCAATCTCCTCTTGGGAAATTCCACAAGTTTCTGTAATGAACTCCCAGGAAGTATTTTGTGCTTGTTCAACAACCGCTTCCCATCCTTCTGTATGATTTTTGAGATAATCAAAGCGAATCTGATTAGTTTCTAACAGAGATTTTTGAATTCCCACAAATAGGGCTACGTCACTGCCAGGAATGGGTTGTAGATACAGAGAAGAAATATCCGATCCGCGTAGCAAAGACTTCAATGGATAGGCTGGGGAGGCAAATCGCACTAATCCAACCTCAATGAGGGGATTAATCACAATGACTTTTCCACCCCGTTCCCGCAATTGAATCAATTCATTCATCAATCGGGGATGATTGGCAGGTGCATTTGACCCCACCAACACCACACAATCTGACTGCTTCAAGCTCTCCAGGCTCACCATTGAAGTGCCGGAGCCAAACATCTGCTTCAATCCCACCGTTGAGGCTGCATGGCAAAGATCAGAACAATCTGCCAGGTTATTCGACCCCAATGCCCGAATGAGTAATTGCAACAGATAAGCCGCTTCATTCGACGATCGCCCCGAACTATAAGACGCAACCCGCTCCGGCAGTTTGCGAAATGCCGTTTCTGCAATCTCATACACCGCATCCCAGGAAATTCGTTCAAACCGAGATTGTCCTGCCCGCCGAAGGACCGGATAACTCCACCTTCCCAGACGATCGGCCTCCTGGGAAGTTAATTGCTGCAATGTCTCCAAATCATGTTGTTCAAAGAATTGAGGAGCCAATCCAGGTTGTAGTTCTGCGGCGATCGCCTCCACACTCTTGGCACACCGTTGCAACACCTCCCCGTCTTCATTCACAAACCCTCCCTTTTGCCCTCCTGTTCCCCATGCACAGGAAAGACAAGCGCTTTTGTGCATCAGCGTCTGCCAGATCTTCGGCCCATCGGGTGACAGGGTTTTCTCCGCCCAATACTGGATGACAGGCATCCCACCCCCGATTTCTGGAGTGTTCTCACTGGGTTTTGGAGAAGCGATCGTCTGGGGTTCCGGTGGGGTGTGATTGGGCATAGGAGTTCTCCAGAGTGAAAGCAATGGGTGAGGAGTAGGTTTATTCTAAAGCATTCTTTTGGGGCGATCGGTTTAGGTGATTTGCAATTGAAACCTATCACATCCAATATTGGCTAACCTTTCCTGCTATTGACCTTTTGTAAAACCATTGCTATGCTAGCTGAGCATTACTTACAGAGTTAAATTCTTTGGCTTAAAAGTAATGCTTGTACTGAGCTTTCATCTGACTGGAACTCTTTACTTGGGCGATTAGCACAGTGGTAGCGCACTTCCTTCACACGGAAGGGGTCACTGGTTCGAATCCAGTATCGCCCATAGAAGTTGAAACTCTTGTTGAGTGTGCATTAAATAGTACATTTGCTCACCCCTGTAAGGAATCTGAAAATATGCGAAAAGATTCTCGCGAATCAGCTTAAACCGCATATTATGCGGAAATAATCTATATAAGTGGCTTTGTTGCATGATTAGAAAAACAGTCAGGTTCGCCTTGAGATCGTCCTGGTTTAAGCTTCAACTTTGTAGCTGTCGGGCTTAGCAATTTGAATCATGCGGTTGAGCGCAGCACATTTGATAAATAACTCCACTGCTTG
>JANRKG010000400.1:0-3924 GCA_033763635.1 Leptolyngbyaceae cyanobacterium bins.59
CCCAACCCGCTCCGTTCCATCAGTTTTACGGGACGGACGGCCTCCGCTGGAGTCAATGTTCGCACTGGTCCCTCTCTGAGTGCCTCCATTGTCAGGGTTGCTCCAGGTAACACAACCCTTCAGTTTGAGGGTTGGTTGTACGGCGATCGGGTGACGGATATTTGGCTAAATTCGCCGGATGAGCGCTGGTTTAAACTAGCGGGTGAGAACTTGTATGTTGCCAGTGGAGTCATTTGGGGCAACCCACTCAACAGTACGCCACTGCCCCCTACCTGTCCTGTCCAACCAACCCAACCAACCCAACCAACCCAACCAACTCAACCGCCCCAACCAACCCAACCAACCCAACCAACTCAACCGCCCCAACCACCTCAACCACCTCAACCACCTCAACCGCCTCAACCGCCTCAACCGCCTCAACCCCCGAATGCTGGTCCTTATTCTGGAAATCCAGAAGCATTCTTTCGGTGGGCTGTCGGGCAGGTTGGTATTGCCCGTCTCGATCCAACCAAGGAAGACTTGCGTGGGCAATGTGTCACCCTGATTGCCCGCTATATTCAGGAAGTCTTCTTGACCGAGCCAGAGAGAAGCCGACTCAGAGCCTTTGGGAATGGTGGACAAACAGCGGGTGTAGTCGCAAATAACTTTAGCCAATTCTTTGAACCTTCTACCAGTGAAGGGTTACCGAAGCGAGGCGCAATTATTTCCTTCCCTCGCCTTGCTCCACCTTACGGTCACGTAGCGATCGTTTTGGAATCCCGACGACTCAATAATGGTCAACGCCAGGTCAGAATCATGGATTCCAACAGTGACAGTCGGGCTGTGAGGAGTACAGTTAAAACCCATGCCTACTGGATCAACATTCCGAATGGAACTGTAAATGGATATGGCAGTGGAATTTACTGGACCAATCCTCGCTAGTGGAACTTGGTGTTATTCCCTAATCCATTGATGAAGGAGGCAATTCTGAAGGGGATTGCCTACCTTCATAGATATTTCGTACAAATATTCCGTTTTACTTTCATCCATCCATCAGCAGTACTCTAATGCATAAATCTCTGGAAATCGCTTTAACGGCGATTGCGTTTTCAATTTCTTCAATTGTGAGTGTTGGTCATCATTCAACCGCATTAGCAGGTGCTCGTGAACATAACACTCCTATTGATACTCCCCTCTGCTACGTTCAACAATCAGATGGCAAAATTCAAGACCTATCTGCTTTGTGCGGTTTTATCAGTCCTGAAATTTGTTCAGTGCTTACGGAAGATGCTTCTCGAACCGAGATACTCACTCGTTTTTGTCAAGAAAATCCTAAATGCTTGTTATCTGGTACTTGTGAACAAATTCCTACCCCTGTCGTACCTGTTGATCCCAATACTCCATTAGGCTGAGGTTACGAACTCCATGTACTCCCCCCGCCCTTCCTTGCCCATTCTCGATCGTCTACGAAATTGCGAAATTTCCCGCGAACAAGCGTTACAGGAATTAGTTGTGAAAGGTGCTGTCAACTTAGAGCAACTTGACAGCAGAGTCATCAATCAATTCTTTCGCAGTGTTCGCGATCGAGAAAATCTCCCCCCCGTGATTCCGCTTCTGTTTTGGCAGCATTGTTATTACTTAGGAAGTCCGATCGTTTTATCTGAAGATAACATCTGGCAGATCCGTCGGCGAATGAGTGACCCAACGATCGAAATCAACCAGGTGCCTATTTCAGCCCGTAGTTACTATGTCTGGAAGCAACATCAGCAACATCAGAACTTGAAACTTGTTCCCTCTCCGTCCCCAAAAACTGAGACTGGAATCATACCCAAAGTACCTACAGTCCCCGATGAACCCGAAGGACAGATTCGCTGGCTAAGAAATATCATCATCAGTGCCAGTGAACAACGGGCCAGTGATATCCACTTGGAACCGTGTCCGGTAGGCTTGAAGGTAAAATTCCGAATCGATGGCATTTTGCATCATATTGTCACCCTCTCACCTCACATTAGTCGCCGCATCATTATTGCTCTCAAAGTCATGTGTGATATGGACATTGCGGAGAGTCGCTGTCCCCAGGATGGCCGGATTGCAGAAAAATATGCTATCAACAATCAACATCAAACAATTGACCTGCGGGTGAGTGTCATCCCTGTTCATAGCCCCAAGCGAGGGGAAGCGGCAGAGAAAGCAGTTTTGAGAATTTTGCGCCAGCAACAAACCTTTCCCAAATTAACAGAATTAGGCTTTTCAGAACGGACCCTGCCGATCTACCAAAGATGGTTAAGCCAACCGCAAGGCATGATCATCATTACTGGTCCAACGGGTTCCGGGAAGTCGAATACACTCTGTGCAAGTTTACAGGCTATCAATCGAGAGGATGTTAACATTGCCACTTTGGAAGATCCCATTGAACAAGTTTTGGATGATATCAATCAAACTCAAGTTCATGAAGAAGCGGGAATGACTTTTGCAAATGGCTTGCGGGCGATTCTCCGTCAAGACCCCGATATCATTATGGTCGGCGAAATTCGAGACAAGGAAACGGCAGATATTGCCATTCGAGCCGCTCTTACAGGCCATTTAGTCTTAACAACCCTGCATACCAACGATGCGTTACGCACTATTCCCCGCCTTCGAGACATTGGGTTAGACAACGGAACCATCAGTGATGCATTACTGGGGGTCGTTGCCCAACGCTTGGTTCGCCGAGTCTGCCCCCATTGCGCTGAATCCTACACTCCTGAAGATCGGGAATTACAAGCTTTAAACCTTCCCAAACAGGTGCGAGGAGCGCACTGGCAGCGGGGACGGGGATGTGTTGCTTGCCGGGGATCTGGTTATTTAGGACGGGAGGCGATCGTCGAACTATTAGATGTCAATGACACAGTTCGGCAATTGATTTACGACGGTACAATGGCCCAGTTACAGAGTTACTTGCAATCGACGCAATACACTTCATTTCGAGTCGCTGCGATCGAAAAAATCACTAAGGGCATTACAACTCTGGAAGAGATCCAGCGTGTTCTACCCTACAGCGCATTCTGTTCGATCTAGCCTGAAAATGCAGCATCCTGATGGAACGTACTGTTTGCTTATTAGGCGTTACCATCATCCCTGCAAAACCTATCTACGACGAATTGATTATGACCTGTGATTCATCCCTTCCACTTTTCTCAAATCGGTTGGAAAAAGAGGCGATCGTCACCACCACCATTGCTCCTTATAAATCAGGCAGAGTGAAGTTTAAAGGCTCTTTCTGGTTTGCCAGATGCGATCAAAACGTTAAGATTGGGCCTGGAGAAATGGTTCATGTTGTAGGTCTGAAAGACTTTACTCTCTTGGTGGAATTGCCCTCTAACCTGCCCTCTAACCCCAAAACTTGTGATTAGCAGTTCCAAAATTCTTTTTGTCTTTTCTGCAAAACGTTTGCGTAAATTCCTCGGTTTTTATCCTGAGAACCAGTAAAGCTTCAATTAGAGAGACATCCATGTATGACTTCAAAAATCAGAAAGTCAAAGGGAATCTTCCTTCTCAAGCATCTTCTCATCGGTGGCACAATTGTCTTGGCGATGCAGCTATCTGCCCAAGCCTTCAACTTCACGACAGGTGAGGTGGGGGGTAGTTGCCAGGAATTACTAACATCTTTTAATCCATATACCCCTTTGGGAAGTCAGAAGTTAGCATCCTGTAGAACTGCCGATGAGTTTTATCTGTTTGCTAGAGGAGGAGATTTACAGGCTAAACAAAATTACGAAAACACTAGTGTTGGTGTGACTGATTTTGACTGGAGCGGGTCATCCGGATTTTGCATTGTTGGTATTATCTCACCCTGCAATGGTAATACTGGCGAAGCTGAGATTGGTTACCAGGAGGCACTCTACTTAGAGTTACCTAAAAACAGAAACCTTCTAAAATCTCTAAATCTCAGCTTCCATTTTGGCT
>JANRKG010000401.1:0-16888 GCA_033763635.1 Leptolyngbyaceae cyanobacterium bins.59
AGTCACAGGAAACCCAGTCAAATGATTTCAAATAAATGCGGATGAAAGGACTTGAACCTTCACTCCGTGAGGAACCAGAACCTAAATCTGGCGCGTCTACCAATTCCGCCACATCCGCACGTAACCTAAACATCATAGCAAAGCTTAGGATGAGTCAGACAATTTTCAAAAAGAGCGAAGACTGACTTTACCGAAAAAATACGGATGCGATATTTTTCATTTAATTTCTTGGAATTTGAAGCTTGTACTAAATTTCCCATCTGTCTTCAGATATGCTTCTGTAAGAATCGACGGATCAGTAATATCAACTCGTCCGTCTATCAGGGATGTCTTTCCACAGTCAAAAAGCTTTCAGGATTTATGGGAACTCTTCTTCGTTACCCTTATATTGCAGCACTGCGCCCCCGACAGTGGACAAAAAACCTGGTTGTCTTCGCTGCTCCATTGTTTGCCTTTGACATTCGTTTAGAGACTTTTTTAGGAGCTTGCCTCGCTCTTGTTTTGTTCTGCTCAGTCTCCAGTTGTTTCTATCTCATTAATGATGTCCTGGACGTGGAGGCTGATCGCAAACATCCAGTCAAGTCTAAACGACCGATCGCATCTGGGCTAGTTCCAGTCAAGGTTGCCATTGCAATGGCGATTACATTGCTTGTTGGGGCTGTCACTCTGGGAACCTTGAGAACTCCGCTTTTGGGACTCGTGTTGATTGGATATGCCCTGCTTCAGGTTGCGTATAACTTGCGATTGAAGCGAACGGTCATCCTGGATATCGTGGCGATCGCGATGGGGTTTGTTCTTCGTGCCTTAGCTGGAGCCGTTGCCACCGGAATTGTGCTGTCCCCCTGGTTTTTACTTTGTACCGCAATGCTGGCGCTATTCCTGGGCGTTGAAAAGCGAAAGGCTGAGTTGCGGATCTCAGAGACTAAGGGTGGTAAAACGCGGGCTGTCCTTCAGCGCTACTCTCCTGCATTACTGAATCGAATGGAGAATAGCGTAACCAGTGGGGCAATCATTACCTATTCCATTTGGAGTGCAGGGCCAAAGGTTGGAGGGGCAACGACTCCCTGGATGATGATGACGATTCCTTTTGTTCTATACGGCATTTTCCGTTACCAACTTCTGAGCGACCCCCATGAAATCGCTCGAAAAAGTGGTGGGACAGAAGAGGGAGGTCAAACGGAAAGGCCAGAGGAAGTGTTGCTTCGGGATCTACCCATTCTCCTAACCGTCGTTTGTTGGACGTTGACTGCATTCGTGATTTTGCTATTAAAGCAAAAGGGATTGATTGAGTAAATGGGATGTTCTATGCCTTCCTTTCCTCGTGAAGTCCATACCCTTGCGGATGTTCCCCTGGAAGCTCTGCAAAAATCTGGAATTCGGGGAGTCATTCTCGATCTGGACAATACGATCGTCTCGGAGGACGATCGCTATCTGTCTCCTGGAGCAGAAGATTGGATTCAACAGGCGAAGTTGGCAGGCTTAAAGTTTTTCATTCTCTCAAATGGCAAACGCCGCTACCGTGTGGTGTACTGGTCCGAACGATTAAACATTCCGGCCATTAGCCCCGCCAAAAAACCCTTTCCCTTTTCTTTCTGGAAAGCAATGGCAAGCATGCAACTTTCCCATCGTCAGGTAGTGGTGATTGGGGATAGCCGCCATACCGATATGTTGGGTGCGTTTCTGGTGCGGTGTTTAAGCATCCAGGTCGCCACCTTACCCCATCCCTTCCGTTGGTGGGAAAAGTTGTTTGGAAAGCGCGTTCAGACACCCTATCCGGCAGGTTATGAATTATGGGACTATAACCCTCAAGATCAACAACAAGAGCGGGAATGACGAATCAAATTCTTCTAGCCGGATTAATTCTGGTGACTGTAATTCTGAACACGATCGCCCAGGGTCTTCTTAAACTGGGTTCTGGACAGAACCCCCTGAATCTCTACTTGATGGGAGGTCTGTTTGCCTATGGGGTGAGTACGGTTTTTTATATTATGGTTCTGGGAAAATATAACCTCTCAGTCGCCTATCCCGTCATTATTGGGCTAACCATGATTTCAACGGCGATCGTAGGAGCCTGGTTATTTAAGGAAAAAGTTGATCCGGTGCAATGGATCGGGATTGGCTTGATGTTGAGTGGCATTGCAGCAGTTGCCTTGAAGAGTTCTCCCAAATAGGATCATTCTGTCAAATAGG
This sequence comes from Leptolyngbyaceae cyanobacterium bins.59, assembly GCA_033763635.1. Taxonomy (GTDB): domain Bacteria; phylum Cyanobacteriota; class Cyanobacteriia; genus JANRKG01. Next base: position 2,191 of record JANRKG010000401.1, read on the forward strand.
AACACCAATCACTCCAACTCCCTGCATACAGTCGAGCATTGGTGATTCCGGTTAATTCCATTGAGAGTAAGTTCACACAAGCAGTCACGCCAGACCCGCAATACAATAACACTTCCTGAGCCTCTTTGAGGAAAGCCCATCGTTCTGTCTGTTCTGCATTCGATCGCACATATCCCTTCGCGTCTGAGACTTCCTGCCAGGGGTAATTCACAGATCCCGGAATATGGCCCGCGATCGGGTCAATGGGTTCGCGTTCGCCCCGGTAGCGTTCTCCTTCCCGCGAATCCACCAACACGACTCCGGGTAAGTCTTTCCGTGCCTTGACCTGCTCAATATCAACGACCATTTCAGGTCGCAGTTTGGGAACAAAGTACCCAGGCTGAGGGAATGGGATTTCAGCGGTTACAGAATACCCCGCTTCCTGCCATCCGGTAAAACCTCCATCTAAAACAGAGACGCGATCGTGCCCCAGGTAGCGCAACAGCCACCAGAGACGGGCAGCAAAGGCAAAGCGCGAGTCATCATAAACAACCACATGAGTTGCGCTTTCGTCTGTTCTCGACCGGACCCCGAGCGCAGTCAGTTTCTCAGCTAGAACTTGGGGATCGGGCAAAGGATGGCGACCTCCATGCAGTTCTACAGGGCCGGACAAATCTCGATTCAGATCCAGATAGAAAGCACCAGGGAGATGGCTGAGTTGGTATTGCTCCCGTCCCAAATCAGGCTGCATTAAGGAGAAACGACAGTCCACAAGGACGATATTGGAATTAAAGAGATGTTCGTGGAGCCAGGATGAAGAAACGATCGGAGAAACGGGAATCATGGTTTGGGAGGGGGACACACGGGAAACAGCGTTCCTATCATACGCCACGACTTTTCATTAGGGTTGCTGGCTGACCAATCTTCGGGCCTGACGCTGGTTTCGCAACATTGCCAGTTGGGTTTCTGCCTGATTCAGGGCTGCTTGCCAGACTGCATAGCCTTCAGCATTCAGGTGCAGACCGTCTGTTGTCAAGGCCGGATTGAGCCGATCGCGATCGTCTACAAACTGGGAGTAGAGGTCGAGATAGGTGATTCCTTCCCGTTGGGCGATCGTCTCCAGTTGGTGATTAATCCACCGAATTTGCGTGTTAGAGATAGTAGGCAAATCGGTTGGAAGAATGGACTGGAGAACAATTTGAGCGTTGGGGTGGGCTTGCCGCAACCGACGAACGATTTGATGTAAGTTGCGAACGATCGTCTCTGCCCCAGTGCCCCGTCGCAAGTCATTAATCCCTGCCATCAAGTAAACCGTGTCTGGTCTGGCCTGGGAAAGAACTGGCAAGCGCTTCAAGATTCCCCCAGAGGTGTCTCCCGAAATTCCCTGGTTCAACCAAAATTGTCCTGTCGGCAAGCGTCCGCCAGGAAACCAGAGGCTGAGGGAATCCCCAACCAGCAACCCTAGCCGATTACTCCCTTTGCCCCGTGCTGCCGATCGCGCTTCCTGGGCCAGTAACCGTTGCCATTGTTCGTAGGTAGGCTGAACGGTTGCCCGACCCCAGACGGTTCGGTAGCTATCTGGGGCGATTCGAGTATGGAGTCTACCAAATCTCAGGGCTGCGAGGCGTTGATAAAAAAGCTGGCTACCCGATGCAGGCCCCACGACTCGACGGGATGGAGTTGGGAGGGAAGGTTGTTGCAATGCGGGGAATTTTGATTCTTCAGGAGGCGTGACCCTGGAGAGGGAAGGCAGCATCCGACTGAAACTTGCAGGTGTTCGAATTCGGGTTGATCTGGATGGAGCAATGGCGATCGAAGTCCCTGGCATTTTGCGGACCGCGATCGGGGCACTGGGCTTGTTGACGGACCCGATCGGTCTTATAGGGGGCACAGTCGTCTGGGGTAGGATGCTCTGGGAGAAGCCGATTCCGGGAAATAGGCGAGCCATGAGCGGGTCTCTCTCCCGCACTTGAGAGAGGGTGGAAGTGCTTTCTAAACCAACTTCTGGTGTGGGTTGATCTAATGTTTCATCTGCAAGAAGCTCAACAGACGGGCGATTCTCTTCTGAATGGCTGAATTCGGGTCTTGCTGGCTCGATCGCTTCTAAAGAGGGCAAATCCACCAATTTTTGAGCAATTTGAGTGCCGGGATTTTCTGCTGTTTCCGGGACAGGATTGGGATCAGGTAAGGCTTGGGGGTGGGAGGTATCCGTCGCAGGGACGGCGACCAGCAAACTGGCTGCCAGGAGAGACAATCCACTCATGGGTTCATTCCATCACGCATGCCTCTCTCTGCGAGAACTCCCACCCCCAATCAGGAAAATATGGGAAAACCCTGATTTTTACAGGATGCGGAAGATCAGGGGATAGCGCACAGGTTGATCTGGCTTGGTCAGACATTGAGCCAATGCCCAGAAGGTCAACCCCCAATGCAACAGGAAGCCCAGGGCAAGTAGGGGAGAGAGCAAAACTCCAAAGAGGCCAAAGCTGATGAAGGCCAGAAAGCCAACAAAACCACCCAACAGCGCCCCCCAAAACCAGACGTTCAGGTGAAAATTCAGTGCTTCCTTTGCATTGTCTTTTACCACTGAATCATCCGAGACAAACAGAATCACCAGGGGAATTGCCGCAGAGACAATCGCAACACTGGCCAAGATGGACCCATGACTGAGAATTGACAAAAGTCTGCGTTTATCTGGATCAAAGGTTTGGGTTTGCATCGCAATCCTCCTGAGAAACAAACGGGAACTGGGTCATTTGAAAACCAAGCTTATTTAACGTCGAGCAATTCCACATCAAAAATCAAGGTGGCGTTCGGAGGAATCACATTCGCTGCTCCACGAGAACCATAGGCGAGATCCGGCGGAATAATCAGTTTGCGTTGGCCCCCGACCTTCATGGTCATTACGCCCTCATCCCAGCCTTTGATCACACGACCCAACCCAATTTGGAATTGGAAGGGTTCATCTCGATCGCGTGAACTGTCAAACTTGCGACCATTTTCCAACGTTCCCGTGTAATGAACCACCACAGGTTGGCCTGGCTTGGGGCTGGGACCTGTTCCTTCAACCAAATCAACATATTTCAGCCCCGACGGGGTTTCAATCGTATTTTCCATCTTTTTACTTTCGGAAATAGGTTTTGTCACTTCAGCAATTAGTGTATCTGGTGGCAAGGAGGCGGAAACAACTTCCACGGAGGGCTGAGGGGTGGATTTTACTTCTGCCGCGATCGCGTCCTGGCGGCCCGTTGTTATCTGGGCTACAACCAGCAACAAACAACAGGCTAGAAAGACTCCCACACTAATCAGAATTGCTCGCACAATACCCTCCTTAACAATAACGTCCCGAATAAAACGTCCCAAACCACTTCTACAGAGAATACACTACAACCTTTCCCCAGGTAACGCCTGTTGACTGCGGATTCTACGCTAGTCAACCCAATCTCAGAACGGGAATACTAGGGATTTATTTATCCTAGCGCATCGCTATGCGGCACCCTTTCAAACTCTCTCACTTGCTTTTCCAGGTTTCGCTTCTCATGGTAACGGGAGTTTTAGGCATTACCATCGGGATGCAGGCTGTTTTTTCGGCACCGATCGCCCCTGATGCTCGTAAAACTCTAACCGTAGCAACCCGTTCTGCACCCGCTTCCCTCTGGTTACAGGTTTCCCTACGAAATCGGCAAGCGACGTTATTTTCAGACAATCAGGCAATTCGTAAGTATCGGATTGGCGTTGGACGACCTGGATGGGAAACACCAGTCGGAACGTTCCAAATTTCTCAAATGCAGTACAACCCCACCTGGATCAGTCCTTTTACCAATGAGGTGATTTCGGGGGGAAGTCCGCGCAATCCCATGCGGCACTACTGGATTGGCTTTTGGCAAAATGGCAATACCTGGGTTGGCTTTCATGGCACGCTCGACCCCAGTACGGTCGGTCGGGCTGCTTCTCATGGGTGTTTGCACATGACCGATCGGGATCTTCAAGATCTGTTCTCGCGAGTCCATCTGGGAATGCAGGTCAGAGTAATTCCGTGAACGAAATCGAGCGGAGACGTTCCCACAGAACGTCTCCCTTAGCATTTAGAGTTAAGGAGATTTCTTAGCAAGAATATCCCATTCACAAAATCGTAGGGCAGGCATCTTGCCTGCCATGCAAGCGAGACGCTTACCCTACGGGGGGTATTCTCTTTTCTGGAAATCTCCTAGGCAATCGCGGGTTCGCGCAAATCCCGGCAATAGGTGTCATACACCCCATCCAGAAATTGCCACAGAGCATCCGCCGCTTGACGAGCTACATCTAATACGGCAGCTTCTTTTTCAGGCGTATCGGCAAACTGTTCAATCAGTTGCAGTTCAGATTTGGAATGGCCGACATCCGCCGTTTCGTGTACGGTGAAGAACTCATAATCCGAGGGATTCGTCAGCCCATAGAACTGTTTCAACCCGTCTACTTTCACGCCAGCAATCTCTGGAATTTGGGACTCATAGACGAATAGAGCCGCTAACCCTGCATAAAAGGGAGAGGTCAAGCAAAGCGTCCGGAAGGTCTCAACGAGATTCTGGGTCGTGTTCAGCATGGGAGACTCAACTAGCTCGGCATCCGTTGCCCCCATTGCCAGGGCAAACTGCCGCCACAAAGCAGGGTGGTTTTTGCTGCCCCGCTCTTCACCAATCAAATTCTCCAGAATTTCTTGACGAACGGCGATCGAACCGTTGAACGCCGGAGTGTTGAAGTGAACCGCACTCAGATAGGTCGGGAAAGCCAGCACATTCTGAAAATACTGGATGGCGTACTGCTTCAGGTGTTCTTGAGTCAGCTTGCCTTCAGTCCAGGCAACATAGTAAGGATGCTGGAGAAGATGCTTTTGCTCAACGATCGCTTTGAGTTGAACGCGCAGTGTCATGGATTTTCCTTCAGAAGCGAGTGGACAAACAGGCAATCGTTAGAGACGATCGCCGCAAAGAACGATAAACATCGTCCTTTGCTCCATTCATAGTAATAGATACAGGCGATTTGTTTTTCAACAGCCCTGAACCATTCCTCAAGAAGCACTTTTCTTGCGGGTTGTGGTGGTTTTCGTCGTGCTGGAAGTGGCCTTTTTAGTCGTGGTTTTCTTGGCAGTCGTTTTGGTAGACTTCGCAGCAGATTTGCCAGTCGATTTGCTAGCCGTACTTTTCTGAGTCGTCTTGGGGGTGCTGGCTTCTGTTTCGGGATCAGCACTTGCTGCCTTCTTCGATCGACTACTCGTTTTCTTGGCGGGTACTTTGGCTGCCAGCACCTCCACCGCCCGTTCTAAAGTGATGTCTTCAATAGACACCCCTTCTGGCAAACTGGCGTTGGTTTTCAGATGCTTAATATAAGGGCCATAGGGACCGTCGTAAATTGCAACAGGTTCCTGATCCGCTGGGTGTGAACCCAATTCTCGAATCGGTTTCGCGGCTCTGCGTCCTCCCCGTCCCAATTTGGGTTCACTGAGCATCTCCAGCGCCCGTTCCAGGGTGATCGTCAGCACATCATCCCCAGCTTTGATCGATCGGTAATCGGGTTTTTCGCCCCCACCGGGATGGTGAACCACATAGGGACCAAACTGGCCCTGACTGGCCTGAATTCGTCCCCCTGTTTCGGGATGAGCGCCCAATGTACGGGGTAGGGACAGTAGCCCGACTGCCATCTCTAGCGTGACATCACCCAGGGCAACCCCTTTAGGGAGAGAAGCTCGTTTGGGGGCCGGAGGTTTTTTCGTTGTGGATTTACCCGACTTTTTCCCCTTGGTTTCTGTTTTGGTAGGTTCCTCTGCGGGTGGGTCTCCCAATTGCACATAGGGACCGTAGGGACCGATTCGAACATAAATAGGTTCTCCCGTCTCTGGGTGTAGACCAATTTTGTCCGGTCCCTTCAGTAGGATCTCAATCTGTTCCGGGTCCAGATCGGAAGGGGTCATGTCTTTGGGAATCGAAGCCTTCAGCAGACCTTCCCCATTCTCCTGCTCGAGGTACGCTCCATGCCGCCCAATCCGGACCCTGGCAGAGAGGTTCTCTAGCTCGATCGTCCGGGCTTCGATCGCATCAATTTGGTGCTTTCGTTGCTCGACCTGAGCTTCCAGCCCCTCTTCTCCCAAATAGAAATGGCGCAGGTAGGGCAACCATTCTGCTTCCCCCGTGGAAATTTCATCCAGGGTTTGCTCCATCCGGGCCGTAAAGCTCACATCCACCAGATCTGGGAAGTGCTTCTCCAGCAGTGCCGTTACTGCAAAAGCGGTGAAGGTGGGAACCAGGGTGTTGTTGATCATCTGGGCATAGCCCCGATCGACGATCGTACCGATGATGGACGCATAGGTACTCGGACGACCGATCCCCTCACTTTCCAGGGTCTTCACCAGGGAGGCTTCCGTATAACGGGCCGGGGGCTGGGTTTCATGGCCCAAGGCTTCCAATTCCTGACAGGTCAGCCGATCGCCGGACTGCATCGGCGGCAGGATCACTTCCTGATCTTCGATCGCTGCATTTGGATCATCCGACCCTTCTACATAGGCCCGGAAAAAACCAGGAAAGTCAATGCGCTTACCCGTCGCCCGAAACCCAGCCTCTTCTACCTGAATTTGGACCGTGACATGGGTTTGCCGTGCTTCTGCCATCTGGGTCGCCACCGTGCGCTTCCAGATCAGGTCGTACAGTTGAAATTCTCGTCCTGAAAGCCCCGTCGCCTGTGGTGTGCGGAAGGTACTACCCGCGGGCCGGATGGCTTCGTGGGCCTCCTGCGCCCCCTTACTTTTTGTGGAATACTGGCGGGGTTCGGGACTCAGGTAAGCAGCCCCATACATGGCTTCTACACAACTGCGAGCCGCACCGATCGCCTGTTGGGACAGGTTTACCGAGTCCGTCCGCATGTAGGTGATATAGCCCTGCTCATAGAGGTTCTGGGCAACCCGCATCGTATCCCGTGCCGAGAGCCGTAGTTTACGGTTTGCTTCCTGCTGAAGCGTTGAGGTGGTAAAAGGTGCAGACGGCCTCCGGGTGACAGGCCGTTCTTCCAGGGAAGTAACGGCCCATTCCCGTGTTTGCAGCCGCTCTTTCAGTTCATTGGCCCGATTCTCATCCAGCAGGAGAACGGTTCGCCCCTCGGCAATCTGGCCTGTGGATTCGTCAAAGTCACTGCCATTGGCCAAGCGGACTCCCCCCAGGGTGACTAACTTGGCTTCAAAAGAACTTCGCTGAATCGAGAGGCTGGCTTTCAAGTCCCAGTAGCTCCCTTTCCGGAAGGCCCGTCGTTGCCGTTCCCGAGTGACCAGCAGCCGCACCGCAACGGATTGAACCCGTCCCGCCGACAGTTTGCCACCAATTTTTTCCCAAAGGAGGGGGGAAAGGGTGTATCCCACCAGGCGATCGAGAATCCGGCGAGTTTCCTGGGCATGAACCAGTTGTTCGTCTACATCACGGCAATTGTTCAACGCATCCCGAATCGCCTCTTGGGTGATCTCATGGAACACCATGCGCTTTGTCGGAATTTTGGGTTGAAGCACTTGCATTAAGTGCCAACTAATGCTCTCCCCTTCCCGGTCTTCGTCCGTTGCCAGGACAAGCTCATCCGCTTCCTTGAGGGCATCTTTCAGAGTTTTGACGACTTTCTTTTTGTCTTCTGGGATGACATAGACAGGAGCAAAGTCCGAATTAACATCGACCCCTAATTGCCGCAGCTTCTTGTCCTTAATCTCGGCGGGCACTTCACTGGCGGAGGGGGGCAAATCTCGCACATGCCCCATCGATGCCTCCACCCGATAATCGGTCGGCAGATAGTTGCGAATCGTGCGTGCTTTCGTGGGAGATTCAACAATGACAAGCGTTGACATGGGCGTTCAAGTTCAGACAAACATTACCAAAGCAGACCGGATGGCTGAAAGAAAAAGAATACCTGATCTGGTGATCTTCTCTTACTTATAACCAAAACATATCTTTCCTGCGTTGTCTTTACCAGCGATTCATGCAATTAGACCCATAAAGCAGGTAATTCGCACGATCGATCAGGTCTATGCTAATCATTCAGAATCGATTGGGAGAAACAAAAGACAGAAAAGAACCGGAGTACGAGGGGACACGATAGAATCCATTGTGGACAGATCGATTGACTGCTTCAACAGGTAGCTGGGTCGATCTTCGATAAAATTCAATCGCCATCGATCCTATGGACTTTGCAACTCTCGCAGCGCAATTAAACACCGGGACAATTCTCCCTGAAGGAATTGTCATCCTTACCTTACTTTTTATTTTATTAGGAGATTTAATTCAGGGACGCAGTTCCTCCCGATGGACTCCCTACGTCGCCATCTTGGGGTTGCTGGGTGCGGTCGTTGCCCTGACCTATCAGTGGGACACGACGAATCCCATTGGGTTTCTGGGAGGATTTAACAGCGATGCCCTGAGTGTTGTTTTCAGGGGAATTATCGCCCTATCTGCGGCAGTGACGATATTAATGTCAATCCGCTATGTAGAGCAGGCGGGGACGGCCCTGGGCGAGTTTATTATCATTCTGCTGTCAGCCACAACCGGGGCAATGTTCCTGTCCGGGGCAGACGAACTAGTAATGGTGTACGTCTCCCTGGAAACGCTCAGTATCGCCTCCTACCTGTTGACCGGATACATGAAGCGCGATCCCCGATCTAATGAAGCGGCTCTGAAATATTTATTGATTGGTGCTTCTAGTTCCGCCATCTTCCTGTACGGCATTTCCCTCCTCTATGGGTTATCGGGTGGCGAAACTCGGTTAACCGAGATTGCCAGAGTGCTGGCTGAAGGCGGAACAACGCAATCCATCGGGTTGGTGATCGCCCTGGTGTTTGCGATCGCCGGGATCGCCTTCAAAATCGCCGCAGTTCCCTTCCACCAGTGGACACCGGATGTATACGAGGGATCGCCTACGCCTGTCGTTGCCTTCCTTTCCGTTGGCTCCAAAGCGGCTGGGTTTGCACTGGCAATTCGCCTCTTGGTGACGGCCTTTCCACTTTTGACGAAAGAATGGCAGTTCGTATTTACCGCATTGGCAATTCTCAGTATGGTACTGGGGAACGTGGTGGCCCTGGTCCAAACCAGCATGAAGCGGATGTTGGCCTACTCTTCGATCGCCCAGGCCGGGTTTGTCATGATCGGATTGATCACAGGCACTCAGGAAGGCTACGCCAGTATGGTCTTCTACCTGATGATTTATCTGTTCATGAACCTGGGAGGATTTACCTGCGTGATTCTGTTCACCCTGCGAACGGGGACTGACCAGATCAGCGAATACTCCGGGCTGTATCAAAAAGATCCCTTGCTGACCCTGTGCTTAAGCATCTGTCTCCTTTCCCTCGGTGGGATTCCGCCGCTTGCTGGGTTCTTTGGTAAGATTTACCTCTTCTGGGCTGGCTGGCGAGCCGGAGCTTATGGCCTGGTACTTCTGGGTCTGATTACCAGTGTTATCTCCATTTACTACTACATCCGAGTGGTAAAGATGATGGTTGTGAAAGAACCCCACGAGATGTCAGATGCGGTTAAGAACTATCCCGAAATCAACTGGAAATTGCCGGGAATGCGACCTCTGCAAGTGGGTCTGGTTTTGTCTCTGATTGCGACCTCCATTGCTGGGATTCTCTCCAATCCCCTCTTTACTCTGGCAAACGACTCGATTAGCAAAACCCCTGTACTACGATCGGCAATCGCCGCTCAACAGGCCGCAGTGGTGCGATCGGCTCAAGCGATTGAACCAGTTGTGAAAGGCTAATTCTTTTATGGCAGAAGGCAGAGGGCAGAAGGGAAATGATTACGAAGCGATCGGTTTCACCTGCCAACCCTTTCTAGCTTAAATAGGTACTGCTATCGCAAGAGGACAGGGTTAGCCCTGTCCTCTTTTTTATTGACTTATTTTTTATTGGCTCATTTTTTATTGACTCACAATTAACAAAGCTTCAAAAGTTAGTTGATTAACAAAAGAAAATATTTGTAAAGCCCTATTTTTAGAAATCCTATTTTTTGTTTTAAAGCCACAATAAACTTTTAATTTTATTCAGCCAATCAAAATTTAATTCTGGCTGGAAACCTGATCCAATAAAAGGTTTAGAAAATATCTTTTTGTTTTTTCTGAATGTTAAATATTACTTCGCAGACAAAATTTAATTTGTGTAATTGGGATCTTTAAAGAAAAAATTAAGAATATATTCTACTCAAAAAGAGATTGGATTGACAGAGTGGTAGGGGAATTCTATCGATAGAAATGATGATTCCCATTCCCCTAAAGGCTCACTGATGGAACGCACCGACTGGACCGTATTAGAAACCACTGAAGCCACCTTCAATCCCACCCAGCTTCACCACAAAGAAGCCGTTTTCACCCTCAGTAATGGCTACCTGGGCACACGGGGTTCCCATGAGGAAGGCTACCCAGGGGCCAGTCCCACAACCTTAATTCATGGGTTATATGACGATGCCCCGATCGTTTTCACGGAGTTGGCAAACTGTCCCGATTGGCTTTCCCTGGTACTGGTTATCGAAGGAGAAGCATTCCGGCTCGATCGCGGCAAGATTTTGCACTATCAGCGCTGGTTGGACCTCTACCGAGGGGTTTTGAGCCGTCATGTCACATGGCGCAGTCCCGCAGGGCACACCTTTGATCTGCACTTCGAACGCTTCGTCAGTCTGGCAGATCCCCATGCCCTGGCCCTCCGTTGTCAGATTACCTCCCTAGACTACGAAGGCTTCATCGAGGTCCAGGCCAACTTGAATGGTCGCCCGGATAATGAAGGACTCTTACATTGGCTTCCTGTTAATCAGGGGGCGGAAACCGATCGCATCTGGCTACACCTGAAGGGCCGCAAAGCCCCGATCGAACTTGGCATGGCAGCCCAACTGACGATTCAGGGAGGGTCTCAAGTTCAAAGGCAAGCGATCGCTCTCCCTAACAATCCAGCTATCATCTGTCAATTTCACATTCAGCCCAATTCACCTGTCACCGTAGAAAAACGGGTCACAGTCTTTACCCATCGTGAAAGTTCTAACCCCGCCCAGTACGCCTTGGAGCGGCTGAGGGAATTGCCCTGTTATCCGATTTTGCAAGTGGCCCATGAATCCGCCTGGAAAAAAGTTTGGGAGATAAATGACATCCAAATTGAGGGAGATCCGATCGCCCAATTAGCCGTTCGCTTCAACCTGTTCCAAATGCTGTCTGTGGCTCCTCGTGAGGACGATCGGGTTAGTATTCCCGCTAAAATGCTCTCTGGCTTTGCCTACCGGGGCCATGTCTTCTGGGATACGGAGATTTTTATTCTCCCCTGCCTGACCCTGACTCAACCTGACCTCGCTCGGAATTTGCTGACCTATCGCTATCACACCCTGGCAGGGGCACGGCGCAAGGCACAAGCATCGGGATATGAAGGGGCGATGTATGTGTGGGAAAGCGCTGAAACTGGAGATGAAGTGACACCCCAATGGGTTCCCAGCATAGATGGCAAGAACTTGGTCCGGATCTGGTGTGGAGAATTAGAGGTCCATATCAGTACAGACGTGGCCTATGCCGTGTGGCAATACTGGCAAGCAACCAGAGACGATGCCTGGATGCTGGCTTATGGAGCCGAGATGATTCTGGATACAGCAGTATTTTGGGCCAGTCGAACGGTCTGGAATGCTGAGCAAAATCGTTACGAGATCCTGGACGTGATTGGTCCCGATGAATACCACGAGCGGGTGGATAACAATACGTTCACGAATCGAATGGTGCAATGGCATCTACAAACTGCCCTGGAGATCCTGGCCTGGGTCCGAGAACATCATTCCGATCGCGCCTCTGAACTGGAAGCCCAACTGCACCTGACCAGCGATCGACTCGTCCATTGGACCGACATCATTGCCAAGATCTACCTTCCCCATGATCCTCAGACAGGGGTGATCGAACAATTCGAAGGGTTCTTGAATCTGGAAGATATTGACCTGAACGCATACGAACCCCGTACCCGTTCCATGCAGGTCATTCTGGGGATTGAAGGAGCGAACCAACGGCAAGTTCTCAAGCAGGCTGATGTGCTGATGCTGCTGTTCCTGCTGCGGGAAGGAGCCTTTGCTGATCGCCCTGCTTACTACGATCGCCAAACTCTGCAAGCCAACTGGGATTATTACGTTCCCCGCACCGATCACACCTATGGGTCCTCCCTCGGTCCCCCGATCCACGCAATTCTGGCCTGTGAATTGAATCAGCCAGAAGTCGCCTATGAACATTTCCTGCGATCGGCTCTGGTGGATCTGGCGGATGTGCGCGGAAACGCGGCTGAAGGGATTCACGGAGCCTCTACGGGTGGGGTCTGGCAATCGGTGGTATTTGGGTTTGGTGGGATTCACCTGACGGCTGAGGGACCGATCGCCTCTCCCAAACTTCCGCCGAACTGGACCCGCCTTGCCTTCAAACTATCCTGGCAGGGGCAGGTCTACGAGTTCGATCTGCGCCCTGACAACTCTCAGGCGATCAAAGGGGTGATTTTCGATCTGGATGGTGTCATTACCGATACCTCAGAGTTTCATTTTCTGGCCTGGAAACAACTCGCTGATGAAGAAGGAGTCCCCTTTGATCGAGAAGCGAATGAAGCCTTACGCGGCGTTTCTCGTCGGGATTCCCTGTTACGACTGTTGCAGGGGCGCTCGGTGACGGAAGCGCAACTTCAGGAAATGATGACTCGTAAAAATGGGTATTACCTGGATCTGATTCGCACGATTACGCCTACTGACCTGTTGCCGGGAGCCTTAGAACTGCTGGACGAGTTACGGACAACGGGGATCAAGGTGGCGATCGGGTCTTCCAGTAAGAACGCTCAGGAAGTGCTGGAACGGTTGGGCATTGCCGATCGCATTGATGCGGTGGCGGACGGGCACTGCTGTACTCACTCCAAACCTGCTCCCGATATCTTCTTACATGCTGCGGCTCAGTTAGAGCTAGCGCCTCAGAACTGTGTGGTGGTTGAAGACGCGGAGGCCGGGATCGAAGCCGCTCTGAGAGCCGGAATGCGATCGGTCGGCTTGGGTCCCTGCGATCGGGTTGGCGCAGCAACCCTGGTCCTGCCCAATCTGGCGAAGATCCACTGGGCCGAGCTGAGGGAAGGCTTGCAAGGCGTCGGGCGCAGTAACCAGATGAACGCGATCTTGCAGAATCTCTCCGAGTTACAGCCCCAAACCTAGCAAGAAGAAGCAGAAGGGAAATGCTCACGGTATAGGCTTTCTAACCTATCAACGTCTTACCTTGAATAGGTACTGCGTAAATGCTCCAGAGGGACAGCCGATCGTTGTTCCTCTGGGGTGCTTACAATAATGAAGCCCTGTTTTGATCAGACTCTTGTTTTCCGAAGACCTCCAACCGATCGCTGCCTTCGCCACGACTCCGCAGGGAGTTGCCCGCCTCCAGCCCTTATGGGAGACCGGAGCTATTATCCTCTGGGTGCCTGAACCGATCTCTCTGCCGTCACCCCACATTCGTACCTATGGGGGATCACTCCGTTCCCAGGTAGAAACCCTCTGGCCTCAGCAACGGAGTTTTGTGTTTTGTCTGGCAATGGGAGCGGTGGTGCGGTTGGTTGCTCCTCTGTTACAACACAAATTCACTGATCCCGCGATCGTGGTGGTAGATGAGCAGGGTCAGTTTGTGGTTAGCCTCTGTAGTGGTCATCAGGGAGGAGCGGATCGCCTCACCCAGTCGATCGCGGCCCTGTTGGGAGCGACTCCCGTTCTGACCGGAGCGTCTCACTCCCTCCATTTGCCGGGGATCGATGTGCTGGGAGTTCCTTTTGGCTGGAATCGGGGTTGTGGGGATTGGACTGCGGTGAGTGCAGCGATCGCCCGTCGAGAACCTGTCCAGGTCATTCAGGAAGCGGGAAGTAATCTCTGGCAATCTCACCTGCCAACGGAACATTCTTTTCATTTCGGTTTTCCCGAACATACCGCGACCCAGAAACCAGAGCCAGTTGCATTCAAGGGCCGGGTCTGGATCAGCCCAATTCAACGAACTTTTGCGGAAGAAACCGATCTCCCGAAGGTGCAATGGCATCCCCGTGTCCTTTGGGTCGGAGTCGGCTGTGAGCGCAATACCCCCCGATCGGTCATCGAAGCCGCCATCCAGCAAGCCTGCCGCACTTCCCATCTTTCAGAATTGGCAATTGCCGGAATTGCCACCCTCGATCGCAAAGGGGATGAACCGGGCTTGCTGGAACTGTGTCAGGATCGATCCTGGCCCCTCAAATGCTTTTCACCCGAAGCCCTGAGCGCGATCCCTGTCCCCAATCCTTCAGCGGTGGTTGCAGCGGAAGTGGGCACCCCCAGTGTTGCCGAAGCTGCTGCTCTTCTGGCGTGTCAACCAACCCCTAACCCCCAACTTCGTGTTCCTAAGCAAATCTTTCGTCAGGAAGGCCAACCGGGAGCGGTCACGGTGGCGATTGTAGAATCCAGCCAGGAATACACAGGACGCACCGGAAATCTTTATTTGGTAGGGATTGGGCCAGGGCAATTGGATCAAATTACCCCTGCGGCTAAACAGGCGATCGGGCAAGCCGATGTGGTGATTGGCTATTCCCTCTATGTGGATCTGGTGCGCTCTCTGTTGCGTCCCGGTCAGATTGTCGAAGCCTTGCCGATTACCCAGGAACGACAACGGGCGAGTCGGGCGATCGAGTTGGCGCAGTGGGGTTTGAGCGTTGCAGTCATTTCATCGGGAGACT
>JANRKG010000402.1:0-4542 GCA_033763635.1 Leptolyngbyaceae cyanobacterium bins.59
TTGATGGAGCTTTCAGAGCAGGCTTACTGGCTCCGGAAAAATAGGCGCGACCTATTCGGTAACTCTAAAGGTGTACGGAAGCCGATGGCGAAGGTGCTAGTGGTTTGGAATCGAACTCAACTGGAGGGGCATAAAGAACACCTGTACGCTACGGTTGGCGGCAAAAGATTTTTATTTATCCCTAGAGAAGGAGGGGCTTGTTATGTAATTCATTCATCGCAAGTAATTGACTTTATTCGGGCGTGGCTCGTCCATCGTCAATCACAAGAGCAAGCCGCATAGAGGCTTTAAAGCTTGAAACTCCCGCAATCGTGGATCGACAGCAGGAGTTCAAAACGAACCAGGGTATTATATTTTGCTTCGCCGCAAAACCCGACGTTCAATCGGAAGGGCATAAACCCTCATCTTCAATCCTAACCCAAGTTAAACGGGGTTTCCATCAGGGTATCACTGAATCATCGATATGCAATACCTTTTGGCGATTTTGAAGATTTGACGATGCATCTCCTGTGACTCAGGAGGCTGCTAGATTCGATTTGAACAACGGGACTCTGGTTTCTCTGACCACACTTCACAGAGGAATCGAAAGTGTCTCAAATCTCGTTATTTGAGGCTTCTGAGGATCTGACGATCCCGAAGCCCGATCCCAAACCTGCATCAGCACGGACGCAATCTAAATCAGCAGCCAAACGGATTGCTTCCAGTGCCATTCGGAAGATAGAAACCCAGATCAAACCTTCTCCGTTAGCTAATCCTAAGCCTGCACCCTATGGATTGTGCCGGGTGTGTAGTCAGCCGATTGCCATTCCTGGACTTGATGCCTCGCTTTGTTCAAACCCCTTACGGTCGTGCGGGTCATCTGGTTGGGTTACTGATCCTGTTTGGCTTGCAGCTAATCCCTCTCGTGGCAAAGGGGGTGCAGCATGAGCAAATTCATCCCCACAACCAAACGGAACGGCGCGTGTGAAATTTGTGGTGATACGTCCGGCAAATGTCGCCGTCTTGCTGACGCTGATATTCACCTTTGCATGACCTTTGGCGATGCCCGGAAAGGCGAGGTTCAGAATGGCTACAAATGCCTCAAACCCGACAAGGGTAAGGGTTGGGCAACCTTCAAACTCGACAACTCTCAGGAGTGGTCAGAGGAGCAGCGCCGAGAATGGCAAGCCAAAGCTCAAGCGCGACGACAACAGCAACAAGCAGCGGTAGAAGCCAGAAAGAAAAGGTCGATCGCTGAAGAGGAGCGAGATCACCTCTATCGGCAACTCCTGAGTGAACTGGAACTACACCCAGACGATCGCGCTGATTTGCGGCGGCGGGGCTACAGCGACTTTGAGATCGACCGGGTGGGCTATAAGTCAGTCAGCAACTACCAGCCGCTTCAGCATCGTTACCCTGAGCTACTTCCTGGCATCGCTTCAGGGGGTCAACGACTAATCAACTTGGGGATGGGCTACCTCTGCCCAATCCGAAATCAGAGCGGGCTAATTGTTAGTTGCCAGCTTCGACTACGGGTGATTCCAACAGGGCAAAAGAATCGTTATCGCTGGTTCTCTCAAGAGGAGAAGGGACACGTTCCTCACTTCTTCCCTAAAGATGGAAATCCAGAAGGAGAACTGCCGTTAGCAATTTGCCGACCTCAAGATAAATCGCAGTTTGTCGCTCTAGCAGAAGGTACAGGGGCAAAGCCTAACTTTGTGGCATTGCGGTGGAATGCTTTCACGATCGGGGCGGCTGGTGGACAGTGGGCAAGCTCACCCGCAACCTTGAAAGACGCGATTGAAGCCGGAATCGCAGAAAGCGGAGATCGCTGCATTCGGCTCTACCCAGACGGGGGAGATATTCAAAACCGCCACGTTGCCCCCCGATGGGAGAATCTGATCAACCTCTTGCAGGAATGGGGCTACCCTGTTCTAGTTGGCTGGTGGAATCAACGGTCGAAGGACGATCCTGACATCGATGAGCTATCCCCAGAACAATTTGCTCAAATCCGCTACCTTGAGCCAAAAGACTTTCTAGCGATTCTGGCAGAACAGTTTCCTAAAAAGGGTTTTGGCTCCGACTCAACCCCTCAAAAGCAAGCGAAAAAAGACGATCGCGCCTGGGAGTTATGGCGACTGGCTCGAACGTTCACCCCCACCCACACAACGAACCAGCAATACTTTGATGCTCTAGTTCCAGAACCAGGAACCCTAATGGGAGTCAAGTCAGGCTTAGGCACTGGCAAAACTGAGTGGATTAAGCGGGTCGTTGAGCAGTTGCAAGGCGAGGGTTGGATCGCACTGGGCTATCGCAATAGCCTTTTGATCCAATCCGCTACACGTTGGGGCTTCTACCATCTGCACAAAGATGATGCTCAAAATTTGCTTGCCGATCCCTACCTCAAAGTAGCGCTGTGCGTAGACAGCCTGATTCACTTTGAACCCCACTATTTCAACAACAAGAACGTTATTCTCGACGAAGCCTGCTCGGTCATTCCTCACCTGCTATTTGCCAGAACTGCCGTAGGCAAGCAGCGCCGGGAATGCAAAGCCAAGTTTGCGGAAGCACTTAGGAGAGCCAAGCGGATTTTTGTTCTGGACGGCTTACTGTCAGACAAAGATATTGCCTACCTGAAAAGGCTGATTGGAGATCCCCGCAAAGTCGTCAAAATCAAGAACGAATACCAGGGCAACGGCAAAAACATCTTCATGTTACGTGGGTCAATCACCGAGGAGAAGGTGAAGCTCAACGATCGCTCCCCCCTGGTACAACTGATTAAGACCAGTCAGTGTTGTGCGATCGCAACCGATAGCCAGATCGAAGCTGAAGCCCTCGACAACATCTTGACGCAACAAGGCAAGCAAGTTGCAAGGCTAGATTCCAAAACGTCTTCTGAAACGTGGGTTTCAGCGCTGTTGAACGACACAACAAACTGGTTTGCCCAAAATAGACCAGACGTATTCATCTTTACACCGTCGGCAGAAAGTGGCGTAGACATTCCAATCGCCAACTATTTCAAGCAGTTCTTCTGTCTGTTTTTTGGAGCCGTTTTAACCAACGCTCAACAACAGATGCTTGGCAGAATTCGAGATACCAATTGTCCAACTTTTGTCTACTGCCGCACTGCGGGCATTCCAGGGGACAAAATCTCTCGTGCGGCTTTGCCAGAAGACTTAATGCGAGTCGTTACTGATTTTGTTATGGCTGACGGATGGGCAACCCTTTCGGACATCCCCCAAGAACAGGCAGTTCGGGAACTGTTTAAGCAAGTCACAGCCTTATCTCAGAACGAACATTTTCATCACGAATGCCAGCTTCTAGCACTCCAGAATCATGAAGAACGGAACCTGCGTGAGTGTCTAATTGAGGCACTGGTAGAAGCAGGGCATAAGCTTCAGGAGGTAGTGCTAGAGAGATCCAACATTGACGATCTAACAACTGCAAAGGAAGAAGTAAAAGATTGCAACGCACAGGATATTTTCAAAGCCGAAACAATCACGATCGAAGAGGCAAACAACATTGACAGCAAAACAGGACTTGATTGGGAAACACGATGCAAAATTCAAAAAGCCAAACTGATCGACCGTCTTCCCGGCATTGACCAATCTGAGCAGTGGTCAGACCAATTTATTCGGAGGGTGCTGTACGACGATCGTGACCTGATGAGTCAATGCGAACTGTTTTGGCTATTGCATCATCCCAACGCTGCCAAGCAATTGCAACAGTCCCGCTGGTTTGGGTTACTACGAGCCGGACAGGTAGACCTTGCTCACCACCGGAGCCGCTACCTGAAAATCAAAGCAATGCGAGAAATTGGGTTAGAGAAGTTTCTAGAGCCAGGGTTCACCTGGCACAAGGACTCACCAGAAGCCCAGCACCTCTACAAGATCTGTAAGGCTTCTCATCGTAGGCAGGCAGAGTTAGGGCTGTCGGTAGGGAAGCTCGAACCCGTTGACTATGTGGGGCGAATTCTGAAGAAATTGGGAGTTTCGACAACGGGTGATTGGATCACCACTGAGAAGGAGCGGATTCGAGTCTATCGAGTCGATATGGAAGCACTACGCGACGCAGACAAGCTTGTTATCATGCAAGCTCTCGATTCGCGGTACAGGTCATTTCTTGAGGGTACAAATGAGGCAATTGACTGGGAATCTTTATTTGTGGGACGTGAAACGCTCACAACTTCGGTGCAGCAAGCCCTTGAGCCTGATCACCTGCCTACCCATTTTTATAAAAACCAGGAATCAGGTGATCAATTTTTAGCGATGCAGAACATTGTTTCTGCCTCTTCTAACTCTGATAAGATCAGTTCACCTGTTATTCAACCTGAAGCGAGTGAGGGCGTTGCTGAAGCAGTCCAGTCGATTGAGCAATGTCTGTCGTTTCAGCACTTTGCAGAGGTCGGACAAAGGCTGCTCAGAGGAAAGCCAGAACAGTTTATACACCAGCTTTTTCAACTGTTGATGCCTGAAACTCTCCAGAGGGTGCTTGGATGGTCAAGGCAGATGACGCATTCAGTGTAAGTCTACACAGTCGCTTAACGAGAGATCGCGAGTTCTA
>JANRKG010000403.1:0-16651 GCA_033763635.1 Leptolyngbyaceae cyanobacterium bins.59
CCCAGAACGTAGGCAGGCAATCCCGGAATGGGGCAAATTTGACGAGGATTGATTTGCAGCACCCTTTCAATGGAGTTGAGGGGAAATGCGATCTGCAAAGATGGGGTGAGGCTGGCTCTAAAGTAGTCCTGCATTCTCCCATCTCCTAAGGGTCAGATGGAGCATTCTGCAAAAGTTTCTGGACGCATTCCACCAGGCGATCGGGGGCGAAGGGTTTCGTCAAATACTGGTTTACCCCCAACAACTTCGCCTTCATCCGATCCAGAATGCCATCACGCCCCGTCAGCATCATGATTGGGATGTCCCGCAACTGCTTGGATTGGCGGAGCATGCCACAGAGTTCGTATCCATCAATGTCGGGCATGTTGACATCCATCAAAATCAGGGCGGGTTTTTGCCGTACCAGGGAGGTGAGCGCCTGGGCAGGTTCCGTGATGCTCAAAACGTGGTAGCCCGCCATCTCCAGAATGCCCCGAACCTGCCGCTGAACCGTCTTACTGTCGTCAATGCAAGCGATCACAGGACGGGATTGCGGGTCAATCACCGAACTCTGAGGAACTGTCCCATAAACCTCTGACATGGGTTTAGCATCCAGGTAGGACAGGGCTGTGACAATGCGAGCGGACAAAAAGGGTTGAATCCATTCAGCAAATGCCTGGGGCTGGACATCCAGTAGTTGACAGGCAGAATAGAGAGTATTCCGGTCTTTCAGAACCCAAATTAGATTCGTCAACTGATCGGCTTCGTACAAGGGTCCTGCCTTGACCTTGGCCTGACTCCGGCACTGCTGCCAGAACACCTGAAAAGCCATCTGCTGTTGCGGATCGAGGTAGAGTCGGGTGAAGGGGGAATAAAGCTGAATGTGCCATTGCTGCCATTGGGACACTAACGGCAAGAGCGGAGGGGGGAGTTGCTGCAAGGAAGTGCTGATTAACATTGGCTCCACTTTTCCAGCTTTGCTAAACTCCACAGTCGTCTCTGCAATCGCCAAAATCTGTACCAGGGCTTCCAAACTCAGACGTGCTAGCAGTTGGCGTAATCCTGACAGGGGCAGTTCTTCGCTCAGCCAGAATTGGCAAAGACTGGCGTACTCTAACTGGTCATCGGAGAAGTTCAGGCAGGAGAGTTGGGGATGGGTCTTGTAAATCAAGCAGCGCAGTCGATCTGCCTTTCCAGTGACACTGGTTGCATAGTTCAGTTGCCCGCCCCCGGTGTAAATTTGCCAGCTTGTAGACGGATCTCGACGATCCCGAAAGGTGATGCACCCAGAAATTCCCTTGGCAGCAATGTGTTCAATGACTTTGCGGGGGGAAGAAAGTCTGGCTCCGCTATCTGTGTCAGTTACTTGAGGAGGGGTTCCAGTCATAGTTCAACTTAATGGTTCGATTCAACCGGATGACGATGCTCAGAAGAGTTCTGAAACACAGTTCTAAAACACAGTTCTAAAACCCTTAAAGACCAGGCCATGTTCATCGCCAAAAACGATACTTTAGAGGCCCCACATTCAGTAACCTTACTTATGCTTAAGTTTTGTTCACTACTGCTAAGACAGGTTACAAAGCTTGAAAGACCGTATGCCTTGTTGCATTGTTTTTTGCCTTTTAGCCTTTGCGATCTGCCTAAAAACGCCTACTTTCCTATATTGCGAAGTAGCATATCAAGAGAAAATTAAGCTTGCTTTAAGAGGCACATAAGCTTTGCTCAAAATCTCAGGTTGCGATTATTACTTCTGTCGCAGTTCCGTATTAGTAAAGCGGCGTTGTTGCATGAAGAGGGGGTTTCGAGATATAGAAGAGTCAAAGCGTATTATTAGTCGAGTGGATGAAGTAAAGTTAGAGCGGTTACTTGCTGGGTACAACCCTTTCCAAAAGTAGTGACGCTCACGAACTGAAGTTTAGACGACATATTTTTTCGCGATGAACAACCCATCACTGAAAGGGAAATTTCCTATAGATGGCGTATCGTGTGAATTAGTCTAAACTTCAGTTTAAAAATGCGTGATTTCCTATTTTCTGGTCTCTTCCTGTTAGCAACAACATCTAAAAAGGCGATAAAAGTAATCAGGAATTCGTGATTCAAGAACAGGATTCATAAGAACTTAGAAACCCAAAAACTTTGATGCACAAAGGTTAGAAAATCATGTACAAACTAGAAATCATAGATTTTCCGGATAGAACGATCGTGAATGTGATTCTCTAGTTATGCTCAAGCAGTCAGAAAACTGCCATCAGATTTTGTTACTTGTCAATATCAGTTTTTGGTCCCAACGTAAGATCATGTTGAGTTTTTACCACCATAAAACTTTATGCAAGAGAACAACTCAGTTTCCTCATCGGGCGCTACACAGGAACATGAGGTTCCTAATGTATTGGGTCAGTTTCAAGTGGAAAAACACCAAATTTTGGTAATCAGTTTAGAAAGTGATGGAAAGAATGATGCCTTTGCTCATTCATCTACTTATTCCCCCGATGTCTGTACAGAACTTGGACGATTTGAAGTACAGGGACAATGGTGTGCAATTCTAAAGATCACTTCTGCTGTCAACTCAGAAAAATCCCGTTCCAGAAAAATGGGTCTTGCAGCTCTACTGACAGAACGAGAACTACAAGTTGCAACGTTAGTTGCGTCTGGTCACTCCAATAAGCAAATTGCGAACCACCTTCATATTAGTGAGTGGACGGTATCTACTCACCTCCGCCGAATTTTTATGAAATTAAGTGTAGATAGTCGGGCAGCAATGGTTTACCGATGTGCCTCCTTGATCCAAACCTGTTCACTGTCGTAACCTACTTGATTCGCCACAACCCGTTGCAATTTTATTGCTGCTTTGCCGAAGATATGCACTATAATTGAAAGGTTGTCAAAAATTGATAGTCCCGCTGTCATGGCTGTACCTAAGAAGAAAACCTCAAAGTCCAAACGAGATATGCGGAGATCCGCGTGGAAGCGGAAAGCTGTTCTGCAAGCTCAAAGGGCACTATCCCTCGGCAAATCTATCCTGACCGGGCGTTCTACCTTCGTCTATCCGACTCCTGAGGAAGAAGAGTCTGAATCCTAAACTGAGATTGCGAGTGGAAACAGTGAAGAGGGGCAAGCAGTTGCCCCTCTCTGCTTTTTGCCAAATTTTAGGCTGTTCTAAGCTTTTTTTCAAAATTCTATTGGATAGTAGAAACAGAACCCTTTTGGGATGTTAATCCTCCCTGATTGCTTTGTCCTGTTCTGTGGAAGCCTATCCCCATGTTTGGCAAACTCTTTAAGTCAGAACCCGATCGCTCCAACCGTGTCCCCCCCGGTCAGCGACTGACCAATGGATTTCCAGTCCTGACCTATGGCCCAACCCCCCCGGTCAATCTTGCAACTTGGCAGTTCCGGGTTTGGGGTCTCGTTCAGCCCAAAACCTTCACCTGGGAGGAGTTTATGGCACTGCCCCAGAGTGAGTTTACGGCGGATTTTCACTGTGTAACAACCTGGTCTAAATTGGATGTGAAGTGGCGGGGAGTCAAGGTAACGGATTTAATGCAGGCGATCGATGTAGATCCCAAAGCAGTGCATGTGATGGAGCACTGTTACGGCGGCTACACTACAAATATTGCAATAGATGACCTTGTGCGCGAAGACAACTTCTTTGCCCACACCTTGTTCGATGAACCCCTTCCCCCAGATCATGGCGGTCCCCTACGGCTTGTGGTTCCTCACCTCTATGCCTGGAAGAGTGCTAAGTGGATCAACGGTCTGGAATTCCTTGATCGCATGGAATTGGGCTTCTGGGAACGCAATGGATACCACCATCGGGGGGAACCCTTTGCGGAAGAACGTTATAGCGTCAATTAGGAGATTTTTAGAAAAAAACTTCCCCGATGGTTGAGCGCAGCCGAAACCAGCGTCCGCGCCCTGAGCGTCCTCGAAGGGCAACCCCTTAAGCCTCTTTTCAAGAAATCGCCTTAATGATTCCGTCTCATGAAGGAAAAAGTAGGGAGGCCCGTATGAGTCTCCCTCATTATTGAACGACTTCAGCAGTGAACTGAACGGCGAAAGTTGTCCATCCGTTTTGGCTTTTCACTTGAATACTTCCTTGCAATCTTTCGACTAGCCCTTTGACTAAGGCCAACCCTAATCCCGTGCCTCCTTGCTTCCAGGGGTCTGCATGGGGAATTCGATAAATGTAACTGGCTTCATTCTTCAGTTAGAGGTAAGTTTATTCCGTGTTTTCTAGGATGAGAGGCTATTGCAATCGGTACAAGCACCATGAAAGTTCCACCTGAAATCACCTATCGTGACATTGAAAGAAGTGCTGCGATTGACACTCTAATTCAAGAAAAACTTGCTAAATTGGAACGCCTCTGTGATTACATCAGTAGTTGCCATATTGCAGTTGAAAAAATCAACGATCGCCCCAAGAGTGGTTCTCCATTTCGAGTCCGCCTCGATATTACGATTCCCCCTTCCCATGAAATTGTGGCGGAGGGTAATCCTACTAATCAAAACCAGCATGGGGGACTGGATACGATCGTTCGAGATGCCTTTAGTAAAGCAGAACGTCAGATCAAAGAATTAACCAGTCGGCAACGGGAGCATGAGAAGTCCCAGGATCACTCCCAGTCAGATGAGACAACGGCTCTGGTTGTTCGCATTTTCAAAGAATCAGATTACGGATTTCTCAAAACCCTCAGTGGTGAGGAAGTGTATTTCCACCGCAACAGTGTCATTCATGATGACTTTGATCGTCTGGAAGTCGGGACGGGAGTTCGGTTTGAGTCCGTCATAGGAGAACAAGGACCCAGGGCAACCACAGTCCAAATTGTAGATAAACCGGGTGTTCGGGCTGGGAAATCTGGAGAAACCCTCATCGAACCACCCCTCGGCTGGGAGTAATCCCATCCTGCGACTTCGCTCAGCACGAAGGGATGGGTGAGTTGAGCGAAGCCAAAACTCACTCACATCTGACTGCAAAAACGTTGATTGCCGGATTAATAATGATTGAGAAGCCCAAAGTGAACCCGTAGATCGTCACGAAGGCCCAGAGTAGGTATTACAACGATACGAAGAAGGCTGACAACTCTTCCAGAACGATCGATGATAAGTTGAGATAGGGTAGTCCCGTTCAGTCAGGACAGGGGGACAGGTGAAAATGATCGTGCAAGATCATTTCCCGTCGGCCCTCTGCCTTCAGCCTCTTGCCCTATCTTTGCTTTTTTCTTTGTTAGCTTGCTTCTTTGTTAACAATATGGGTTATCCGTTCTCACCCAAGCGCAAATCAGGAGGGCTGTCCCTCAAGTCTCTTCGCCGAATTTTCACAGCGGATGTGTTGGCTCCTGCGATCGTGGGATTCCTGTTTCTCCTGATCTGGGATCTGTTTGTACGCATTTCCCAGACTCCGCCCTACATCCTGCCGGGACCGTTCCTCGTTTTCCAAACCCTCCTCAGGGATTGGCAAGAACTGTTTCCCGCGTTACTGGTGACATTCAAAATCACGATCGTCGCCTTCATTGCAGCCGTGGTGTCAGGGGTGCTAGTCGCTGTTCTCTTTACCCAAAGTCGTTGGATTGAGCGGAGCTTTTTTCCCTACGCGGTGATTCTCCAGACGACACCGATTGTGGCGATCGCCCCCCTGATTATCCTCTGGGTCCGCAAGATCGTCCCGGAACCCAACACCACTTTTGTTGCCCTGGTCATCTGTGCCTGGATTGTGGCCTTTTTTCCCATCATCTCAAATACGACTCTGGGCTTGAATAGTGCCGATCACAATTTGGTGGATTTGTTCCAACTGTATCGGGCTTCCCGTTGGCAAACGCTGCTGTATCTACGGTTGCCCAGTGCCCTGCCCTATTTTTTGGGAGGACTGCGAATTAGTGGGGGGTTGGCCCTCATTGGTGCGGTGGTGGCTGAGTTCGTGGCTGGAACGGGGGGTGCCCAATCGGGCTTGGCCTACCAGATCTTGATTTCTAGCTACAATCTGCAAATTCCTCGCATGTTTGCCGCTCTATTGCTCACGACTCTGATGGGCGTTACCATCTTTGTCGGTCTGACCATTCTTTCCGACTTGCTGCTGCGCCATTGGCATGAAAGTGCCATCAAACGAGAAACGTAGAGAAGAGTCGATCCTATTGGGGGAAGTAGCGCCTGATACGGAAATGCTGAAGTGAATGGAGAAGATTTAGCTTCATCCCTCTCTGACGATCGCCCCAATGACCCTCACCGTCCCGCAAACTGATCCCTTCTGGCTCCAAAACGCTTCCGTTCCGGCGGCTCTCCTTATTCCTTCCCCTCCTGCGGAAGCGTCCCAAACCTGGGAGGGGTTAGTGTTGGTGGATATTCTTATTCAGAATGGACGGATTGCCCAAATCATCCCAGCCACCCATCAAAGTTCCTCTGAACCCTGTTTAGATCTGGCCCGTAAACAAGTCTGGTCTTGCTTTGTAGACCTGCATACCCATCTCGATAAGGGGCATATCTGGAATCGAACTCCCAATCCCGATAGCACCTTTACGAAGGCTCTGGAGATGGCTCGGAAGGACTCCCAGAGCTACTGGCAAGCGGAGGATCTATATCGCCGGATGGAATTTGCTCTGAAATGTAGTTACGCTCACGGCACCCGTGCGATCAGAACCCATTTGGATGTCTTACCGAATCGAGTGGAGGTGAGTTGGGAAGTATTTCAAACCCTCCGGCAAGAATGGGCCGATCGCATCACCCTCCAGGCGGTCCCTTTAGCAGGTCTTGACTACTTTATGGGAACCGAAGGGGAACAGGTCGCAGATTTAGTTGCTGAGGCCGGGGGCATTTTGGGAGGGGTGGCATGGATGAACCCAGAGGTGGCCCAACAGATCGATCGCATGATGGATTTGGCTTGCGATCGAAACTTGCCCCTCGATTTCCATGTGGACGAGAATAACGATCCAACCAGTATTACCCTCCAGTACATTGCTGAAGCGGCACTGAAGCGCTCTTTCCCCCAACAAATTGTCTGTGGGCACGCCTGTAGTCTGGCAGTACAGTCACCCGAAGTAGCAAATTTGACGATCGATCGGGTGAAGGAAGCCGGGATTGGCATTGTCAGCCTTCCCATGTGCAATCTGTACTTGCAGGACCGTCAAACAGGCCGCACTCCCCGGTGGCGAGGGGTAACGCTCGTTCATGAACTGAAACAAAAAGGAGTACCTGTTGCCCTTGCCAGTGATAACTGCCGCGACCCCTTTCATGGATTTGGGGATCACGATGGATTGGAAGTATTCTCCCAATCCGCCAAAATCGCCCACCTGGATCAACCCTATGGGGATTGGCCCAAAGCTGTCACCACAACCCCTGCGGCACTCATGGGCTTACCCCACCCCTCCCGTTTGGAAGTCGGTGCGCCCGCCGATCTGGTGATCTTTAAAGCACGAAACTACAGTGAGTTGTTATCCCGTCCCCAGCACGATCGTTTAGTGTTGCGAAATGGCAGGGCGATCGACACAACCCTACCGGATTATTCGGAATTAGATGATTTGGGCGTTTAACCGCTCTGGAAGTTCGACAGAGCCATTAAGTTACAGAGCTTATAAACAGCCCTCGCAGCCACGTTTCCATCCCATTCTGCATCCCCCACTTCCACGACATCAAACCCGATGATCTGCCGTCCGCTTTGGACCACCTCCCGAAACAGGCAAAACACCTGTTCTAACTCCAGCCCTCCCGGAACAGGCGTTCCGGTATTGGGGCAAAGTTTTGGGTCCAACCCGTCTATGTCAAAGCTGATGTAAACCTGGGGAGGCAGTTCCGCTACCATTTTCTGACACAGATCCAGCCAGGTCATGCCTGCATAGAGTTTCTGCTTCAGTAGGGGATCGTAGTAGGCAGAAACCCGCCCGTTGGATTGTTGGATCAAATTGACCTCATCCTGACAGAGATCCCGAATTCCCACCTGCACCAGTTTCGAGAGTTGGGGAATTTGCAGAGCATTGAACATGATCGAAGCATGGGAGAACTGAAACCCTTCGTAGGCTTTCCGTAGGTCTGCATGGGCATCAATGTGCAGTACGCCAAAGGTGGGGTATCGCTGGGCAAGCGCCTGCATCAATCCCAGCGGAACACTGTGATCGCCACCGATCGCTGCCACCTGCTTTCCTTTCCCTAAAGCAATACGGGCCTGATTCCACAGCCATTGGTTGAGGGTTCCACATTCCTGGTTAATGCGGGCTTGCAACTGCACCAGATCCGGGTCATCTTCAACGGCTTTGCCCTGCTCCAGATGTTCAATAATCCGTACCGCTTGCTGACGGAGCGATCGGCTCTTGTCTGCCACAAACTGGGGAATTTCTGCCATAAAAATTCCCTGCTTCCATCCGTCGGGATTGTCAAAGTCAAAGATATCCAGTTGGCGCGAAGCCTCTAACACTCGTTGCGGCCCTGCTGCCGTTCCTGGATTGTAAGAAACCGTGACTTCCCAGGGCACCCCAAACACAATCAAATTGGCAGAGTCGTAGTCGAAGGGAAATCCTAACAAATTGCCATTGTCCAGGCCGATCGCATTAGGGTCAAAGGTTTGGAGAATTTCTTCACGGGTAGGCATTAGGGCAAGAACAGGGGGAATAACGGGAGTTTGCTTCCCCATTCTGGCATTTGTTCAAGGGCAATTGAGGGTACGGATCTCTTATCCGACACAATTAAGATTTCAATCGCGATCGGGTAGGTTTACTAAGTAGTGATAGGGTTTTACCAGATTTAACCTTTGTTGCCTTAATTTTTAGATAACTGAGGAGTCGTTGATGGATCGTATTCAAGCCCAATTTGCCAAGTTATGGCAACTTTTAACTGCTGCCGAAACCACAGATACCTATAGCAAAACCCTTTCCCTCACCAGTAGTATTCTCAAGGAAACTGCTACCCTCCTGTGGCTTCTAGTCTGCCTGGTTCTGGTGGCTTTTGACTGGTTCTGGAATACCGCTTTTCAGTTGGGGTATGCAGTCCGCGCATGGGTGAATGGCCTGGATAGCCAGGGTGAACAACTTGTTCCCAACACTGGAAAATCGCTTTTGGAAGTTGGTAAAAACAGCCTGATCTCCAGCATCAACCACGCGAAAGAGCAATTGGGCGTTCCCGTGAGCCTCCCACCCGCACCTCCAGAACCTCGAAAAATTGAAGCTGCTAAACCGATCGAATCTCCTAAGACGGTGACAGTGGCTCCCCCCGTTGCCCCATCGCAGGAACCGAAGGTTGGGGATGAAGAATAAGAGGGTGAGGGGATAAGGAGGTGAGGGGAAACAAACTTTTTTGACTTGTGTTTTTCCCTCATCTCCTTATGCCCTCATCTTTTTTTCCCCTCTCTACATTCCTACCTCCTTCCCCTGTTCCTCTGTCCCCTTCTCAGGGCATTCTGAAATAAGCAGAGAGGGTAAGGGGATGATGGAACGGGACTCGAATCAAAGCCATTCATGGGATCAGATTAGAACCGAAGCGGTGGCTCTTTATCGCCAGGGAAGACTCCGGGAATATTTGGTGTTGTCAGAACGTAACTTGTGGGAAGCCCATCGGATAGGGGATACGGCCCGCGAGGCAATCGCTTGCAGTGATGTGGGGCTGGCCCACTCCCGGTTAGGGGAAACTCAAAAAGCATTGACTTGCTACGAACAGGCGATCGAGCAGTTCCGGACCCTGAAGAACCATACCCGTGAAGCCGCGACCCTCAGTAACCTCGCCTTGCTCTATGCCAAGATGGGGCAGCCTCGACGGGCACTTCTGATTCATCACCAAATTCTGGTCGTCCGTCAAGCAACGGGCGATCGGCTGGGGCAAGCCATCACCCTCAATAACCTGGGATTCGCCTATAGCGCATGCAAGCAGCCCGATGAGGCACTCAAGCATTTCAATCAGTCTCTTGCCATTTACCGGGAGAGTGCGGCAACCCCCAAGGAATCGGTAAAGCGACGCTTAGGGGAAGCCTCGACCCTCAACAATATTGGCTCCGTTTATAGTGACTTAAATCTGCTGAATCAAGCCTTGAAATTCTATCGCCATGCCCTCTTGATTCGGCAAGACCTGGAAGATTGTGTTGGCGAAGCGGTCACGCTCAACAATATGGCCGTCTTACACAACAAACTCGGTCAGCCTAATCTGGCCCTCCTGTACTACCATCAAGTGCTTCTGCAACAACAATCAACGGGCGATCGACCGGGAGAAGCCGTTACCCTGTCCAACATGGCAGCGGCTTACCAAAAACTCAAACAACCCAAACTTGCCCTCGAACACTACAACCAGTCCCTGCTGATCCGCCGCGATCTGCAAGACCTATCTGGAGAAGTTAATATTCTCTCAAACATCGGTAGCATCTGGGCTGATTTGGGCCATCCAGACTGGGCCAGAAGCCTTTATCGGCAGGCGCACGACATCGCAGAAAGAACGAGCAATCCTTCTTTGATCGATTGGGTGCAGCATTTGATTGATAATCTTTAGAAGATTGGTGGTGGGTGATGGACAGTTACCCATCACCCATTCCCTAATCAAACACCGCACCCGAAATTATGACCATTCGCATCGGTAACGGCTACGACATTCACCGCTTGGTTCCAGAACGATCGCTGATTTTAGGAGGGATTAAGATCCCCCATGAACTGGGACTCCTGGGCCATAGTGATGCGGATGTATTGACCCACGCGATTATGGATGCGATGCTGGGTGCCCTCAGTCTGGGAGATATTGGGCACTATTTTCCCCCTACTGATCCCCAGTGGGCCGGAGCGGATAGCCTGGTGCTACTGGATAAGGTGCATCAGTTGGTACGCGATCGGGGTTGGCAGATCAGCAACATTGATTCGGTCATTGTGGCAGAACGGCCCAAGTTAAAGCCCCATATTCCGGCGATGCGCGATCGGTTGGCGGAGGTACTGAGTCTCCAACCGGATCAGGTGGGAGTGAAGGCGACGACGAACGAGAAATTAGATGCAGTGGGCCGAGAAGAGGGCATTGCAGCGTATGCAGTGGTGCTTCTAACAGCAAGCTCAAAAAATTAGTTCCTAGACAAACAAAGGAATCAACAGGGAAGAAAATTTCCTCTCTTAAGCTGGCCCCACTGCCTCGATCGCCAACTCCAGGGCAATGGCTATATGGGTCCAGTGCGTTCCCCCCTGGCAGAAGATCACATAGGGTTTCCGCAGGGGACCATCGGCGGAAAATTCTGAGGTGCTGCCATCAATAAAGGTGCCTCCTGCCATCACCAGTTGGCTCTCATATCCCGGCATTTCAGCAGGAACAGGGTCCAGATAAGAGCCGATCGGGGAGCAGGACTGAATCGCCCGACAGAATGCAATGAGTTTCTCAGGGGAGCCAAGCTTAACGGCCTGAATGACATCTCGACGGGGCGCAGCAGGCAAGGGGTTAACGGGATAGCCTAGTTGGTGGAACACCTGGGCTGTAAGGTGGTTGCCTTTCATCGCTTCCCCTACCATCTGGGGAGCCAGAAACAAGCCCTGAAATAACAGACGATTTTGATCGAAGGTGGCCCCGCCGGAACTTCCAATGCCGGGGGCCGTCAATCGACAGGTGGCGGCCTCTACCAGGTCCGCTCGTCCTGCCACGTATCCGCCAGCCGTGACGATTGTCCCTCCTGGATTCTTAATGAGAGATCCGGCAATTAGGTCGGCTCCAACGTGTGTGGGTTCCCGGTCCTCAACAAACTCACCGTAGCAGTTGTCTACAAAGCAAACCGTTGCCGGGTTTTGTTGCTTGACAAGATGGACAATCTTCTCAATCTCGTCGAGACTGAGGCTTGATCGCCAGGAATACCCGCACGATCGTTGAATCAGAACCAAACGGGTGCGATCGGTGACTGCATTCGCAAGGGCTATCCAATCGATCGTTCCTCCTGAAGTTAAGGCAAGTTCGCGGTAAAAAATGCCAAAATCTTTAAGGGAGCCTTGGTTATGACCACGCAAACCAATCACTTCCTCTAACGTATCGTAGGGAGATCCCGCCACTGCCAACATTTCATCTCCCGGACGGAGGGTGCCAAAAAGGGCACAGGTAATGGCATGGGTGCCAGAGACAAACTGAACCCGCACCGCTGCTGCCTCAGCCCCCATCACCTCAGCAAAGACTTGGTCGAGCACTTGACGACCCAAATCATCGTGACCATAACCAGTAACCCCTGAGAAATGGTGAGGTCCGACTCGATTATTTTTCAAAGCCGTTAGCACTCGCCTGAGATTTTTCTTGACCAGAGTGTCAATTCCAGAAAAAATCGGAAGTAGTGCGTGTTCTGCCTCTTTAAGCTGTAAGCTGATCATCCGTATGTTGCTTCGTATGTTGCTTCGTGTGTTGCTTCGTGTGTTGCTTTTTAATATGTCGCTTCCCTCTTGGTAGCGATATACCCTAGTAGCGAGATATTCCGTATGGTTGTTCTGTAAGGTTGTTCTGTAAAGCTATCCTTCAAGGCTGTTATGCATAACCATGTTCTGCTTAACCCATGTTTCGCTTAACCTGTCGGGGTAACTTCTACCGAATCACTAAAGCTGGATAATTCATACTGGATAATTCATACTGGATAATTCACACTGGATAACTCATACCAGCATGAGCTACACCAGTTGTCTGTATCAGTTGCCTGTGCCAGTGTGATCTATGATACAGGATGAGCGTTTGTCGCTGATGTTGTGCATGAATCATGCTAGCGCACATTGCAAAGCAAAATGTCCAACTCAGGGATTGCGATGCAAAACGTCATGTAAAGCTGCAAACCAGCACTTTAGGTGATGGATCATACAAAATTTCTGGGGACAACAATTCGTTACGACCACTCATTTTCCGTTTTATAAGGCTTTTGAATGACTATTGCGACTTCTGACAAACTCCCTCTCAACTGGCCAGTCATTCTGTTCATGGCTGGCGTACACATCGGCGCGGTGGTAGCCCTGTTTCCACAATTCTTTAGCTGGCGTGCGGTTGGTTTATGTTTGTTCATGTACTGGGTAACGGGCTGTTTAGGGGTAACGCTAGGGTTACATCGCCTGGTTTCCCATCGTAGTTTTCAGGTTCCGAAGTGGTTGGAATATTTTTTGGTGTTCTGTGGCAGTCTGGCGTGTCAGGGTGGGCCAATCGAATGGATCGGGTTACACCGCCATCACCACTTATATTCTGACCAAGATAATGATCATCATAATTCGGGGCGGGGGTTCTGGTGGAGCCACATGGCCTGGATGTTCCACGATGTTCCTGCCAAACAAGAGTTAGGGCGCTTTACCAAGGATATTGGGAACGACCCAGTTTATCTATTTTTAGAAAATTATTTTTTGGGTGTTCAGTTTGCCCTGGCGGTCCTGTTTTATTTCTTAGGCGGGTGGCCCTTTGTATTCTGGGGAATTTTTGCTCGTCTCGTGCTGGTCTATCACGTTACCTGGTTTGTGAATAGTGCAACCCACCTGTTCGGCTACCGTTCCCACGAATCCGGCGATCGTTCTACCAATTGCTGGTGGGTCGCGCTTCTCGCGTTTGGAGAAGGCTGGCACAACAACCACCATGCCTACCAATACTCGGCCCGTCATGGGTTGCGGTGGTGGGAGTTTGATCTCACCTGGACTATCATCCGGTTCTTAAAGATGCTTGGTTTGGCGACCAATGTCAAGATTGCCGAACAAAAATAACAACCCTTTTGGGTTGTCTCTTGCTCCTGACTGTTAACGCTCTGTTAAAAATAATTGTTTAGGGTGGATGATTCCCATCAATCTTTGAACGATGGAGGACATCCACCCTTACAATTGAGTATTGCGTTTTGTATCCTGCTGAATTCTGCACCTATGCGAACTCATTACTGTGGTCACGTCCGATCTGAACATATTGGCAAGACAGTCACCCTATTTGGGTGGGTCGATCGTCGTCGGGATCACGGGGGGGTGATTTTTCTCGATCTACGCGATCGAAGCGGTGTTGTCCAGATTGTGAGTGATCCAGAGCGGACCCCTGAGTCCTACCAACAGGCGGGGGATCTGCGTAATGAATATGTGGTCAAAATTACGGGCCGTGTTACCCGTCGCCCGGATGACTCCCTGAACCCCCGTCTGGCAACCGGAGAAATTGAAATTTATGCCGATGAGATTGAGCTACTGAATGCAGTTCGAAAGCAACTGCCCTTCCAGGTGTCTGCGGCAGAGGCGGACCCTGTGCGGGAAGAGTTACGGCTGAAATATCGCTACCTGGACCTGCGCCGGGAGCGGATGAGCCGCAACCTGCAATTGCGTCATCAGGTCGTGAAAGCCATTCGGCGTTACCTGGAAGATGCTCAGGGATTTATGGAAGTCGAGACCCCGATTCTGACGCGATCGACCCCAGAAGGGGCGCGGGATTACCTCGTCCCCAGTCGCGCCAACC
Source organism: Leptolyngbyaceae cyanobacterium bins.59 (assembly GCA_033763635.1). GTDB lineage: Bacteria > Cyanobacteriota > Cyanobacteriia > JANRKG01. The sequence goes on from JANRKG010000403.1 coordinate 14,335, forward strand.
CCGGTGAGTGGTTCGCCCTGCCCCAATCTCCCCAACTGTTCAAGCAATTGCTGATGGTATCGGGCTTCGATCGCTACTACCAGATTGCCCGGTGCTTCCGAGATGAAGACCTGCGAGCCGATCGCCAACCTGAATTCACCCAACTGGACATGGAGATGAGCTTCATGAGTCAGGAGGAGATTCTGCAACTAAACGAAGATCTGGTGTGCCACATCTTCCAAACCGTACAGGGAATCGAGCTACCCCGTCCCTTCCCCCGGTTGACCTACCAGGAAGCGATGGACCGCTACGGGTGCGACAAGCCCGATACCCGTTATGGTCTGGAACTTGTGGACGTTTCAGACCTGATGAAGGACTCTGGATTTAAAGTATTTTCCGGGGCCATTGCTTCTGGTGGGATCGTCAAAATCCTGCCCATTCCAGGTGGAAATGACGCGATCTCCAACGTGCGGATCAAGCCAGGAGGAGACCTATTCAACATTGCCACCGATGCCGGGGCGAAAGGACTGGCCTACATTCGCGTTCGCGAGAATGGGGAGATCGATACGATCGGAGCTATTAAGGACAATCTCACCTCCGAGCAAACCCAGGAACTACTGACCCGCACGGGATCGCAACCAGGCCATCTCTTACTGTTTGGTGCAGGTCCAGGGGATATCGTGAACAAAACGTTGGATCGTCTGCGGCAGTCCGTCGCACGGGAATTAAACCTGATTCCTCCAGATAAAAACAATCTGTTGTGGGTCGTGGATTTCCCGATGTTTGAGTGGAACCCGGATGAAAAGCGTCTGGAAGCCCTGCATCATCCGTTTACAGCTCCTCACCCAGACGATCGCGCTGACTTGAAAACGGCTCGTGCCCAGGCATACGACCTGGTGTACAACGGGTTTGAAATTGGGGGGGGCAGTCTGCGGATTTACCAACCCGACCTCCAAGCCCAGGTGTTTGAGACAATCGGCCTCTCAACAGAGGAAGCCTACGACAAGTTCGGGTTCCTTTTGGAGGCATTCGAGTACGGGACTCCGCCTCACGGTGGAATTGCCTATGGTCTCGATCGTCTGGTAATGTTGCTGGCTGGAGAGGAGTCGATTCGGGATGCGATCGCCTTCCCCAAGACCCAACAGGCCCGCTGTCTGCTGACCAATGCTCCCTCTGGGGTAGATGGCAAACAACTCAAGGAACTGTATGTTACGTCTACCTACAAGCCCAAAGCACCAGGGCAAGCCGACGCAAAGTAACCAGTTCAAAATCCAATCGAAACCAGAAAGGGTGAGTAGGATTTTCTACTCACCCTGCTTCAATAATTTTGGGTTAAAAACCCGTAAGGTTCGGCTTCGCTCAACTCCCGTACTGATGGAGTTGACTAAATCGAGAAGCATTGCACCCTATTTCCTTCTGCCCTCTGCCTTTTCCTAAAACAGATATCCTTCGGGAATTTCCGTCCAATAGGCACTTCCTCCGGTGGCAACCCCTGTCCCACTCGCATCTCGATATTGGTCTCCATTGATACTCTGGTAGCGCACTCCAACGTCCTGGATTGTGATAGACGTGGTAGCAGTTAATACACTACGAAATGAGAGTGTGGGGGAAAACTCTCCTTGTTCATAAGTAAAGCGTTGATTGGTAGAGGCAAAATTTGTAACTCCTCCGTTACTGCCTCCCGAACAATTCCCAGCACTAAAGCAGACATCCATCCGGCCCAGGTTGGCCATCTGACCAGAACTATCCTGACCAAAGAGTCCACTGGTTCTGGTATTCCCTACACTATTCCGGCTACCAATCCCAATCAAGGTTTTGTCCACATCAAAGCCAAAGGAAGAGACCCGCGATTGAATGTCACTGTCGGACGTATTAAATAACGCAACTTGAAAATTGGCTTCGACAACGGCAGTGCTCCCTGTTCCAATCTGTTGAAATCCCAGGAAGGTGACGATCGCTTCCGAAGTTAGGCGGGAGTCGATCGGGCCTCCATTAACACTGCCATTGAAGTTAATCTTGAAGGCTTTGTTGATGTCCTGGGAGGTGAGGGTCAAACTTGACCCATCAATTGTAAAAGCAGACACTGGACCAGCGACCCAAATGAGCAGAGTGAAAAGCATTGAACTGAATGAAGCAAGTTTAGAGCTTTGCAGAGATGGCATGAGATTTCACCACAGGTGTACTTAGGGTACCAAATGTAGTGTCGCAATTTTTACACTGACTCAGCAACGGTAAATTCTGTAACTTCACAACATCCCTGCCACTTCTTTGCAGTGATTTCACAGGGATGTTGTATTATTCGGCACTTTTACTATCCGGATCTTTTTTATGATTTTTT
>JANRKG010000404.1:0-12129 GCA_033763635.1 Leptolyngbyaceae cyanobacterium bins.59
GTTTTGATGGAAGATTCCTGGGGGAATGCCGTCTACTTCGTGATTGCAGGATGGGTTAAAGTTCGTCGCCACTCCAAGGATGAGGTTGTTACCCTGGCTATTTTGAGTCGGGGAGACTTTTTTGGAGAGATGGCGGTTTTGGACGAATCCCCGCGATCGACGGATGTCATTGCCCTCTCCCCAGTCAAGCTTTTGAGTATTCCGGCCCAGAAGTTTGTGCAAACCCTGTTTAAAGATCCCCAACTCCACCATCGGATGCTGCAATTGATGGTGCGGAGGCTGAGGCAGACAAATTATCGCTTCCAGTTACACAAACTACCCTCTGCCATTAAACTTGCCAATACCTTAACGTTTATGGGCGAGAACTACGGGCACAAGACCTCTCAGGGCATTGAAATTTTCAATATTCCCCTGGAAGACCTGGCGAATGTTACTGATATCAGCCTGGATGAGACGACGAAAATTATGGAAAAGCTGGAAAGTAAGGGTATTCTCCAGCGGGATTTCAGTCGGCAAGTCCTCCGGTTGACCCAGTTCAATCAACTTTCCCAACTTGCGAAACGAACCTGAGGACACACCCATGAAGGATGAGGCAGAGGTCAAGCAGCCCACTTTAGCGGAGGCGCTTTCCCCCAAGGAGCGAACTTGGGGAAAGGAATCGCTGGTGCTTCTGGAGTCTCAAACTCCTGCTCCCCTCTTGCAGTATCGGGTTGCAATGTCAGATCCTGCGTCGCATCTGTTTCAAGTGACATTACAGGTGCAGGGTTGGCAAGCTCCCCTTCTAGACTTGAAGATGCCTGTATGGACTCCGGGTTCCTACCTGCTCCGGGAGTATTCCCGTCACGTTCAGGCGTTGACGGCTCAGGCCGATCGCCCTCTGGTTGCTCGAAAAGTCAGCAAAAACCATTGGCAGGTTGAAACGAACGGGAGTTCTGATCTGACCGTTCAGTATCAGGTCTTTGCAAATGAACTTTCGGTACGCACCAATCATCTGGATGCCACTCACGGTTACTTTAATGGGGCTGCCCTGTTTTTCTTTATTCCGGGGTTTGAGAAAATTCCGGTTCAGGTGACGATCGAGCCTCCCTATCCTCACTGGCAAGTCACAACCTCTCTGCCCCCTGTTTCTGGACGGAAAAATACTTTTCAAGCAGAGGATTTTGATGTCCTAGTTGACAATCCCTTTGAGATCGGGAGTCACGAGGTCTACGAGTTTGAAGTGCTGGGGAAACCCCATCAATTCGCAATTTGGGGCCAGGGGAACGTGAATGTCCCCCAAGTGATTGCAGATACCCAGAAGATTATTGAGGTTGAGGCAGCGCTATTTGGGGGAGTTCCCTACGATCGTTATCTGTTCTTGCTGCACCTATCCCTTCAGGGAAATGGTGGGCTGGAACATAAAAATGCTTGTTCCCTGAATTATCCCCGCTTTGGATTTCGGGCACGGGATCGGTACAACCGCTTTATGCAACTCGTGGCCCATGAGTTCTTCCACCTGTGGAATGTGAAGCGTATTCGGCCTAAAGCGCTAGAAACCTTTGATTACGAGGCCGAGAACTATACCCCTTCCCTCTGGTTCAGTGAGGGGACGACCAGCTATTATGACTTGCTCATCCCGCTCCGGGCTGGAATCTATGATGTCCGCTTCTTCCTGACGAATCTTGGAAAGGAAATTACTCGTCTGCAAACGATTCCGGGGCGTAAAGTCCAACCTGTGACGGAATCGAGTTTTGATGCCTGGATTAAGCTCTACCGTCAGGATGCCAACAGTAATAACTCCCAAATTTCTTACTACCTGAAAGGGGAACTGGTCTCCCTACTGCTGGACTTGCTGATTCGTGTTCGACATCGGAATCGGCGATCGTTGGATGACGTGATGCTTCGGATGTGGCAGCAGTTTGGACGCACAGAAACCGGATTTACCCCAGAGCAACTCTGGGAGGTGATTGAGACCGTTGCCGAAACTGATTTGAGCGATTTCCACCAGCGCTATCTCCTGGGCACAGAGGAACTTCCCTTTAATTCCTATCTGGAACCGTTCGGCCTGATCCTGAGGGATGATGGCAGTGACTCCGAGCGTCCTCCCAGTTTGGGAATGACCGTGAAGACGGAGCAGGGGCGGGAGATGATCAAATTTGTGGAAATTGGATCTCCGGCCCAGAAAGCGGGAGTGGATGCCGGGGATGAACTGCTGGCCCTGAATGGGTTCCGAGTTGCGGCTGACCAGTTGAACGATCGCTTACGGGACTTTGCCCCCGGTCAGGCTGTCACCCTCACTCTGTTCCATCAAGATGAATTGCGGACTTTGACTGTCACCCTGGCGACTCCTGCGGCGACGGCTTATCAAGTTGTGCGGGTTGAGCAGCCAACGGCGGCTCAGGAGGAAAATTTCCTGGGATGGCTGGGGGCTTCCCTGGCGAATATTTAGGAGTAGACAGTGTGATCTGTCGCGTCTCTACGATTGGCGAGTGGGGCCAATGACCTGGTAACAGATTTCGACGGTGGCCCGCTGGGTCATGCATTCCACCAGGGCTTCATAGGTAGCCTGATGATTTTGTAAAAGGGTTTTGGCTTGTAAGATCGCTCGGCGTTCGTACTGAAGCGCTATCTCACTAGACCATTGCAGAGATCGACCCAGGCTTTGAAACTTCTGGCGATCGTCGCTCCCTCCCTGGGAATCCCCATATACCAGCGTCTCAGCCGCAATCCCTGCCATCCAGACCGTGCAGTAGCGATCGAGCAATACTCGTACTGGGAGGCGATCGTCTCCCCCAGGATGGGGTTGCATCGCGGCTTCTAACGCCTGGGTGTCAAAGGTGACTCCTCCTAACCCGGGTTGCCCCTGACGTAATGCCTCCCAGGCGTTCAATGTGTATCCTGTCACAGGAATTTCTAACAGGGCTGCGACGAGAAAGTGCCCCGCTTCATGATGAATAATCCGATCCTGGTAATCTTTTCCCCCAAAGGCCCGAGTGAGCCAGTCGATGACAAGATCCCCGCCTCGGCCTTGCCAGCCCAGAGAATCTATAGTAGCGAATCCCAGGACGATCGCTGTTATTCCTGCTGGAACTGTGGGGGGGATGTGAAATAACGGTCCCACCAAACTTGTGAGGGTAATCGTAAAGATGGAAATCGCAATCAGGTTGAGAGTCAGGGGATTCATACGAACAGGTTGCCCCTAAGGACGTGTGCTACGGGACTTGTAAAATGTTTCCAGGCTTGTCTGATCCCCAACAAAGCGCCAGTGCCAGGGTTCGTAAGCAATTCCCTGGGGGTTGTTCTTAGGAAAGGATAGTTCAAAGTTGTAAGCGGCGGCATTATCCATCAGCCACTTAAAAGCCGCTGTTTTCTCAAAATTAGGGTTGACATCTGCGGAGGGTGCGTTCCCATCCCCAATGTCTACCGCATATCCTGTATGGTGTTCGCTATATCCGGGTGGGGCGCTGACTTCCGCTCGTGTCTGGGCATTCTGTCGCCGCTGGGCTTTCACCTCGAAGAACAGATACTGCTGATCTGCCAGGTTACGAAACCCTGACAGAGGAATCAAAATGACTCCATCCGCTTGAGCGGTCGCCATCATTTCCTGAAACTTTTGGGCAGCGGAGCGTCTCAAGCGAATACTGCCATCCGCAGTAATGGGTTCTAATTCGTTCGCAGGGGCTTCTTGGTAGGGATAATGTCCCAATAGGGTGCCTGCTGGGGAGGTAATCTGAGGAGCGGGGACTGAATTGGAGGATTCCGGGCTGGAGGGGGCTACCTCGGCGCTTTGGGTTAAAGCACTAGAAGTTCGACTCTGGAATGGGGTGGAAGTAGAAGATCTTTGAGCCAAAAATGCAAACAATAAGCTACTCAGGAAGGTCAGTACCAAAAAGCTCCCGACTCCCATCAGAATCAGCATTTGCTGAGAGTTGCGGGGACGCTTGATGGCAGCCCCCTCTCGAACCGCTTCAGGAATATCATCAGGGAAGGAACCCGATGGTCGCGGCGGTTTTTTAAATGAAAAATTTGGTGAATTTGGCGAATTTGGTTTCTTCAAAACTTAACCCTTGCCCTTCCCGATAGCATAGCAATCTTAGAGTGAGCCTCTAAACCCAGTGAAGTGACCCAGAGAACAATTCTGCTGTTGCCTGTCCTATCCGGATGCTTGAATACAACCTCTTAAAACTCTACTTTACCCTGCTTGGGTGGGTAGTCATTGGAATTATTTTAGGCCGATGCTTGCCACAAAATGCCCCCAATGGGCTGGGGCAATTTCTTTTTTGGATCGGCGTACCCTTGAGCATTCTGGCCTTTCTCCGTCACGCCAACCTTTCCCTTGCAGTCTGGGTTGCGCCTGTCGTGGCCTGGGCCGCTATCTTGTTGGGGGCAGGGTTCGGCTGGCTGTGCTTGAAGCCCAACTGGAATCGTCAGACCCAGGGCAGCTTTTTGTTGGCTTCTATGTTAGGCAATACAGGCTACCTGGGCTACCCGATCGCCCTCAGTCTGGTGGGAACCTCCTACTTTGGGTGGTCCCTGTTTTACGATATCCTGGGCACCATGCTGGGATCGTACAGTCTGGGAGTGGCGATCGGCGCTCGGTGTAGCGAAATGAATCAGAAAACGGGATGGCTAGCCGATGCCCTGATCAAAAACCCGGCCCTCTGGAGTTTTGGGATCAGCCTCCTTACCAAGGATATTCCACTGCCAATTGCCATTGAAAACAGCCTCAAAACAATCGGCTGGCTCATGGTCACGCTTTCCCTGATCCTGATTGGCATGCGATTAAGCCAACTCTCTTCCTGGTATAGTCTGCGCCGCGCCTGTCTGGGGGTGGGGATCAAAATGATTGCTGTGCCCCTGCTGATCGGCATCGTGCTTTCCCTCTTGGGCTTTACAGGATTGCCCCGATTGGCGATCGTCCTTCAGGTGGGAATGCCGCCCGCCTTTGCAACCCTGGTGATCTCAGAGGCTTATCATCTCGATCAAGAGTTGACCGTAACCGCTTTAGGACTGGGTTCCCTGGGCTTATTGCTCACCCTTCCCCTCTGGATGGCCCTCTTTGGGCCTTAAGGCGATTTCTTGAAAAGCGTTTACCAATTTGCCCTACGACTACGCTCAGGGCACACACGCTGGTTGAGCGCAGCCGAAACCAGCAGGGAAGTTGTTTTCTGGAAATCCCCTTAGAGCAAATGAGGGGCACAGCACTGCGCCCCCCAGGAATATCTAGTAAAACAGAATCGTCTAACCGACAGGAACGAGGGGTTGGCTGGCAGAGGGGCGACGATCGTACACCCGATCGACCAGGCCATAGTCCACTGCTTCCCCGGAAGACATGAAGAAATCCCGCTCCGTATCTTGCTGAATCCGTTCCAGTGATTGCCCTGTGTTCGCTGCCAAAATCTCATTCAAGCGTTTCTTATGGTAAAGAATTTCCTTAGCCTGAATTTCGATGTCGGTGGCTTGCCCTTGCGCCCCGCCTAGAGGTTGGTGGATCATGATTCGGGCATTGGGAAGGCTCAGACGTTTCCCCTTTTCTCCGGCTGCTAACAGGAAAGCCCCCATACTGGCCGCCAGACCAATACAAATTGTGCAAACATCGGGGCGAATATGGTTAATGGTGTCAAAGATGCCCATTCCAGCAGTGACAGACCCCCCTGGAGAATTGATATAGAGGTAAATATCCTTCTCCGGATCTTCCGCTTCCAGAAAGAGCAGTTGCGCCACGATCAAATTTGCGACTTCTGCATCGATCGCCTGCCCTAGAAAAACAATGCGTTCCCGCAGGAGGCGGGAGTAGATATCAAAGGCCCGTTCACCACGGCCTGAAGTTTCAATGACGGTTGGGATCATGGAGATTTTTCATGCACACAATTGTCTTCATTGTAATGAGTCGAAAACCAAGTCGGGGGATGGGCAGGATTCTGAATTTTTTGAAATAAAAAGGCCTCTGCGATTTCCCGTGTCACAGGTCGGGAGAAGAGGTATCCCTGGGCGAGTCCACAATTGAGGGACCGCAGTTGGTTCAACTGTCGGGGGGTTTCGACCCCTTCTGCAATGACATCCATTCCCAAATTATCCGCCAGGGTAATAATTGTTTTGACTAATTCGAGTTTGCGACTATCGTTATCCACGCTATTCACAAAAGAGCGATCGATCTTCAAGGTGTCGATCGGGAGACGATACAGATAACTGAGGGAAGAAAAACCTGTGCCAAAGTCATCCAGGGCGGTGCGAACCCCCAGAGCACGTAGCTGCATCAAGCGGTAGTTTGCCAGTTCTGCATTTTCAAGAACTACACTTTCCGTAATTTCCAGCTTCAGGGATCTCCCAGGTAAATCTGTTTCGTGCAAGATCTCCTGTACTGTTTCAATAAAGTTGGGTTGCAGAATTTGTTTCCCTGATAAATTGACGCTCATGATCAGGGATGAGGGGCCATCAAACTGCTCGTGCCATCGTTGCATTTGCCGACAGGCTTCTTTTAAAACCCAGATCCCCATTGGAATAATGAGTCCTGTTTCCTCTGCCAAAGAGATAAATTGGTCAGGAGCCACGATCCCGCAGTGAGGGTGTTGCCACCGTAGCAATGCCTCAAACCCTTGTAAAGTTCCGTTCTGAAGGGAAATAATGGGCTGATAGTAGAGACAGAACTCTTGACGATCGATCGCCCATCGCAGGTCACTTTCCAGATGGAGCAACGTGATTGCTCGAATATGCATTGAGCGATCGAAGATTTGGCAACAATTTTTTCCAAGTGCTTTTGCCCGATACATGGCTGTATCGGCATCCCGCAACACTTCGTCAGGGCGGTTGTAGCCCATTGAACTCAAGGCGATCCCAATACTGGCGGTGATAAAAACTTCATGGCCTCTTAAGTTTAATGGATGGCCCAGTTCTTGCAGGATCTGGGTTGCCAGGGTCGTCGCTTCGTGGAGTGAGGTGAGATCGTCCAGTAAGATGGCAAATTCATCTCCTCCCAAACGGGCGATCGTGTTTGCTGTCGTAAATTGGTGCTTCAATCGGGTTGCAACCGCAACCAAGAGTTGATCCCCTATCAAATGGCCCAGACTATCGTTAATGACCTTGAAGCGATCGAGATCCAGCAGCAGGACGGCAAACAAAGCATCGGCTTGGCGTTTCGATCGCCCGATGACTTGCCCCAGTCGGTCCTTAAATAAGGCGCGATTTGGTAATTCTGTGAGGGTGTCGTACAACGCATCATGAAGAAGTTGCTGTTCAATAAGCTTTTGCTCAGTGATATCAGTTTGAGATCCGGCAATGCGGTAAGCCTTTCCCGTTTCATCTCGAATCGCTAATCCCCGACAAAACACCCAGCGGTAGGTGTCACTTTTATGGAGGAGCCGATGTTTATGTTCAAAGTGAGGGCTGCCTCCTTCCAGATAAAGTTGCAATCGGTTTTGAAAAGATGGCAGATCTTCTGGGTGAATACGCTTCAACCACTCATCAGGGTGATTCCCGATCTCGTGATCCTTCAATCCAATCATGCATTTCCATCGGGAAGAAAAATAAATGGTGTTGTCTTGTAAATTCCAATCCCACAGCCCATCATTTGATCCCTGAGCAGCTAACGCATAGCGTTCTTCACTGTCTTGCAGCGCTCGTTGCACCTGCTTTTGCTGTGTGATGTCTCGAACAATCACCACAGCTTCTGCCTCACCACTGGCAACAATGCGGCATTCCTGATGATAAACACTATTATCAATGGTGATATCGTACTCAAAAGTTTGAGATTGTTTCGTTTGAATGGCTTGCTGGATCAACTGTAAACGCTGTTGTGCCAGATCCGGCGGTAGAACGTCCTGGATATTTTTGCCAATGATGTCAGGGGTAAACAGGGTTCTAAATTCTTTGGCTTGGGTGACATCTAAATAAATGCCCTGTTCACTGATCTGCATGATCAGGTCGGGTAAAGCATGGAGAAGGGCCTGGTTTTTAGCCTGACTGTTGAGAAGGGCTTGCTTAAGGGTCTGATCGGGTTCTGCCTGACGGGGATCTAATGGTTGCGGAGGGTAGATCGCTTGTTGTACAGACCATCTGCGCGATCGAGTTATCACGATTCCTGCCAGGAAAACATTAGATAAACATAAAATTATGATGAGCAGAAAGGAAGGAGCGTTGTGAATGTTTTTCCATAAATCCTGAAAATCTTTGTAAGAATTTTCAGGGGTGAATAAGTCTTTGAATTGTGTAATAGAACTTTTATGAAAAAGACAATTTTTAGTATCAGAAGCAGAATGAAATGATTGATCACAGGCGTGAGTTTTGATTGGAAAGAAGACTCCCGAAAAACAGATTAAGAAGAACTTAAGCAGAACAATAGAGATTGATTTATGATGAATCGCCATCTGTCTCGCATTCCTGGTTGGATGAGATTAGGACTTTTGTGATTCTGTTAAAGTAATTATTTGACTGCTATGGAACTCTTAAAAACTGTCTTTATTCTGACTACCCACGCTTGTTAGAACAATCGACTCAAGCTTCTTTTTTTTGCTCAAACTTTATAGTTTTGGATTAACAGTTTTGGATGAACAGTTTTGGATTATATGAAAGGATTAATAATTTAGTGACTCAACGTTCCGAGGTCACCATAATACTAAATCGTGGTGAATGTCAGTGAGGAAAATCACGATCTTCCATAAAAGATTTTCACAAAATGTTTCTGCCAGGATAACTTCTTGAGTCACGATTGCTTTTTGCAGATAAAGCTACTTTTCTTAAATAAAGCGGGTTAGTTGAACTCGGTAACGATCTTTTTTCGTGATGGCAACCTCGCCAACCTCGACTCGCCCTTTTCCGCGAATTGCGATCAAATCCCCAGTTTTGATTTGATAACTGGATTGAGTAATTTCCTTCCAATTCACCCGCACATCTCCGGCTGTAATCAAGTCAGCCATTTTGCTGCGCGACATACCAAACCCCGCAGAAGCGACTGCATCAAGACGCAAGGAAGCTTCTACTGTGGTCAATTCTTTCTTTTTAGGTTCCCGAATTTTGAGTTCGCTCAACTCAATGCGCTGGGTTTTCACAGGAACCGATCGCACCTGGGTTAACTGCAACTCTAGAAATTCTGCCAGGTCAGGAACGACGATCGCCTGGGCCCCCCGTTCTCCCATCACCACAATGTCGCCCACCTTATCGCGGACAATTCCCGTTCCTAAGATGGCCCCCAAAAAATCTCGGTGGCTGGCGGGATCAAACAAAAAATTACCTTGAATATCCAGGGCCGTGAGTGCTACCTGGGAGAGATCCAGGGGAATTTCCGAGCGGGCGATCGCCAAGCGTTGGCGTTCTGCCTGGGGGTAGCCTCCCCAGGGTAGGAGTTGCACATCCGTTAACCGTTGGAAAGACTGCTGGGTTTCAATGATTTCAGGTGGTGATAAAAAATCTGTCAGTACCACTTCCCAGGTTTTAATTGCCTGGTCGGCCTGATCAATGATTCGGGCAACACTTTCCCGATTTTCAACCCCTTTGAGCAGGTCTTCTCTAGGTAACATGACATGGCATATAAATCGCTTTCCCATTGTAGCGTTGCCCTGTCTTCTGCCCGATCGCCCAGAGAAATTATGATTTCAAAACAAACTCAGTTGTTGTTCACCACCGAGATGCTCCCAAGGTAACGGGGGCACTGGAACCGATGCCGCTTCGAGCCAGTGTTGAAAGGAGCGGGCGTTGTCCGGCGATCGTTTTTCCAGAGGACAGTGAACGAAGAAGTACACGTGAATTCCTTGCTGTAACCAGCCCTGCACAATTCCCACCCATTCTTGAAAGTAGACATCATTGAATTGAGCCGTGGGATGGCTGATATAGCGTACCAGGGCAAAGGGAGCCGTTACCGTTGGATGCAGCGGTAACTGAGGTTTGCGACGTTCTGAGTGGAGTTGAGGATCGTCGGGACAATCGTAAATGGGGCGGGAATCCAGCAGCACCCGACCTACACCCAAATCTTCTAAAAGGGTTTGTAAACGGTGGGAGGCAGGGACTTGAAACCAATCGGGATGGCGCACTTCCAGGGCGAGTGCTTGCGATCGGGGCCATGCCTTTAGAAACGTCCCCAAATCTTCCCACTGATCAGGACTGTAACCGGGAGGGAGTTGCAAAAACATCGGTCCCAGATGATCCCCCAGGTCTTGCATCTGCTCCAGAAAAGCCAGGGCATCGGGGAGGGTCGATCGCAACGCTCCTTGATGGCTCACCGATCGGGGTAATTTCAGGCAAAACTGAAACCCCGGTGTCACTTGCTCCCGCCAACGGGCCAGCGTGGGGCGATCGGGAGTGACATAGAACGTCGTGTTTCCCTCAACGGTCGTTAACCGCTGACTATAAAGCTGCAAAAAATCCGCCGATTGACTTCCCGCCGGATAGAAATCCCCTAACCATCCCTTATAAGCCCAAACCGCGCACCCCAAAAAGAATTGCATCACCCATCACCCATTACCCATTACCCCGATCTTCTACGGTTTCGTCGTTGTGCGCCGTCGATACCGTCGCTTTCCCGCCCGTTCTGCCTTATCCCGTTCATAGGCGATGAGTCGCCCATAGTGTTCGTGCTTACTTAAATTCATGGACAGAAAAATATGTTTGCGGGTATTCCCAAACCCTTTGCGCGTGAAGAACTTAACCGCACCGATATTGGTCGGGTCTGTATCCACCAGCATGAAGCGGGCACCCTCTTCAATCATGCGTTCTACAATCTTGTCTACCAGGCGATCGGCCACCCCTCGCCGCTGAAACCGGGTCGCGACCCCCAGCCAGATAATGTAGCCGTAAGTCCAGGAGGCTTTACTGATGATCGTACCCAGGACAAATCCTGCAAGTTGCCCCTCCGCCTCTGCCACCAAACAATATTCTGGGTCCGTGTTGTACAGCCCGATGACTTCCCATTCATCCCAAGTTCGGTACAGGTAGGGATAGAGATCGCTGGTGAATAATTCCTCGCCCAAATGGTAAATCGGGGCAAGGTCATCAATTTCCATATCCCGAATTTCGATCACGACATTTTCGGGCACTGGAGATTCAAGATCCATCGCCTCATTCCCATCAACGGGATCTGGGGTGGAGTCAGCAGAAGGGGCCATATTGGAAAAGCTTGAAGTAAAGAAAATCGCTTTTCAATTCTACTTTGCAGCCAGAACAAACCGGGGTTCCAGGAGTTGGCTGAGGTCGGGCCGTTTCGTAATCTTCTTCTGATCCAGTAAGAATTGAGCCATCGCATCCATCGATTTTAGTAAATGCAACTCACTTTGGGGATTGTTCAACATCTCCAAATTCGTCGTCCGATCGGGCAACTTCAAGCCCTTCAGGTTAGTTTGCAACTCTTCTGGAGAAACGCCCAATTCCTTCGCTGCGATCGGATTGGCCTCTTGAGGTTTCTGCTGTAGCACGTCCAAGCCTTGGAAACAGCCATCCACAAATGCCTGGATCGCTTCTGGGTTCTGGTTAATAAATTGAGTGTCGAACAGGTAGAGGTCTGTAATAGCAGTGGGAATTTTAGAGGAATCAAAGATGATCCGACCATCTTTTTGAGCGGCGTTTGCTTGCTCTAGAAAGGGGGAATAACTGACGGCGATCTCCGCCTGCCCTGCCTGGTATGCCGCCGCTGCCGCATCCGGGGCCACGTTGACGATCGTAATGTCGCGATCGGTCAGGCCCACCGTTGCCAGCGATTGCAGGAGAAAGAAATGGCTGACGGCTCCCTCCTCGACGGCAACTCGCTTACCTTTGAAATCTTTCAAATCTGTAATGCGATTGCGGGCCAGAATGCCATCGGCTCCCACCGAGCTATCCTGAACCAGCACCACCCGAAAATCTTTGCCTCGTGCTGCCAGAAGCACCGCTTCGGACGTGACGGCGGCCCAGCCATCAATCCGCCCTGTTGAGAAAGCTGCGGCTGCATCGGGATTAGTGCTGAAGGTTTTGATATCCAGATTCAATCCCAACTTTTCAAACAAACCCTGCGATCGGGCCACATACAGAGGAGCATTCCCCGTCCAGACGACCAGGCCCATCGTCGCCGTTTTCGAGGGACGACTTGTGCCAGGAGATTGAACGGAGGGGGAACGGGTGGGCGGTTGACAGGCATGAAGGAGCATCGCTCCGGTGGCTCCGGTCATCAGCCCTAGCATCTGGCGACGG
>JANRKG010000405.1:0-6327 GCA_033763635.1 Leptolyngbyaceae cyanobacterium bins.59
TTCGAGTGACCAGAGCCTTGGCGATCGTTGCCACTAACCAGGCCACCGCAGTCAGGATCGCAGCGGACCCTAACTTTGGCAGAAATGCAAAAATTTGATTCAGGAAATTGGTCAGGGGCTGGGAAACAACCGTCAGATTGAGAGCATTGAGCGCTGCCACAATCGCCAGAATCATCAGGACCCAGAAAATCGCTGCTGATACCCAGGTTTCAATCGTAGCGCTCAGATTACCCGTCGATCCTGCCACCATCCCGGCCAAACGATTATCCAGATTGGTATTTTTTAGCAGCGTTCGCACTCCGCTTGAGACCAATCCGGCGATGAGCCAACCCAGGACGAGGATTGCGATCGCACCCAGCAAATTGACAACCGTGGGACCCAGAAACCCTAAGAAAGCGATATCCAATCCTGTTGGATTTGTTTGCGCCAGAGGGACAGCAGAAGATAGGGGAATCGCCATCCTGGCAGAAAAATGAACACAATCCTCAGTAAAGCCGTTCATGTACTATTCACCTCAATACTTGCAACCCATTCTGAAAGAAGCCAGCAAGTCATCAGACACCCGTATGCTAGGGTGAGGTGGCACTACCTTTTCTTTTCTAAAGATTGAATTAAGCTCTGTGACATCTTCCCTCCCTTCCCAGCCTTCAAGTACCGCCTTATACTGGGTGAGCAGTTACCGCTGCCTAAAAAACTGGTGTGGCGGACGAAATCAAGCTTTTGGTAGTGATACAAAGATAATCTGTCGTCGATAATCTGTCGCCGATAATCTGTCGCCGCTGATGGGAACCATTCGCCAGAACATTTGGGGAAAGATTCATCAGGGTTTCCACAATCAGGTATGCTGAGTCCACGACTGACTTCTGATGGGACACCCCTATCAGACGATGCAGGGAAAGGGTAGTGCAATTCTACCGCTGTCCCGCAACTGTGAAGGAGGGCGATCGGTGATCGGGTAGGCAATTGCGGTTAGCAGTTGTTGCTTCGGGACGATCGCCCTCCCAAGTCAGAATACCTGCCAGTCGTGCAGCCCATCGTCTTATCTGCGAGGTACAGAATGAAGACCCGATCGCGCAAGTGGATCAGCCTGACCCTTATGGCTGGTCTGAGTAGTTATTTGGTGCTTGGTTCGGCCCATCCGGCTTATGCCATGCACATTGCAGAAGGATTTTTGCCCGTTCAATGGGCCATTTGTTGGTGGGTGGTATCCCTCCCGTTTTTTCTGATGGGACTCCGATCGCTAACCCGCCTGACCCGGAAGAAGCCAGAACTCAAGCTTCTCCTGGCTCTGGCAGGGGCGTTTACCTTTGTGCTATCGGCCCTCAAAATTCCTTCTGTAACGGGAAGTTGCTCCCATCCCACTGGGACTGGACTGGGAACCATCCTGTTTGGTCCCCTGACGATGACGGTCCTGGGGAGTCTGGTGTTAGTCTTCCAGGCAATTTTACTGGCTCATGGTGGACTCACGACGCTGGGAGCCAATGTCTTCTCAATGGCGATCGTCGGTCCTCTAGTGGCCTTTGGAATTTACCATCTCGTCATGAAAACTGGGAAACAGAGGTTAGCGGTTTTCCTCGCTGCAACCCTGGAAAATCTACTGACCTACCTGACCACTGCCGTCCAACTGGCTCTGGCCTTTCCATCTGTTCAGGGGGGCTTTCTTGCCTCCTTTGTGAAATTTGTTAGCGTTTTTGCCATCACTCAGATTCCTCTCGCGATTACGGAAGGATTGCTGACGGTCCTGGTATGGGGCTGGCTACACAAGTATGGGCAGCACGAGTTACAAACCCTGAAATTGTTGGAACAGGAGTCGTAATGATCCGGAAACTATCAAGCTCCTGGGGATTCGTAGTCGGAGCGATCATTCTTTCCTTGGGGCCGTTGCTGGTGCTTCAGGGCCAAGAATTTGGGGCAACGGATGCTCAAAACACCGATGCAATTCAAGAGATTCAACCAAACTATCAACCCTGGTTTAAACCTGTTATTCAAGATTCTGGACCAGAAGTGCAAACCTTTCTGTTTGCCGTTCAGTCAGGAATAGGGGCCGGGGTCCTGGGTTACATCCTGGGTTTGTACAAAGGACGATCGGAACGGAGTGAACAGAAAGACCGTCCATGAGTCTACAAATTGACACGATCGCCTATACCAATCGCTTACGAAAATTGCCTCCAGCGCATAAGGTGGGATTTGCGATCGTGTTACTCCTCCTTACCTACAGTTCCCAGGCTTCTGTACAACTGTTGATTACCGTTTGGATGAGCATTTGGACGGTGGTTTATGCGGGGGTTTCCGCCACCCTGTATCTCCGGTTGCTCTTCATTCCCGTTGCATTCTGGATCACCAGTCTCCCTGCCTTTGTCATCAATGGAGTTGAACGCGCTCAACAAGGGTTAGTTCAGGAAGATGTCTGGCAGGGAATTGCCTGGGGAAACTTTTATTGGTTTCTCAGTCACGAGGGAATGCAACAGGCGGGGGAGTTGGGAAGGCAGACGATCGCTGCCACCGCTTGCATCTACTTTGTGATGCTCACGGTTCCCTTCACTGAATTGATCGAAATTCTGCGGTGTATGGGATGTCCAGTGTTGCTGACGGATTTGTTCATGATTATGTACCGTTTTATTTTTGTTCTGTTACGCACAGCAAACGAACTCTGGATTGCTCAACAGGCCCGGAATGGCTACCGTACCCGCCAACGCTGGATCATAAGCCTGGGCCTGTTAGTCGGGCAGTTACTACGTCGCACGTTAGAAAATTATCGCCAGATGTCCCTGAGCTTAGACTCTCGTGGATTTTCAGGAGAGTTTCGCGTGTGTCATTCCCGCCGATATGTACCCTCCAAACGTTACAGTTTAGAAGCAGGATTGGGCTGTTTGGGATTAGTGGGACTGGTGGGTTGGCACTATGTTGTTGGAATTTGAAACCGTCGATTACACCTATCCCCACAGTTCCCAGCCCGCTCTTCAGAACTTGAGCCTCCGCATTCCTGCTGGGAAACGCTGTGCCTTGTTGGGGCAGAATGGTTGTGGCAAAACGACTCTGTTTTTGTTGGCAAATGGATTGTATCAACCCCAGCGCGGCAGAATTTACTGGCAGGGTGTTCCATTGCGCTACGATCGCCCCTCCCTGCTCAAACTCCGCCAAAAAGTAGGACTGGTCTTTCAAGATCCGGAACAGCAGTTAGTGGCTTCCACTGTGGAAGAGGATATTTCCTATGGGCTGTGTAATTTGGGATTGCCGGAACCAGAGGTCAGACGACGGGTTGCGGAGGCGATCGTTACCTTCGATCTGACGGAACTCGTGGAACGCCCCGTTCACCATTTGAGTTTAGGGCAGAAAAAGCGAGTTTCCCTCGCTGATGTGATGGTGCTGCAACCCGAACTCTTACTGCTGGATGAACCGACGGCTTACCTTGACCCGCTGCATACTCGCCAATTAATGGCAACCTTACGCCAGATTCAGGCAATGGGAACAACGATCGTCATGGCAACCCATGATCTTAATCTGGCCTACCGTTGGGCCGATTGGATTTTTATTCTCGATCGGGGACAACTTGTGTTGGAAGGAACTCCTCAGACCGTATTTACCCAACGGGAAACCCTGGAGCGTTTGCAATTGGGAATTCCCCTGATCCTGGATATTTTGGATCAGGTTGCAGAAGTTTTGCATGATTCAGATGAACCGATGCAAGGATTGTCAGACTCGCTTCGGAATTGCATTTTAGAGAAGTTGACGGATTCCTATAGCAGTCAAAGAGAAAACCAGGACAAGTTGACAGGTTAAACCAACCGTTTCATAAACGTTTCCCTTCTGCCTTCTGCCTTCTGCCCTAAACAATTCTGTGGGCTAGAAGACAACCTTCCAGGAAAGTCAGTGGCACAATTGCGTTTTTCGAGTACGAAGAAAATACCTCAGAAATTCATGCGAGGAATTCCACCATGAGTCCATCCCGCATCTTCAACAGTTCCGACTTTTTTCAACCAGCCGACGGAGAGCCTGTGCGATCGGTCATTACCGAATCGGATCATGCCGTCGTGGTGGCCTGGTACATTCAGCCAGGTCAAACGGTATTGCCCCATGTCCATCCCGAAGGACAGGACACCTGGACGATTTTAACCGGGAAGGGAACCTATTACCTGGACACTACAGGAACAACGCAGCCGATCGTCGCTGGGAATGTTGTCGTGGCTCCAATCGGATGTGTGCATGGAGTCGTGAACACGGGAGATGAGCCATTAACGTTTATCTCGGTCGTCTCTCCTGCAAATGCGGGATATCAGCCGATGGATACAGCGTTCTAGCCTCAATGGTTCGATGTTACGTGGGTTGAGCGAAGCCGAAACCCACCCCTGACGGCAAGAACGATCGTTGTCAAGCAAATAACTTCGGTAGAATGGCAGAGGATTCGCTGTGCAGCATTTATGCCTCGCCAACTGCCTGAAAAGTGTCGATTGTGTGCCAAGCTCCATAGCGTGGAAGCAAAGCGCATTCATGGGCCGGAGGGGGATGGTTGTTGGGATTCCCGCGTTTGCCCCAATCGCCGTTCCCATGCCCGCCATCGCCAGCGGCGCAATTTGGTTCGTTCCCTGCGGCGCAAACAACAGCAAGCCGAGCAACGAGGCTACACGGGGGAATGGGTGCAGTTAGGGGGAAGCGTCGGGATTGTGGCAGGATTGCAAACAATCACGGTAGAAACCCCACCCATCCAAACAGGTCCATTTGCGGTGTTACATGCTTATCGTCGTACTGTAGATGCCCCCCTCCATGCGATCGGTGGGGAAGTTTGGCAGGGCCAGCAGAAGGTCGCTCTGATCAAGCCTGTTCACTGCTTGGGGTTGACTCCCAGAGATGTGGAACGTTATCTAGAAAAGCTGTTGGAAGTGCTGGAACAGTCCTACGGCATCCGCAAGTTTGCCAGTTTGGAGGAATTGCATCCCCTTCTGTGCCCCCTGGAAGATTGCCCGTTACAGGGAAAGTAGGGGGCGATCGTGCTGCAACTGGAACTGGATCTCTGGGGGGTGTTAAAGCAAGCGGCTCAAGAACCAGAAACAGCAGACCTGAAGGAGTTGTTTTGTTCTCTAGATTCTGCCCTGGTTTCCCTGGATACTTGCCATCAGCTTCAGGTTGTTGCAGAAGCCATTGCCCAGATTGTCCAAATCTTTGAAGATCGGTCTTTGAACGCCTTTGAGGAACTGGAAAGCCAGATCCTGGATGAAGGACCGATCGTTGCTCTGAATTTCTTTGATCGCTTTGTGCGCCAATCCATGCAAATCGATCTGGCTCAGTTTGTTGAACCTCCTCTGTTTTTGCTTCCCCGTCTGGAGTATGAACGGCAAATTCTCCTGGAGGAGAATGGGGAATCCCTGGTGGGAACGGTTGAGAAGGAAGCGATGTTGGCAGTGCTGGCCCAAGTTGAACAGGATGAGGAAGTTGCCAAGCAGGAAGCGTTAGCGGTGGCCCATGAAGAGGACATTTCCCTTTGGGTAGAGGCGATTGTTGCTTACTTGCAAGGACAAATAAGAGACCCTATCCCCTTACTGGATCTGGTCCGGGAAGTGCAATACCCTGAACCAGAAGGTTACTCCGACCCCGGAACGCTTCTGGTCAAAACCTGGTTGACGCTGTTACTGGGCGGATTTTCCCTGGAACAGCGGGGAGAATTTTACAGTTCTGATATTTGGGTTTCTCGTTGTTAGGAGATTTCCAGAAAAAAGTTTACCTGGGGGTTGCCCTTCGACTTCGCTCAGGGCGCGGGTGCTGGTTGAGCGAAGCCGAAACCAGCGGGTAAATTGTTTTTCAGAAATCTCCTTAAACTGTTTTCGGGGAAAAGCAGATTTTTCAGTAATTTTGGTTCTGCTCCACCACTGCGTTTATCCTGAGCGAAGTCAAAAGCTGACCCTGAGTGAAGTCGAAGGGTAAGCACTGGTAAAATCTTTCCAAAAAATCGCTGACCCCATCAGGGATATTCGATTAAAACAGGGCCTTCTGGAAGAAAACGAGCCTGGTAATTCGTTTTCTTATTTTTGCCTCGCAACTTCCCAATCGGAATGGGAGTTTTTAATTGCTCTAGCTCTTGCATTTCCCAGAACACAGCCCAGGTGGGAGTATCGCTGACGGTGCTTTTGGGCCGACAAATGGACTTGCCGGGATAGCGTCCTCGACGGGAGGCTACATAGCCCGCGTACAACCCTCGCCAGGTCACTTCAGGGTTCAATGGTTGTTCACCCTGGGCATGGGATGCATAGATCAGAACTTCGATCGCCTTTCCACCCCGCAATTTTTCGGCTTCCCCAAACAACTCGAAGTCCATGCTCCCAAAAGCAACCTTCG
>JANRKG010000406.1:0-12249 GCA_033763635.1 Leptolyngbyaceae cyanobacterium bins.59
CATCGGTCAGCAAGGCAGTTGGAGAGCTTGGGTAAAAGTTTGATGGGAATGGGTAATGGGCGATGGGTCATAGGCATGAATACGAAAAATTCGCGATCGGTATCAAAGTACCCTTACCTGTTGCCCCTTACCTGTGCCTGATTTGTAAATCAAAGACAAATTTTTCGGATGGGCATAGCAGTCGGGTGTCATGATCTCTTAGGGTGTAGAGGGATTGACCACCAACCGAATGTCGTGTCTCTGACATGCAGAAATCAAAGAAAAAAGCAGGGAAGGGGAACTCCCAGAAAGATAATGCCAAGGAAGCCCCAGTCCTAAGCCTGAAAGAACAACTGGCACAAAAACGACAAGCCATTCGTGAACGGAAGGAATTTATTCAGTTCACGACCATTATGGTGTTTGCCTCGATCTTGTTGGGGGCGATTTTGTTTGCGGTCGGAGGGGTGAAGGCAGCGGGGCTGGCATCGGCAATTCCTGCCTTTGGCTATTCCTATAAATATCCCCGCAAGGCGCTCTGGGCTTTCATGATCTACATGCCTTTCGCTGGGAGTGTCACCTATGCATTGGGCGGAAATTCCCTTCTTCAACTTGCGAAGGATGCGTTTTATGTTCCGGCCTTAGCGAGTCTTTTATTGAACTGGAAAAAGGAAAACAAAAAAGAAGCTTTCTGGAAGCCCAAAGAGATTTCTTCTACTTTATGGCTCTTAATTGGAGTTTGTTGTTTAACCCTGTTTTTTGTGAATGGGGCACAACAAATGCGACCGGAGGGAGGGGATAAACCCTTCTTGTTGGGTTTATTAGGGATGAAAGTTTTTCTGGGATATATTCCCCTCATCTCTGCCACTTATCATTTAATTCGCAGCCGGAAAGAATTTCTGTTTCTTTCTCGGTTGCATGTTGTGTTGGTCATTGTCTGCTGTGCCCTGGCCTTTGTTCAATACATGATGTTGGAAACGGGGCGATGTCAGGGAACCAGAGGCTTGACTGGGAATCAGTTATTCCAGGCTTCGATCGAAGCGAGATGCTTTGTGGGGGGAGCGCTCCTGTATACTCCAGAAGAAGGGGTGATTCGGCTCCCTGGAACCTTTGTGGCTCCCTGGCAGTGGGGTTGGTTTTTAATTGCAAATGCTTACTTTAGCTTTGGGGCCGCCTTCAATGATCCCTCGATTCTGTGGCGGGGGATGGGGTTGCTGGCGATGGTGGTGGATACAGTTCTGGCGGTTATCTCAGGGCAGCGAATTGCGCTAGCCCTTGTGCCTGTTTCTTTTGCTATTCTGCTAGTGCTGACGGGGCAACTTGCCAACCTCAAGCGCTTTATTCCGATCGCAGTAGGATTAGCGGTGCTCCTTGGGGTCGGGTATGCCATGTTTCCGGATGTGGTGCAAGAACGGATTGATAGCTTTACTGGGAGATGGGAAGCGGCTCCTGCGGATGAGTTCATCCTTCACCAACTCGAATTTACCTGGAAGAACTTGAAAGGGTCTTTAATCGGCTTGGGGATCGGGCGAGCCACAAACTCAGCCCGGATTTTTGGGGAAGTGACGTTAATTGAAACTTGGTTTCCCAAAGTCATGCACGAAATTGGCCCCGTCGGATTGATTGCCTTTTTAATCTTTGTGTCCCATCTCACCTGGCTGACCTTTAGGGCGTATCGTGGAACGAAAGATCCTAACTTGCGAGGGTATGCAGCATCCTTCTGGGTATTTGTTCTGTTTATCAGCTATAACACTTACTACTATCCTCTAGATGTTGATCCTGTTGCGATCTACTACTGGATTTTCGCGGGAGCCTTACTCAAATTACCTGTGATCGATCGCCAGGAGCGGGAGCTTCTAGAAGCCTCAGGAGAAGCCCCCCTCGATGGCAAAGCTGCCAAGAAAAAGCGGCTACAACAGCGGACTGTTCCCGCATCCTGACCTGATAGGACACCTCTATGCAAGCCAAAACTGTCACCTGGCCTCGGATTTCCGTCATTGTTCCCACCTATGGTCGTGAGGAACCCCTTCGCAATACCCTCAAAGATGTTTTGAACCAGGACTATCCTGATTTTGAAGTGATTGTGGTGGACCAGACGGCAACCCATGAGCCTGAAACCGAAGCCTTTTTAGCAGAACTGGCAAACGCCGGAAAAATTCGATTGTTCAAATTGTCCTGGGCCAGTTTACCGGGGGCACGCAATTACGCGATTCGACGATCGACGGGCAGTATTTTGCTGTTCATTGATGATGATGTGGTATTGCCCGAAGGCTACCTGCACAACCATGCCCGGAACTATCTGGAGCGATCGGAAGTGGGGGCGGTGGCCGGACGGGTCTTCGATCGCATGAAGTTGTCCGATGCTCGCAAAATTTCCCAGTCAGAGGAGGGGTTCACGATCGACTACCTGCCCAAGGAGGCAATGGACCCAGGGATCGCCTGGTACTACATTGATTTGGTGAACACGGTCAAACCCCAACAGGTCATTTCCGCACGGGGGTGTAATATGTCCTTCCGGCGGGAACTCTTTGAGAAGTACGGCCTGCACTTTGACGAACGCTTTCAGGGGAGTGCCGTGCGGGAAGAGTCGGATTTTTGCCTGAGTCTGCGACGAACTGGGTACACCATCTGGTACGACCCGGAAGCTTGCCTGGTGCATCTGGGCGAAGAAACGGGGGGATGCCATGACATCAGCACTCGATCGCTGCGTTACCAGATCACCTTCTACCACAATCACTTTTTAATGGGTCTCAAAAATCTGACTCCGCTTCAGGCACTCCGGCTCTTTGCCCGCTTGTTTGACTGCCACGTTTTGGGAAATCCTCCCTGCTATAAGAGCGGTTCTCCCATCAAAGTTCTGACCCGTGCAGGGTTTTATACGTTGGGTTTTTTGAAGGCGATCGGAACCCAAATTAAAGGGATTTGGGATAGTGGGCAAATTTATACTCGACAAGATTTACCGGAAAATCAAAAGCAAGAAGTCTCCTAAATTCTGATTTCGATGAAAAGTTTTACATAACCCCTTGTTCGGCTAGCCTCTTCTGATTATTTGGGTGGAGAAGTCAATGATGAATGTTTTGTTTTGTTTCGATCGCAACTATGAACAACACTTTGGGGTTGCTGTGACTTCTCTGATTCTCAATAATGCGGCTCATTTACAGGGCATTTATATCATTACCGATCACATCAGTCCTGAGTTAAAAGCAAAATTAGAAGCGCTAACTCAAAAACACAAGGTTACTTTTTACCCGTATGAAATCGATGGTAAAAAGGCCGAGGTTGATAAGTTTAAGATATTTGCCCATGTCTCGGCTGCGGCTTGCTATCGCCTATTAATTGCTGAAATTCTCCCCCCCGATCTGGAAAAAGTTCTCTATCTTGATTCCGATTTGGTTGTGAACGGAGATTTGTCAGAACTCTATAACCTTGATGTCTCAAATTATCCTGTTGCTGCTTTTGGTGGAAAAGTTCGAACCACAAAACAAAGGCTTCAGTTAAAAAATGACTACTACTTCAATTCAGGGGTTTTGCTCATTAACCTGAACCTGTGGCGGCAGCAAAAAGTCGGTCTTCGGGCGATCGATATTATCAAAAACGATCCGGAATCTGTTTTACTTCCTGACCAGGATGCCATTAATAAAGTAGTTGATGGCAACTTCCTATTACTTGATAAAAAATGGAATTCCCAGGTTGATTCCTACGAATTTCAATCTCAAGTCGATGGGGATTCTGTCATTGTGCATTACATTGGTTCCCTGAAACCCTGGCAGGGCTGGTGTATGGCCCCTGAAAAGGATTTGTATTGGTCCTATTTGAAAAAATCACCCTGGTCAGATGCGAAGGCAGAAAAGCCGAAAAATGTAAAAAAATTGGTGGCAGCGACTCGTTATTTGTTCCGCTATGCCCTCAGAAAACGCGCCTAAATTGCTGCGAAATGAATATTCCAATCCTGCCTCGTTTGATTTTTTCATCCATCTCCCTCCCTTTTCCCCTATGAGAATCTTAGTTGCCAGTCACACCTACATCGTGGATCTCAACTGCGAAAAGTTTAGGGCACTGGCCCATCTGGAACCGGGAATTGAAGTGACGGTGGTGGTGCCCCAGCGCTGGAAACCGGGTGGGGTGCAAAATCGCCTCATTGAGACGCGCTCCTGGGCAGATGGTTCTTTCCGGGTCGTTCCCGTTTCCAATTTCAGCCAGAACAATCAAGGACTTCTCACTTTTGGTTTGGACCTGGTTTCCCTGCTGCGGGAGTTCCGGCCCCAGATTATCCAGGTAGAACAGGGGTCGAAAGCCCTGGCCTACAGCCAACTGATTACCCTCAATCGCCTTCTGGGATTACGGGCTAAAAACTTCTTCTTTACCTGGTGGAATCTGCCCTATCGCCTCAAGTTTCCCATTTCCCTTCTGGAAGACTACAATCTTCGCCACACTCACGGTCTGGTCTCAGGAAATCAGGATGGGGTCGAAATTCTCAGGGAGCATGGATATCACGGTCCTGCCCAGGTGATGCCCCAGCTTGGGGTCGATGAATCCCTGTTTCGCCCCCAGCCCCAACCGGAACTTGCGGCCCAACTGGGGATTCAACCTGATGAGTTTGTGATCGGGTTTGTCGGGCGGTTTGTGGAAGAAAAGGGGTTGATGACCCTGGCGAAAGCCCTGGCAGGGTTGAAGGATCAGGCTCCCGGTCCCTGGAAATGTCTGCTCTTGGGTCGCGGTCCTCTCAAGGACTCCTTACAGGAATGGGCCAAAACAACAGGGTTGACCGATCGCCTCATCCTGGTGGAAAGTGTTGCCCACGACCAGGTGCCTCAGTACATCAACCTGATGCATACCCTCGTGTTGCCCTCGGAAACCAGTTACCAGTTCAAAACCCTGACTTCGGTAGGCTGGAAGGAACAGTTTGGGCATGTGCTGATCGAAGCGATGGCCTGTCAGGTGCCCGTGATTGGGTCTGATTCCGGCGAAATTCCCTTTGTGATTGGTGACGCAGGGCTGACCTTCCCTGAAAAGAATGCAGAGGCTTTGCGGGATTGTCTGCACAAGCTGATGGCTCAGCCAGAGTTGAGAACGGACTTGGCAAAACGGGGATACGATCGCGCCATGACCCGCTACACCAATCGGGCCTTAGCACAGGAATTGCTAGCGTTTTACCGAGCAGTGCTGGCAACTGATTCAGGGAGGAAGTGATCATGCGGGTACTTCAAATCGTGCCTTCGATTTCCCTGGTGTATGGGGGGCCAAGCCAAATGGTAATCGGTCTCTCGGCGGCCCTTGCCGCTCAAGGGGTGGATCTGACGGTTCTTACAACAGACTCGAATGGAGATGTGGGACAGCCTCCCCTCGCTGTTCCCCTCGATCGCCCCGTTGCACAAGACGGCTACCAGATCCGCTACTTCCGCTGTTCCCCGTTTCGTCGCTATAAGTTTTCTCTGGATCTGCTGCAATGGCTGCACACCCACAGCCATGCGTATGACCTGGCCCATATCCATGCCCTGTTTTCTCCGGTAAGCACCATGGCAGCGACGATCGCTCGCTGGCGCAACCTGCCCTACCTGCTCCGGCCCCTTGGCACCCTGGACCCCGCCGATTTGCAAAAGAAGCGCCGCCTCAAACAAATCTATGCCGCCTTCTTGGAACGGGCGAATATCGCGGGGGCTGCTGCGATGCATTTCACCAGTGACCAGGAGAGCAAGATTTCTGAACGGTTCGGGGCCACGAGCCGCGATCTGGTAATCCCCCTGGGAGTGTCCCTCCCTGCGGGATTTCAGGCAGATCAGCACCCTGAATCGGCGAATCAGATCCGGGCAAAGTATGGGATTCCGGCCGATCGTCCCCTGGTGCTGTTTATGTCTCGCCTGGACCCCAAGAAAGGATTGGATCTTCTGTTCCCGGCCCTGACATCCCTCCATCAAGAAGGGCTAGAGTTTCAGTTAATTCTGGCGGGAGCCAACCCCCAAGATCCGGGTTATGAAGACAAGATTCGATCACAGATTGCCCAGTCTCCCCTCTCTTCCTGTACGACTTTGACGGGGTTTGTGTCTGGGGAGTTAAAGGCAACTTTGCTGCAAGCGGCGGATGTTTTTGTCTTGCCCTCCTACTACGAGAATTTTGGCATTGCGGTTGCTGAAGCGATGGCAGCAGGGATTCCGGTGGTGATTTCTGATCAGGTGCATATCTGGAATGAGGTGCAACAAGCAGAAGCTGGATGGGTGACTCCCTGTGAAGTGTCAGCCCTGACCCAAACCCTGCGATCGGCCCTTCCGGATGGACCAGAGCGGCAACGCCGAGGGAACCTGGCCCGTGCCTACGCCCTGGAACATTACAGTTGGCCTGCCATTGCCCGACGGATGATTGTTGCTTATGAGGAGATTTTACGCGACCGTAAAGAGTAGGTTAACGAAGTTAGGTCCATGACAGAAAGGATTTCTACGGGCATAGAATTTGATTAATGTAGCCGTCTCACTTTAATGAAGATTCTTCCCAAATTCATACGCTCCACCCTCTATGCAATTGGGGCATCGGTTGCAGTGATTACGATCGCAACCCTGGTGATGGATCAACCACAGAATCGTATTAATGAGCGTTACGAAGCCCACAAGCTAACCCTAAACCATCTCTCCCAACTCGAAGCGTCTTTTCGAAAGCATTTGATTGCTCTTCAGGAAATCACCCTGCTTCAGCAATCCCAAAGTGTTAGTAAGTATCGAAAAGCACGAGATGACTTGCAAAGCATTCTGCGGCAACTAGAGGGGCAACTGCCTGAAGATCCTACGCTGATCAATCTGCAAAACATCTATCAAACCCTGGACCGTCAAATCACTCCCCTCCTGACGCTGCCTCCCAATACTCCTGAGTGGCAGCAACAGTATCGGGAAGCCAATCTCTCGATAACTCATCTGAGTCAGGCGATCGATAATCTAAACAATCGCGTCCAGCAATCTCTTCTCCAGACCCATGAAGCCCAGGTGGAGTTAGAAGAAAATTACCAGATCTTGATTCAGATGGTCAGCCTGATCGTTCTGGGTTTGTTTATCCTTCAGGTTTTGCGAACGCTACTGCCCATTATTCAATCAATTCAGGTGCTTAAGGTCGGAGCAGAAAAAATTGGTTCGGGGGACTTCAGTTATCGATTGGCTCTACATACCCAAGATGAAATTGAAGAACTGAGCCACACCTTTAACCAGATGGGAACTCGACTGATGGAGTTCTATCAATCATTGGAAAATCAGGTGGAAGCCCGCACGCTTGAACTGACCCAAACTAACCAAACCCTGCATCGCCAGATTCAAGAACGGGAAGCGGCTCAGGCGGCAGTTCGATCGGTCCAGGCGTTGTTAAATAACGTCATCAATGGCATCGCGGACCCACTCTTTGTAAAAGATGAACAGCATCGCTTTATTCTCATCAATGATGCCTATTGTCAGATGATTGGATTAGAGCGAGGGGCTTTGTTAGGCAAGTCTGATTACGATTTCTTTCCCAAAGAAGAGGCAGATATTTTTTGGGAGAAGGACGAACTGGTTTTGAACAGTGGTATTCCCCATGAGAATGAAGAAGTCTTGACGGATACCCAGGGCCAAACCTGCTTTATCTCGACTAAGAAATCCCTCGCCCATGATGCCAGTGGCAACAAGATTTTAATTGGGGTGGTTCGGGATATTACCAGTCGCAAACAAACGGAAGAAGAAGTGCGGCGATCGGAAGCAGAGTTACAGCAAAAGACAGCCTTCTTGCAAGAAACCTTACGGGAACTACAAAAGACTCAGGCTCAGTTAATTCAGAGTGAAAAAATGTCTTCTCTGGGGCAACTGGTGGCAGGGGTGGCCCACGAAATCAACAATCCTGTGAATTTTGTGTATGGCAACCTGCGATATGTGCAGGATTATATGCAGGATCTCTCCAATCTTCTCAGCTTCTACCAATTGGAATACCCTAATCCCACTCCGACGATGCAGGAAGCGATCTCTGGCATTGACCTGAACTTTGTACTCACCGACCTATCTTGCATTCTCAGTTCCATGCAATTGGGGACCGATCGCATCCGGGAAATTGTCAAATCCCTCCGCAACTTTTCTCGATTGGATGAGGCAGAACTGAAGACGGTCGATATCCATGAAGGGTTAGATAGTGCCCTGCTGCTGCTCTGTCATCGGTTAGAGAAGGACTCAAACCAGACGATGATTGATGTGATGCAAAATTATGGAACGTTGCCCCCTGTGGAATGCTATCCAGCGGCGTTAAATCAGGTATTTATGCACCTGTTGACCAATGCGATCGATGCTTTGGAAGAGGGAATGGAACGTTCGCCCACCAGAAATCAAAACATAGAAGCTCGATCGCCCATGATTACAATTCAGACAGAAGTTTCTGGCCCTGGTTGGGTGCGAATTCGTGTCACCGATAATGGCCCTGGAATTCCCCCCGAAGTACAATCTCGCATTTTCGATCCCTTTTTCACGACAAAACCCGTCGGTAAAGGGAGTGGCATGGGTTTAGCCGTGAGCTACCAACTGATTGTTGATAAACATGGGGGACGCTTACAGTGCAAAACCCAGCCTGGTCAGGGGACGACCTTTATTTTGGAAATCCCGACTGAGCAAAATCCCATCATCCGAGGTCGTCTATAGTCTTTGGGATCAAATCTCAAATCTGATCTGCCCAAACCGATCGCACCGCACCCGATCGCCCTCAATACTGGCTTCCTGCCCGTCTATCCAGGCCCGTTTCACACTGGCTCCATGAAACTGGACTTCAATGGTTTCGTAAGGCAGCGAAAATTCTCCTTCTTCAGTGTGGATAAGGTCCAGTCCTCCTTCATTCCAGGCGATCTGGAAACGATCGATTCGGGACTCCCCGTACCCGTCTCCGGCATCACTATACATCATGGATTGGCAGCCTCCGGAGACAGGCCGATACACATGCAGCGTCAGAACCTTCTCCTGCTCCATTGGCAGAATGCAACCCGCCCGCACTAAAACGGGAATGTGTTTGATAGGTGCTTCGATTTCGACGGTTCCCGGTCCTTCCAGCACGCGATCGTCCCAGAGATGATACCAGCGGCCTTTGGGCAGCGTGACAGAGCGCGATCGAACCTCAGGCTGAGTAACGGGACAAACCAGGAGGGCATTCCCTAACAGAAATGCATCATCAATGCCCCACAGGTTGCTATCCTCCGGGTCCGCCCAGAAGACGGGACGGACGGGGGGGAATCCATCCTGGGTGGCTTCCCAGGTCAGGGTATAGAGGTAGGGCATCAGGCGATAGCGAAGTTTGAGAAATTCCCGAATGATGCTGAGGGTAGGTTCGCCATAAAGCCAGGGAGTCCGGTTCTCAACGTTGTTGGAGGAATGGGTGCGGCAGAACATCGTAAACGCTCCCATCTGAAACCAGCGCAAGTAAAGTTCTGCGTCAGGATTTCCCTGAAAGCCGCCAATATCCGATCCCGCATAGGGCATTCCCGATAAGCCCAGGCCAACAACCGTTGAAAGGGTTGTTTTGAGAGCCTCCCAGCTACAGTCCACATCTCCAGTCCAGGTCCAGGCATAGCGCTGAATTCCCGCCCACCCTGCGCGGGTGATGATAAAGGGTCGTTTTTGGGGTTGGTACCGGCACAAACTTTCGTAGGCCGCTTTCACCTGCAACATGCCGTAAACATTGTGGGCCTCCCGGTGGTCCCCGCCCCGTCCTTCCATGTGATGACGAGTCGCATAGGGCGGTAGGGAACGATCGCCCCACAGAATAAAGGCTGCGGGTTCGTTCATGTCATGCCAGAACCCGGAAACGCCTACATCCAGCAGATACTCGTACTGCCGACTCCACCAGCGACGGGTCAGGGGATTCGTGAAGTCAGGGAAAACGCACCAACCGGGCCATACCGGAGCAATCAGCAACTTGCCATCGGGACGGGTGCAGAGAGTGCCCAACACTTGGCCTTCCATGCATAACTTATCTCGACGGCTGTAGCGAATGCCGGGATTGAGAATCGTGATGAAGCGCACCTCTTCCTGGGCGAGTTCCTGAATGAACAGACCGAGTTGAGGAAAGCGATCGGGATCAATGGTAAAAGCCCGGTTCTTTACCTGCACATCAATGTCTAAATGCACAGCAGCAAGGGGAAGATCATGGATCTTGAAGCAGTGAACGGTTTTACGAATCTCCTCTTCCTTGCCATAGCCCCAACGGGATTGGTGATAGCCCAAACACCAACGAGGTGGCAGGGGTGCCCGTCCCGTTAGTTCCGTATAGCGATTGAGCAGAGTCTGGGGCGTTCCAGCAATCACGTAATACCGCAGCGCTCCCCCTTCAAATGCGGCACTGGCAACGTCCGTAAATTTGAAGTGGGCATCAAAAGAATTTTCATAGAAAACAAGGTAACTTCCCTGTTGGTGCAATCCCACGTAGACGGGAATGCACATATACATAGGGTCGGACCCTGGCGCATATTTCCCAGCCGCGTCATAGTTCCACATGCGAAAGGTCGGAGGTTGCCCATTCTCATCCCGCGCCGATCGCAAATTGAGAGGAAATGCCCGTTCCCCTAATCCATACACATGCTCCTCTGGTTGCAGACGGGCGTGGTGGCTCCAGTGTTCGCCCTGCCGTTCGGGAGGCAGTTCTTCTCGAAAAACTTTGCCCTGGTGATCGTGAAAGGTTAGATGCCCTTCAAAGTTCACCAGAATATGAATTCCCTGATCTCCCTGGCTTGCTAGCCGCCAACCATCGGGGGTTTGCTCCAGGATCGTTTCTACCGTCGGCCAATCCTGACGAGCAATCCCGTAGGGAATGGGCGAAATTCCCGGTTTCCAATCTAACCGCACCAGATCGGGAGTCAGAAAGGTTACATCCAGTTCAGCCTGCTCAAAGTAAAATTTTGCTCCCCGATCGGTCGCTTCTGCCTGGGTCAGTTTTCCGGGGCGATCGGTTGGCATGTCCTGGGTTTGGGGTCTGCCATACAACCGCTCTAACCGATCCCGCTGCCGGGAGTAGAGCCATGCTTTGGGCGCATAGGTCAGATAGAGGAATGAGCCGACAATATACTGGTACCGAAGGGATAGTTTCTTCAAAAAACTCTGGGGGGGTTGCAGGGCCACGGCTAACCTCTTGAGACGATGAATCAGGGTCTTTTCAATGATTTACTGATCCCGAAGGGAGTTCTCATCACTCGGAAGTGGGATCAGGTGAACAAATCCCTACAAAGAAGGAATAAATTATGCAGTTTGAAACCGAAGCACAACAAACCTGTTTTGAAAAAATCAAACCCTGGACTTTAGACTACTTTGAGACAGCCTTTGTCCCCGACTATGGTATTCCAGCAATTGTCGTCCCGATGGGATCGGCCGCTGCGATGGTAGAGGTCTTCCCATGGGGCGAAAGGGACACCATCATTCGTACCTGGGCCTATGTGGTGACACAGGCGGATCTGACCCCTGAGTTATTGCGTTTTTTGTTACAAAAAAATGTAGAAATGAACTTTGGCGCTTTTGGGATCGATGGAGCCGGAGATATTCGCCTGGAACACGCGATCGTCGGTTCTACCTGTGATTCCAATGAGTTACAAAGCTCCCTGGTGGGGGTGCTGACTGCTGCCGATCGCTACGATGACGAAATTGTCAGTCGGTGGGGTGGGAAACGAGCGATCGATCGTTATTTGGCAATGGGTTGAGCATCAATTCCCAGATGATTCGCCAGATACCTTTGTCGGAGGGGAATCCGGGTATGAATTGGGGAATTGAGCAAGCGAGGACCGTTCTCGTCTGCCATCACGAGGGTGGTTGATCCCCCCCCATCTAACGCAAGGGCCGTATCAATTCCCTGGTCTTGCAGAATTGTCACCAGTTCTTGCAGATAAACCCCTTCGCTGTAGAAGGGTTGGCGACCATCAATCAGCACCCACCACATCTTTTTCCCGCTGCGATCGATCCCCACCGCTGTTCGAGGATTGGGTTTATCCTGCCTGAGAATTGCCGGATCGATGGGTTGGGGCTTTCCCTGGTTGATTAATACAAGACTCCCTGCGACCCCCTGTAGCGTTTCCGGTGGGCACTCCAGACGATTTGGAATCTGTACCTGACGGTTTTTCAGAATACACAGGACGGCCCATCCCCCACGAGGTTTGGAATACTCAACCCCATTGGCAATCACCTGCCCCAGAACTTCTACCCGCTCTCCGGAGCGTGGATAAAAGTCTAAAGGATGGCGTTCGTGGAAGGGGAAAAAAAAGCTGGCATTGATTGCCAGCTTTAGCCGAAAGCGCTGTAGAAACTCAGTGGT
>JANRKG010000407.1:0-15387 GCA_033763635.1 Leptolyngbyaceae cyanobacterium bins.59
CTCTCCCTAAACCGTCAAGGGGTTGGAGAAATTTTCTTTGGGATTCCCTAAAACGCTTTTCTACAGGCTGAATCAGGTACAACTAGAGAAGAGACGTGAAGGGTGGAGTCGCGATTTAGACATGACGATTAAGGGTGCTAGTTTGCCACCGAGGATTATTCTCGATCCTCTCCTGCAAGCCTGGTTAGCTGAAGACATTGGACGGGGCGATCGAACGACCCAAAGTTTGCCAGATCTGGATGTCAGAATTGGGCGAGCCGATTGGATTGCCAAGGAATCAGGAATTGTTGCAGGTTTAACTGTTGCATCCAGAGTTTTTCAAATCTTGGACGAGCGGGTTAGCTTTGCTCCTTCCTGCCACGAGGGAGAAGCTTGTCAAGTAGGACAGGTGATCGCCCGTTTACATGGACCACTTGATGCCCTGCTGGTGGGAGAACGGGTTTCCCTGAACTTAGTCATGCGTCTTAGTGGAATTGCCACCTTAACCCGCAAGTATACTGACCAGATTGCAGATCTGCCTGTTCAGCTTGTCGATACTCGCAAAACGACTCCGGGACTGAGATTGTTAGAGAAGTATGCCACCCAAGTCGGGGGAGCGGTGAATCACCGGATGGGACTAGATGATGCGGTGATGATCAAGGACAACCATATTGCAGCGTCGGGAAGTATCTACAATGCAGTCCATCACGCTCGGTTGCGAATCCCCTACCCCATGACGATCGAGGTTGAGACTGAGACGTTGGAGCAAGTCAGCGAGGCTCTCCAATCTGGCGCGGATATTATTATGTTGGATAATATGGCACCAGAGCAGATGAGAGAGGCGGTTCAGAAAATCCGAAGCCACAGCGATCGGATTCGGATTGAAGCCTCCGGTAACATTACGCTAGAGACCATTCGATCGGTTGCGGAAACGGGAGTGGACTATATCTCGACCAGCGCTCCAATTACCCGGTCAACCTGGCTCGATATCAGTATGAAGCTGATTGAGCAAAGTCTCGTTGATAGCTAGAAGCGTCAACCCAGGTGGCAGAATTGAAAGGGATGTTGTGCAAATTCATCTGGACATACCCAGACCTGCTACGCATTCACTGATCCCAAGCGACCCAGTGCAACGGCTGGAGCCTGTTCGACTATGAACTCTACAATTGAACAACTCAAATTTCGTTTAGGAAAAGCCCTGGCAGCCGCCTTTGGAGAGGATTTTGCAACGACTGATCCCGTGTTAGTCCCTGCCAGCAATCCCAAATTTGGGGATTATCAGGCGAATGTAGCCTTGTCACTCACCAAGCGACTCGGACAAGCCCCCCGATCGATCGCCGAAAAAATCGTTGAACACCTAGATGTTTCTGAATTTTGTCTCCCCCCTGAAATCGCAGGGCCAGGGTTTATCAACCTGACGTTGCACCCTCGATACTTAGAGGCACAACTGCAAGCCATTCAAACAGACGATCGCCTGGGAGTTCCACGAGTCAAAGATCCCCAACGCATCATTGTGGATTTCTCAAGCCCGAATATTGCCAAGGAAATGCATGTTGGGCATCTGCGATCGACCATTATTGGAGATTGTATTGCTCGTGTTTTAGAATTCCAGGGCCATGATGTTCTTCGATTGAATCATGTAGGAGATTGGGGTACTCAGTTTGGGATGCTGATTACCTACCTGCGGGAAGTGTGCCCTCAAGCTCTGACAACCTCAGATGCGGTTGATTTAGGGGATCTGGTGGAGTTTTATAAACAAGCGAAGCAGCGCTTTGATGAGGATGAAGCCTTTCGAGAAACGGCGCGGCAGGAAGTTGTGCGACTGCAATCGGGTGCAGAAGATACATTACGGGCATGGCGTTTATTGTGTGACCAATCTCGGCGGGAATTTCAAATCATCTACGACCTGCTAGATGTTTGTCTGACAGAGCGTGGAGAATCTTTTTACAATGCTTTCCTACCAGCAGTGGCAGAAGATCTAGAGAAGCTTAATCTCCTGGTGGAGGATGAAGGGGCCAAGTGCGTCTTTCTAGAAGGCTTTACGAATAAGGAAGGCAATCCTCTGCCACTCATTGTACAGAAATCGGATGGGGGCTATAACTATGCCACTACCGATCTGGCTGCTGTTCGATATCGGATTCAGGACGATCGGGCACAGCGAATCCTTTACTTAACAGATGTAGGACAGGCAAACCACTTTGCTCAGGTGTTCCAGGTTGCAAAACGAGCAGGATGGATTCCAGAAACAGTGGAGCTAGTTCACGTTCCATTTGGATTCGTGCAAGGGGAAGATGGCAAAAAGTTCAAAACTCGCTCCGGGGATACGGTTAAATTGAGGGACTTACTGGATGAGGCCATCGATCGCGCCCGAACAGACCTGGAAAACCGACTTCAGGAAGAGGGACGGCAAGAAAAACCTGAGTTTATCGCCCATGTCGCTAAGACAGTCGGGTTAGGGGCCGTTAAATATGCAGATTTGAGCCAGAACCGAACCAGCAACTACATCTTTAGCTATGACAAGATGTTGGCATTGCAGGGCAACACAGCCCCGTATATGCTCTATGCTTATGTGCGAATCCAGGGGATCAGCCGCAAGGGAAAAGTTGACTTTCAAGCATTGAGTAACCTTTCGCAATCACAAAAAACTCGATCGCCATCCTTCCCATCACCTAACCGTTTCAAACTCAGCCTTACGACCTTTGGGCTTTTTGTGATCACAGTGATCGGGGTCAGAGTCATTGCAGCGATTCTGCTAGCAATCCACAACACCCCTCTCCTGGAACCCCTTTTAGAGCTAGTTGGATTTGGATTTG
Source organism: Leptolyngbyaceae cyanobacterium bins.59 (assembly GCA_033763635.1). Lineage (GTDB taxonomy): Bacteria > Cyanobacteriota > Cyanobacteriia > JANRKG01. Next base: position 2,793 of record JANRKG010000407.1, read on the forward strand.
CCGTCTGGATCGGTCGAAATAAGTTGTTGTTTGCCCAGGACCGTCAACCTTTCCTGGCGAACGTTAACCAAACCTGGGTCAATGTCACTGGAGTTTCTCCCGAAAAAGCCCTCAGTGCAGCCAAAAACACAAGCGATGTGATTGATATTCCTGCCATCACTCTACCTTTAGAGGAAAAACCGAAGTCAGCGAACGTAATCCACTTAGAAGAAGAAACAGAATTGGTGCTGGCGAAGCATTTACTTCAATTAGATGAAATCATTGCGACAGTGGAAACTGAGTTACTGCCCAATCGCCTCTGTCAATATTTATTTGAGTTGAGCCAGAAATTCAACCAGTTTTACGATCGCTGTCCTGTCCTGACCGCAAAGGAATCCCAGAGAAACTCGCGCTTGCTGCTCTGCGACCTGACCGCCCGGACCCTCAAACTCGGACTCTCCCTGTTAGGAATCCCCGTGCTGGAGCGGATGTAATTTAAGAGGCCAGGAGATGTGGCAAAATGCGCTGGCGATACTCCTGGTCTGTCACAATTTCTTGCGTACTTTCGACGCGATCGAGAAACACTTTTCCTTCCAGATGGTCGTACTCGTGCTGAAAGATGCGAGCAACAAAGCCTTGAAGCTCTTGTTGCTGAAGCTTGCCTGTGCGATCGGTGTACTCTACCAAAATCGACTGATACCTGGGAACGAACCCACGAATCCCCGGAATACTGAGGCAACCCTCCCAATCCTTAACGACCTCCGAAGACTGCTCGATAATGCGAGGGTTCAACATTGCCATAGGTTCTATGTGGGGGGCATGGGGATAGCGATCGTTGGGATGGGATGCCACAACAAGCAGACGGCATGACTGGGAAACTTGAGGAGCGGCGATCCCAACTCCCTGACTCTTTAGAAGTGTCGCAATAAGCGAATCAATCAATTGCTGAATTTCAGAAGCATCTACCTGGGCGATCGGCTGAGCCTGATGCCGTAGAACAGGATTTCCTAATTGAGCGATCGGAAGAAGATCAGCCATAACTTCCCAGAATTTTCTGACTCGTTTCTTTAGTGATTTGAGTTATCCAAACATTAAAGCATCAACAACCCTGAGATGAGGGCTGCTGATGCTCCCTGAATAATTCGTAGTCAGACTACTCACGAGCAGTCTGAGTCGGGAAAGCACCGGGTTGCACTGCTAGATTTAGCGTCTGACCATTCCGGCGGATTTCCATATCCAACTGGCTACCGATCGTACTGCCTTCTACTGCACGCTGTACATCGTCGGCAGTGCTAACCGAGCGGCCTCCAATCTTTCTGATCACATCTCCAGAGCGTAGGCCCGATCGAGCCGCCGGAGAATTACGGGCCACCCGCACAATCAGAATTCCTTGATTCTCACGAAGATCAAGATTACTATTCGGGTCGCTATTGATGGAGCGCTGCAATTCAGGGGTAATTGTCGCCATCTGAATTCCAAGGTAAGGATGATCAACCCGTCCCTTGGCAATCAATTGGTCTGCGATGCGTCGGGCTGTATTGATGGGGATCGCAAACCCTAACCCCTGAGCACCTCCAATAATCGCCGTATTCATGCCAATCACTTCACCCCGTTGGTTCAGGAGCGGACCCCCTGAATTCCCAGGATTAATGGCTGCATCCGTTTGAATGAAACCAACCCGCTTATCAGGCACCCCAACTTGTGAGCTAGAACGACCTGTTGCACTAATGATCCCTGCCGTTACAGTGTTGTCTAAACCTAAGGGATTTCCAATAGCGATCGCCCATTCACCCGGGCGAAGTTGCTCAGAGTTGCCCAATCTAACAGCCGGAAGATTACTCGCTTCAATCTTAACGACGGCTACATCCGTCAAAGAATCTTCCCCCAAGACTCTTCCTTGAAAGGTCCGTCCATCCTTGAGCTTCACCGTCACCCGATCAGCCCCATTCACGACATGGGCGTTCGTCAGAATAACTCCGCTGGCATCCAGCACAAATCCTGAGCCAGTTCCACGCTCTACGCGAGATGCAGGGGGCGCACCTTCAAATCCAAAGAATTGACGAAAGAAGGGGTCGTTAAACATTTCAGGAACCTGTCTCGTAACCGTCCGAGCAGAATCAATGCGGACCACCGCAGGCCCCACTCTATCAACCGCAGTGGCGATAAAGTTATTGCCAGAGGCATCTATAGGCACCATCGGGACTTGTGCGATCGACGGTGGCACAAGCGGTTGCGTTGAAGACAGGAGCCGATCACCCACAAACATAAACCCCGCTCCCAGTAACATTGGCATCAGGTAAGCAGCGGTTTTCTTCCCAAACCCTGCCCTAATACCTTGAAAGAGGTTAGAGCGGGAATTACGACTGTGAGGGGAATCTTGATGCTTTGATGACATAGCTGTAGGCCCTTGAGAGAACGGTTTTCTTAAATTTTCAGATTACTTTTAATTTAAGAAGGGATTATGACACCTGCATGACAGATAGTTGAACGTCAAATCCCTACCTTTAACAATGACGTTTGCTTACCCTTTTTGCTCCCAAATTTATTTATTTTGGCCCTCAGATTTACCATTATCCAATTATTACTCTTTTTATTTTGCTCAGAAATCTCTATTTTGCTCAGAAATATTGTATCGTAAATAAGTACAAATAGACTACTTTATTTGAATAAGAGATTCCAGGCAAATCAGGTAAATCAGATCAAGTGAACTATTTTTTATCGATACTCAAGGGATGCAATTCTTTAGATTCCATTCTTTGAAGAGTGTGTAAATCGGGTGCATCCCAGTTGCGTAACCCTCACCCAAAATCCGGCTCCCCTTCTCCCTGAGGGAGACGGGGCTGGGGGATGAGGGGGTGAGTTTGCAAAAGTGGGATGCACCCGTGTAAATCCTCTAGAATCGACTACCTTTAGTCAATCTCTAACATTACAGTTGCCAGATATGGTGGTGCGTAGTTTACTAGGGATCTTTGCAATTGTATTTCTGACTCCTTGGCGGTAGAGGTTAGCCGTGAACATGACTGTTGAAAGTCTTTGGGAACAGGTACTAGAGCGGCTACAGCTTCAGCTCAGCCGTCCTACTTTTGAGACCTGGATCAAAACCGCCAGTGCCCAGAATCTAGAAAATGGGTGCCTTGTCATTTGTACCCCCAATCCCTTCGCTCGTAATTGGCTACAAAAGTATTATGTCAAGACGATCGCTGAAGTCGTTCAAGACATCCTAGGGCAGAGCGTTGACATTCAAATTACGATCGTGCAAGGAGACGAAAACGCTGTTAATGCGAACGCTTCAGAGGTTTTGTGGCCTTCCACGACTGATAGTGAACGGTCGCTGGAAACTTCTCCAGATCAACGAGCTAAGATTTCTGATTTGAATCCTAAGTATGTCTTCTCTAGATTTGTCGTTGGTCCCAATAGCCGAATGGCCCACGCCGCTGCTCTAGCCGTCGCCGAGTCACCGGGGCGCGAATTTAACCCTTTGTTTCTTTGTGGTGGGGTCGGATTGGGCAAAACCCATTTAATGCAGGCGATCGGCCACTACCGATTAGAAATTCAACCGAACGCGAAGGTCTTTTACGTTTCAACAGAGCAATTTACGAACGACCTGATCACAGCCATTCGGAAAGACAGCATGCAGAGTTTCCGGGAGCATTATCGGGCCGCTGATGTTCTGCTAGTGGATGACATTCAGTTCATCGAAGGCAAGGAATATACCCAGGAAGAGTTTTTCCACACGTTCAACACTCTGCACGAAGCAGGGAAACAAGTAGTTCTAGCCTCCGATCGCCCCCCCAATCAGATCCCTCGGCTTCAAGAGCGTCTGTGTTCCCGATTTTCAATGGGTCTCATCGCTGATATCCAACCTCCTGACCTGGAAACCCGGATGGCAATTCTTCAGAAGAAAGCGGAGTATGAGAATATCCGCCTTCCCAGGGATGTCATTGAGTATGTTGCGACAAGCTATACCTCCAACATCCGAGAACTAGAGGGGGCACTGATTCGGGCCGTCGCCTATATTTCCATTTCCGGTTTACCTATGACCGTTGAGAACATTTCCCATGTACTGAATCCTCCCGCCGAGAAAGTTGAAGCATCCCCCGAATCTGTGATGAAGGTGGTTGCTGAAGCCTATGATGTCTCGCTCGAAGATCTCAAGGGCAACTCCCGTCGTCGAGAAATCAGTCAGGCTAGACAAATCGCTATGTATCTAATGCGACAGTACACCGATTTAAGCCTTCCGAAGATTGGAGAAGTGTTTGGTGGCAAGGACCATACAACAGTTCTCTACAGTTGCGATAAAGTTGCTCAGCTACGGGAAACCGATCCCAGCATTGCCCAAGCCCTTCGTCAGTTAAGCGATCGGATTAATCTTTCCAAAAAAACCTGACGTTATTCACCCCAAAAAATTTCATTCAAGCAGCTATAGCTGTTATCAGTTAGATGCAATATAGATTGGTCCTTCGTCATTGGTTAATCGTATTTATAAGTGACGCATGACGAAGGACAGAAACCAGAGATTTGTAGCTTGCCCAAACGAGAACCGCTGTAATTTCGCCTTTTTACAAGTTGTAAAAGGGTGAAATTAAGTTGTTTGTCAATCCAAATACACATTAATTTCTCAAGAGATAATAAGGACATCAACGGTACATTTGTCCTTCAGGAGTGAACCCATGAAAAGGATAGCTCTTATGCTTTTGGGGTTGGTCGGTCTATGCGGCATTTGCCGCCCAGTAGTAGCTGCATCCGTCACCTCTCGTAGCTCGATCGAGCCTCAAGAAACCTTTTATCAACCTTTCAGAGTGACAAATACCCTTGGAAGTTATCACATCGCTGTATCGATTAACTTTCCTGCAAAATTTACTTTGTTCGAAGAAGAGAATAACTATCGCTGGATTCGACTCGCCAAATTCTCTGAAGCGCCGGGCGGGCTGCTCTGGAATTCCTTTCAACTCTCTCCCCTCTTTGGAAATCGATTGTATACCTTGATGGTTGAGGGACAAACCTCGAACGATGGGGGAGATTTCAATATTGGAATTACTGGGTCCGGTGACTTTCTGACCGAGATTGCACTCTACACTCCCTACAAAACCAGCAATATCCCAATGCCCTCCCATGAATCTTTAGTACCAGGACTTTTCCTTATCGGAAGTTATCTTTTTATTAAGGATAAATTATGTGGAAAACCCAAATAGACCCTGTGGAAAACTCTGTGAGTAACCTGTGAAATGCTGGAAACGATCGTGGAAAAGATCATTGAGGCATTTTAAGGTGTGGAAAAGCCCCTGTTTTCTCCACAGGTTTTCCACAGGTCAAAAATCTCGATCCTTTAAAGCCAGTCAAAAATCCCCAGTTTTTTCCACATTTTCCACAGGTTCTACTACTACTCTGTTTAAAACTATTGAATTAGATTAATAGGAGATACGAAAGGTCGCATGATTCAATTTTCGGGTTTCCTGAGAAAAGCCTGAAACTGGATCTGATCCTGGATCAGACAGGCAACTTCCGATATAGTGAACTAGCCCAAGCTCGTGGTCCTCACCATGAAACTGATTTGCAACCAGAGTGACTTCAATACCCACCTTTCACTCGTCAGCCGAGCGGTTCCTTCACGACCCACTTTGCCTGTTCTCGCCAATATTTTGCTAGAAGCGAATGAAGAAACACAAAGAGTCTACCTAGTTGCCTTTGACCTGAACTTGAGTATCCGCACTGGGTTTGATGCTCAGGTTGAAGTGGGCGGTAAATTAACCCTTCCTGCCAAACTTTTAACCGATATTGTTTCACGCTTGCCGGATGGAGAAGTGGTTTTGGAAGAGCAGGAGGATGAGTCGGCTCCTTTCGTGATACTGACTTCTGCCTCCGGCCAGTATCAGATGCGGGGAATTGCAGCAACGGAATTTCCGGAGTTGCCGATCGTGGAGAATGGTCAACTTATCCATCTGCCCGTTGAAGCTCTCCTCGAAGGATTTCAGGGTTCCCTGTTTGCCACCAGTAGCGATGAAAGTAAGCAGGTATTGACAGGCGTTCACCTGACTATGCAGCCAGAGACTCTGGAGTTTGCTGCGACGGATGGACATCGTCTTGCAGTGGTGGAAACAGCCAAGCAAGAAAGTGAAGAGACACCTGTGAAAGGGAAAGCAGCCCCCGATTCAGAGTTTGATGTCACTGTTCCGGCGAAAACGCTGCGAGAACTGGAGCGGATGTTGGGGATGCGGCAACTGGTGCCGATGGTGACTGTGAACTTCAACCCCACGCAAGCGGTGTTTGAATGGGGGGATCAGCGGTTGACGAGTCGCTTGTTAGAAGGGCAGTATCCCAACTACCGTCAACTGATTCCCAAGCAGTTTGCACGGCAAATGACGGTCGAGCGCCGCCTGTTTCTCAGTGCCCTGGAGCGTATCTCGGTTCTTGCTGATCAACGCAACAATGTTGTGAAGTTGTCGATCGATGCCAAGGCTCAACAGGTAACACTTTCGGTGGATGCTCAAGATGTGGGAAGTGGTAAGGAGTCTGTGTCGGCTCAGATTTCCGGAGATAGCATTGATGTTGCTTTTAATGTCAAGTACTTGCTGGATGGATTAAAGGTGTTTACCACGTCAGAAGTGCAGGTTCAGATGAATACAGCGACCAGTCCAGTGGTGATTACACCTTTGGGAAGTGTGAAGATGACGTATTTGGTGATGCCTGTCCAGGTGAGAAGCTAGCCAGACAGTCCTAATTTCTATTAAAAGTTCCAGCAAGACAGCGCAAGCCATAAACCTTTCAACTTTGGCACAATCCCTTACACTGGATAGAGAAAAAGGATCGGGAAATGGCTGTGGGACGCTGGACCGAAGAGATGCTTGATGAATTGACAGATGCCGTGAACCGAAACACGGTTAACATCGATCGCCTCTCTGAAAAATTGGATCGCCTCTCTGCTGACTTTAAAGAACAACAAATTCAGTTCAAAGCCTACCAGCAGGGAACTCAGTGGGTTGTGCAACTGGCCTTTACCCTGATTGCTTCTGCAACCTTAACAGTCATCATTACAACAATCGTCAAACGGTGATTAAGTTGGTGAGGGTTTTCCAATCCCATACTGATGAGGATTGGATGCAAATAAACTTTGCAGACGGAGCAGATTCGATCCTGCGAGTAAAAATAAGTCTCCTTTTCCCAGAAGATAGGCGGCCTCTGTCTGCTTCCCTCCTAAAATAATCATTGAATCCGCTTCACTGGCGGTTCTGAGGGCAATCCGTCCCGGTAGGTTCGATCGAATAATGGGCGTGACGATCGTAGCTTCCGGTCTCTGAGTTGCAATGATCAAGTGAATTCCGGCTGCCCGTGACATGGCTCCCAGGCGCTTAATATTCAGTTCCAGAGCCGATTTAATCTCTTTCTCTGCCATAAAATCCGCATACTCGTCAAAGATACAAACAATGCGCGGCAGTATTTTGGGGGCTGTCTGGTTGTAGGTACCCAGGTTATTACAATGACTGACCTCAAATTTTTGATACCGAGATTCCATTTCAGCCACCAGACTATCCATGAGGGTGATCGCCCCCTCCGCATCTTTGACAATTGGTTGATACAGCCAGGGCATTTTTTCAAATTCGGGAAACGTGACGCGCTTCGGATCGACCAGGGCAACTTTGAGGTGCTGGGGAGAGTGGCGAATCAGCAAACTCAGAAGGAGCGATCGTAAAAATTCACTCTTCCCGCTGCCCGTCGTGCCTCCTACCAGGAAGTGACAGGTATTCGGGTCTGATAAATCAACTTCAATGAGTTTTCCTTCTAGATTGACTCCGATAGCGATGTGGGCCGGATCGGTGGGGGACAGGGAAATGGGTTGCAGATACTCCTCAAAGGCTGCCGTTTGCCGATCGCTCCGAGGCAGATCCACACTGACATACCCGGATTGGGGCGCGATTAAAGGCGCATGAATAATTCCCAGTTGGACTCGCAAATCATTGGAGAGCTTAAGAATGGAGTTTACCTTGACACCGGGATTGGGCTTGAGCTTCACACGGACAAAGGCGGGACCGATCGCCGCTCCTTGATACGTAACCCCGATCCCAAAAGATTGCAGCGTTGCGACCAAGTTTTGTCCCAGTTCCTCAGCATCGGGTGCCGGGGAGCGGACGGCAGGGAGTGGGTGCAAGGGGAGGATTGGTTCGGGAGGAGGGGCAATCGTCGGCTCAGATTGAGAGACTGAAAAAAATGCTTGGCACTTGCTCTGCTGAGGGCAAATTTCACAAAAAGCCGATTGGGCAGCGGGGGGTGGGGGATCAGCCTGATCCTGCTGCCAATTAACCCACTGCTGCATTTGCTGAAGCTTATGGGGAATTAACTGGTGGACTGTTTTTTCCAATTCATCCCAGGTAAAGGATAACTCGTTCCAATCTGGCAGGACGCTGTAAACAGCGGAATGAATCGGTACGCCTACTTTTTCCCGCAACATATAGCTGTAGAGGGCAACCTGGGCTAATTGTGCCGACGGATCGAGCGACTGGTAAGTTTTATACTCCACTACATAAAGACGATGACAGCTAAAGTCGTAGATCAAACTGTCAAACTTGCCTTTGACAAGCTGTTGCTGTCCGTTAGGTAGCTGAAACGAATGCTGAACCGTGAGTTCCTGAGCCAAAAACGTCTTCCGCAGTACGTCTTCAGCCGTGCAATAGCGGCGATTACTTACTAATAATTCAGCCCAACGCTGAATGAGGCTGGTCAGCCCCTGCCAGAGATGTTGTAGGGCTGCTGCTTTGCTGGGATCAGCTTTTACTGTGGCCTGAAGATGGGGAAAGAATACTAGACTGTAGAATAAATCCCGCATTTGGCTGCCAATCTCGCCAGCATTCAGGGCTTCAGTGGGAGGGGATAACAGAGCCTGGAAGCGATCGTCCTGTAACACGACCTGTACGAGGCGATCGGCTAGGTCATGAAAAGCGTTGCCAATGCCCAAAATCGAACCAGGGGGGCGAAAGAGGGTGATCCCCCCGAAGTGATGAGCCAGGTAAAATAGACGGGCGCACTCAAAGGCAACCCGAATCTTCGTAACGCTCAAGGAAGGGAGCGCATTGGAAGATGAAGCTGGGCTGACGGGTGTAAAAGGGGGTACAGGTTTGAGGAGACTGAGCAGTTTTTGGTGAACCTGAGCTAGATATACAGGATCAAGGCTGGCGTATCGCAACTGTTCATGGCTGAGAGGACGATAGCCCCAATCGCTCGTCTGGGGTTCTGAGTCAACCTCTGTAAATCCGCAAAGCTCTTGAGCCAGGGTCTTCAGCTTGCAATTGCTTGTTTTTAGAAGGCTTTTGGAAAGGCTGCGGGCTAATTTCAAGGTGCAGGTAATGTTTTGTGCCCTGGTTTGTCCCAAAAATTTCAGATCATAGCTTGCGTTGTGAAACACCTTTTTGATCGCAGGATTGACCATAATTTGGTCAATAAATTGTTGGGTGAGATCGGGTTGATCTAACACATCCAGAATATGGGTTTGGGCACCACTCCGATCGCCAGGGTCTGTCAGTACTTGAATCAGCGACAATCGCGGATGTGCCGTCCACCAATCCGCCACCTCAGTATCGACCCAGAGAATGGAACAGGTCGCTAAGTCGGCAATGATTTTCTGAATAGAATGTGCCTCAGTCCAGTAAGGCATGGTGAGTTCAAGCGACTTTTACAGGGGGAATAAAACAGAGAATTTGGGCTTCCAGCGGAGCTGTGGGATCTAAAATCGAAATGCTCCCTTCCTGGGATAATTCCTGAATAATTTGGAGAATTTGTGGCTCCGTCAAATTTGGAAACTGGCTTTTCGTATTTTCCACTACGACCTTTCTAGAGATTAAATGCTGCGTTTTAATAAAGCTGAAGAAGAATTCTTTTTCTCTAGTCAAATCCAGTTCTCTTGATTTAGGAAAAATATCTAAGTCCTGCAAAATACGGCATTCTTTGAGAACTCCTGAGTCTCGAATTAAGGCTTCTAATTCAGGGAGTGTAATCGTGTTTTCTGCAATGACTAACTCTTGGGAATTGGCTGAATTGACCATGCGATCGTAAGTCGCTAAATAATGAACAGACTCCAAATCAGCTTTAATGTGGCGGTTCTTTTCAGCCTCTACAAAAATTTGATTAAAAAGAATATTACCCTTCGTGTTTTTCTTGCCAGTTCCCTCTGCACGAATTAAATAAAAGGACTGAGCCAGGGATCTTTCAACTGCTTTCCGACAGGCTTCCATCACATGAAAAAAGCTGGTCATGTTTGGCTCTTCTGTCCAGACTAAGCCAATTTTGCGAGCGGACTTCGGATCTTGAAAAGAAAAAGAGTAACTGGAGTAGGTAGGACTTGGTAATAGTTTGGGTTGAACAGTTTGAATCTGGAGAGCCGATAAAACTCTACTTAACATAGAGATCAAATCCGGAGCAGAAAAATAACGAATTCGGTCAACTTTCTGACTGGTTCTCTCAAATTCCTGTTCCCACAACAAACGGAAGGATGCGATCGAATCAAATAGAGGAGACGGGCTTGGATCTGGCTCTGGGTCAGGACCAGGGGGAGGAACAATAATAGACAGTTTGTAAGTCTGAAAAATATTTTGACCCAGAATTAGAGCATGGCGTGGCGTTGTCTTTCCCCCTGGAAAGTTTTTCTCAAGAATGGCTCTAGTTAAAGGAAAAATGTTTGATTCAGGTTTTGGATTGGCAAGGGCATGGAGGGAATCGAGTCTCAGTTGCCAAAGTGCTTCTGCCTGATCTAGATTGATGCGTTTTAAGACAACCGAATCCTCAATGCGATCTTTGTCAGATTGTTGAATCTGAGTTTTATTTTGCTGCCAGGTACTAATGTTAATGCTGATAATAATTAGAAAATTTTTAAAGTTTTCATTGTGAAAAATGGTATTCACATTAAAAACAGGCGCAATATTAGCGGAACCGTTAGGAAGCTGAGTGGTTTCAACTTGATCAAAACAGAGAACGATCGGATACGTGGAAGTAGAAATTCTACCGAGATTGGATAGAATCCCCTGAGCATTTGCTTCACTGTCAATGGATTTTCTAAGTCTTAAAACTTTGAGTTCTTCTTCATCTAAATCATCTCCTCTTAACCAGTTGCAAACACTGAAATATAAATCAGATTGGGTCAGGTCATAGAGAAGACCAAAAAAATCGTTGGCTTGATAAATTCCAGTCGGGTAAGTTTTTTTAAATCTATCAATAAAAAGACGACGTTCCCCTAATAACTTTTGCAGGATACTCCGGTCTTTAAAGACTGATAGGCTTTTGAGCCAGAGAATTAGTTGCGATTCTTCCTGTCCTTCTGGCTTCTGCATCAAGCTATCGACCGTATGGCGCAGGGTGTGTCGCCACATATAGTCGCTGTTCACACAGGGGGGAATGTAAACAAAAAAGGCTTTGGAGTTGAAGGATTGTTGGAGCCGCTTTAAAACAAAGCTTTTTCCCGAACCCGGATCACCCGCTAGCAGAACCGCACGGGTTTTGTGATCCCTGGCAACCTGGTCCAGTAGTCCATTGAGTTTGACGATCGCTTCCTGATGAATTGAATTCACGGTTGGCGTGACCGCCCGATCCTCCTGCCAGAAATTCCCCACCTTAAAAGTCACTGGATCGAAAGGATTGGCCTCTTGCAGGATCAGTTCGTCAATGCTTGCCACGGTAATATCTCCAAGTCAAGTCTCCCCAGGGCTAGAGAAGGGGTCGGGCTTTACAAAATGTCTGAGGCTTCACTGACCATGAGAAAAAAGAGTGGACCTCCCGCATCTTGAGGGATGCCCGCTTGAAATTCCTCTTTTGTATAGTGGCTTGCTTCCACCAAAGAACTCATTTCCAGTTTATCCTGCCGCTGGAGTCGGTAGAGCGCCTGATCCAGTTCATCTCTGGAGAGGGGCGGTTGCAACTTATTCCGAAGGTGGAAGATGGGTAAGTAATTCTCAGTGCCTAATTCGTGGTCTAACTCACAAATGATCTGCAAAATCTCCTCATCTTCTGGTTTTTTTCCTGGTGCTTTTTCTAAAGGGAAAGTGTTATTTTGTCTGAGGAATTTTACATAATTGCCTAATAAATTCAGGCTGATCGTTGAATTTCCACCAGGGCTGAAATCTTTTGCTAAAAACTCGATTCCCTCATCCGTTAGCCAAACATCTTTGATCTGAGATTTTTCAACTTGAATGAAACCTTTGGATTCCAGATCTTGAATCAGGGGTTGACGTTCTGAAGAAGCAATTTTCTTACTGAGTTCACTGGCAAGAATCGATTTGGTTTCACAAGCTTTCAGAACCACTAACTGTTGCTCTGAAAGGGGAAGTATACTGGGTTCTTGTTTGAGGAGGGCTTTTCCCGCCGATTCAATCCTGAACTTTTGAATATCACGGTGATAGCCAATCAATTCTTTTTGAGTGAGTTTCTCACAAGCACGGTTTCTGTCACTGATCGTTTTACTCACATCTATCTGGCTAAGGGTCGTCCGATAGTCTGGATAACCTAATAGTTTGAGTAGAAACTTAAGTTCGATCGCTTCTAACTTGTGATCCCATTCGGTCATAGTGTTTTGCTGAGTTCTTCCCAGGCGAGGCTTCGATCGCTATCCCCAGTTTAATAACTTATCGTGCCCAGCAAT
>JANRKG010000408.1:0-2647 GCA_033763635.1 Leptolyngbyaceae cyanobacterium bins.59
ATGGTAAAGGTTTTGCGGTGGTCGCGACTGAAATCCGCAAGCTAGCTGACCAAAGCAAGAAATCGGCTGAGCGAATCAATGGATTAGTCACTGATATTCAGAAGGCAACCAATTTAACTGTGATGGTGACGGATGAAGGAAGCAAGGCTGTAGACAACATCGTGACTTCTATGAGTCAGATTACCCAGAATAATCAGCAAATCTCGCTCACGGCTAAGCAACAAGCCATTGCTACTCAACAAGTTGTAGATGCAATGAACACGATCAATCGAGGTGTATCAGAAACAGCCAGTGGGATTACCCAGACAAAGGTTGAAACTCGCAAGTTGAGTGATGCAGCCCAAACTCTGAAAACGGTTGTATAACGAATCCACACTTCACACTCAATCGACTCCCCCAGTACGATCAATCGGGAGTTTCTGTCGGTTGCTTTTGGAGGAGATCCCTGAAAGGGGTAGGATTGACTGAGACGGGCAGCCGATCGCTGTGACTATCTCGAATCCCGCCATTCTCTCAGTTTGCTCAAAGTCGGTCGTGTTGGATTGTCCAAATTTAACCGAAACTGCGCCAATGGCACTCGTAACCCATTGCCATAGGCAACTGTAATCAGAAAAGACGTTTTCTTGCTTTCCTGCTTAATCTCCCGAATAAACTGGTTTTGCAATTGCTCTGTCGCAAGACGTTGCCCCTGAGTATAATTGGGCCGTGTCAGGCAAAAGATAGCTGCACCATCCATCGCACGAGCCATAGAAAACCAATAAGGCTGCCCTCCCGGTTGAATGTTGCGCCGGAAGTCTACTCGAAAGCCATTTTCTAGGCCAGTCGCGGTTCTTTGACACTGAGAATCGAGATATATTTCCGCTTGAGCGCTGCTTCCAAAACTTAAGATTTGCCCCAGTTGGTTGTGGGATAGAGCAGCCGATTTCATACAGACGCTATTGAAGCAAGTCATGCCATCATCTCTCAGAAATGGCTTGTCTTTAGGGATTGACCTCAAGTAATCGAGAGATCCTTGGGTTGGAGTTAACCAAGTGACTTGCAATGCTTTTCCCTGAGCTACTAAGCGGTTTAACGTCTGCTGCTGCTCAGAGCAAAAGGAAGGAATACCTGATCCTTGACCGATATAGGGTGTAGGATTGATGCCGCGCTTGAGGACATAGGCAATATCTACAGAATTGTTGTTCTCCAGCAGAACACACCCATTTTGGAAATCAGAAGGCAAGTCGTTAAAAGCTTTCCACTGACCACCCCGCCCACCTTCGAGTGGTAGGTTGCGACTATAACTTGCCCAAGTGACGCAAGTAGCAGCATGGGCTTTTTGCTGAGAGGTCATTGGAAGAATGACCGATAGCCCTGCAAAGGTGGCAGCGATGGAAAAGCTTAGTAATTTCATGATTCAGGAACGGGTTGTATTGATGGATAAATAATACCCGCCTGTTTTTAGAGCCTAACTCCCTGCTCCGTTTCAGTTCATCATGCGATCGCTATCATTTGATAATAGGCAGTGCCAGGAGTCGGATGAATCAGCATTGGACCAAGTGCTCAATGGAATGAGTACGGCAGCGATCGGCCCAGTGTTGACCTGTATCAAGAAAAGGATGGCTGGAATTCCTCATCACCTCTACTGGTAGCGACACTTCAATTTCCCAAGCCGTTAGGCGATCGCCCCGCTCCTTGAGACGCAGGACAACGATGCTTGCCAGTCTCCCCAGCTTTTCATCGGATTCCTGGGCTGGCGATCGCTCTGCTCGAAACGATTGGGATCGTGTAGCGGGTATTCTATGCCCTTTTTCCAGAAATCGGGGTCTTCACCAAAAACCTGGGGCTTTGGGACGCGAAAGGAGCGATCGATGGTTGTGAATAGGGTAATTCACCCCACCCCCTTGATAAAGGAGGTTGGTCTATAGAATAGAAGGCGACATTTCCTGTCTAGAATTCGGCGGACCAGAGAAATTGGAAACCAAAATGAGAACTGTTGTTGGGAAGGTTAATGGGAACACAAGTAGGCTGTAGAAGGGGCAAGATAGAGGGTTGATCTTGCCCCTGAAGATGATGTGATCAGGTCATCGGACCACCGAACGACACATAAACAATCCCTGCATCAGTACGTCCCAGAGGATCAGCGAGGGGTCCTCCGGTTGCGATATCGAAGTACCCGTCTCCAGTAACGTCTTTCATTCCTAAGCTGAGTCCAGTCGATTCACTGGCAGAACCTGCGATCGCAAACCCGCCAATACCTTGTTCGACTTGAGCCAGGTCTATGTTATTGAGGTCTGCTTTGCCAAAGACAACATAGGTTCTTCCATCCGTCGCAGCAGCATTGGTTTGGATGGTGAAGTCGGCATATCCATCATTGTTGAGGTCTCCTACCCAGTCTGGGGAATTAATTCCTGCTCCTGGGGTTGAGCCGTACACTTGGAAGCTTCCGGCTCCATTCAGGTTAACGGTGATGGTTCCGGCATCGGTTCTACCAAGGGGATCAGCATAAGGATCGTTAGTTCCCCAATCCCTCAATCCGTCTTTGTTAACGTCATTTAGGTTGAAGCCATTGGGGGTCGGAATTGGGTATCCTCCAGTTCCTACGTCTAGCCCGTTTTGGTATATGGGATTTCCATCTCCTTTGCCATACACGATGTAGGTTTGGCCC
>JANRKG010000409.1:0-5936 GCA_033763635.1 Leptolyngbyaceae cyanobacterium bins.59
GGATCTTCTGCAAGGATTGAAGGTGGTTTTGGGGGACCGGGGACGATTGCAGGGGGAACGTCTCCCCTGACTCCTAAAGCTCCAGGAGGTCCAGGAGGTCCAGGACTTGCTCCTGCTCTGCTGGGCGGGGCAGGGCCTTCCCCGCCCCTGTTTCCCGGTTCTTTTCGCGGGTTTGAGGCAGCGTTGCGATCCCTGGTGGCAACGGATCTGGCCTTGGGAAAAATCGATCGGGCTGTGTTGAGAACCGATCAGTTATTGCAGAGCCAATACGAGCGTTACTATGGGCGCAGAATTCAGGCCCGATCGCCCCAGAGTGCAGATGATTTGCGCTCTGTCCTGTCGGAGGTGTCAGGGCAAACGGGAACGAAGCCCGCGATCGTCTACTTTGTCTTTCAACCAGACCGATTGGAAATTGCAGTGCTGGCACCGGGAATCAAATCCTTTTACCGCAGTGTTCCGATTGAGCGAAAACTCCTGCTGCAACAGGTCGCCACGTTTCGGGAGCAAATCACCAATCCTACCAATCAAAATTACCTGCCCTCGGCTCAAAAGCTTTACAACTTACTGTTTGCGCCGATCGCCCCTTTGCTAGCTGAACAGGGGATTGATACGCTGCTGGTTGTTCCGGACAGTGGATTACGATCGCTCCCTTTCGTTGCGTTGCATGATGGACAAAAGTTCTTGGTGGAAAAGTGGAGCGTCAGTCTCATTCCCAGTATCAGCCTGACGGATATCCGGTATAATTCGCTTCGCAAGGCAACCGTGCTGGCGATGGGAGCCTCAATTTTTCGGGACCTGTCTCCCTTACCTGCGGTGCCTGTGGAATTAGAGAGCGTGGTGAAAGAATTGGGACAGGGGCAGTCCCTCTTAAATCAGGCGTTTACAGTTGAAAACCTGAAGACTAGTCGCCAGAAACAGGCTTACTCGATCGTCCATCTGGCAACGCATGGAGAATTTCGTTCGGGGACTTCGCGCAATTCCTACATTCAATTCTGGGATCGCAAACTGAATCTCAGGGACTTGGGGCTGTTGCAACTCGACCAACCCCCTGTGGAGTTGCTGGTATTGAGTGCCTGTCGCACAGCGCTAGGGGATGAACAGGCAGAGTTTGGATTTGGCGGGTTAGCAGTCCAGGCAGGGGTGCGATCGGCTTTGGCAAGCCTCTGGTACGTGAGTGACACGGGAACTCTGGGGCTGATGACGGAATTTTATAGTCAACTCCGGCTTCAGGCGACCAAAGCAGGGGCACTCCGGGCCGCGCAGATTGCCATGATTCGGGGAAAAATTCGGCTAGAAAATCAATCCCTGATCCATGTGAGAGGGAGTATTCTCTTGAAACCAGAACTCTTGACAGGAGGGCAATCGGACCTGACTCATCCTTACTACTGGGCCGCATTTACCCTGATTGGAAGTCCCTGGTAACTGTCCAACCACCTCAAAACCCCAGGTCCGCACGGGCCGATTCGGCAGCGAGGAAGACACTCGCAGTGGGCATGTCTTCCCAACGGGTGTCTCCGATTTCTGTGTAAAACGTCTCGTCATAGGGACGGGTCCGCACGACAACGGGCATGGGAACGGCATGACCCAGGATCAGGGCTTGCTGCTTTGAGTCGAGTTTGGAGAGGACCGATCGCAAACTCTGGGCACCCGACACTCCCATAAAGATCGCGTCGATATCCTTCTCGTCATTCAAAAGCGCGGTGATGCGAGTGCCAATTTGGGACATGACTTCGTTATCAATTCCCGAAGGTCGCTGATCCACCACTAACAGCGTGACAAAATACTTCCGCATTTCACGGGCAATGGTCCCGAAAATCGTCTGCCTTACCGTACTGGGATCGAGAAAGCGGTGGGCCTCTTCGATGGTGATGACCAGGGGGCGGGGGCGATCGTTGGGGTTTTTGGTTTGCAGGAATTGCTCGGCCTTTCGCACATACGCCTGATGGATGCGACGGGCGATAATATTGGTTGCCAGCATGTAGGAGAGCATATTGGACTGGGACCCAAACTCGATCACAACATGTTTGCCAGCCTCCAGGGAATCCAGAATTTGCCCGACATAGTTATGGGGACAGGCGCTTTTGATGTATTTCAACTCATCCAGGCGGGTCAGCTTGCGTTGCAACGCCATAATGGACGACTTGCTGCCCATTTTCGTTTCACAGAACTCTTGAATTTCCCCATTGCTCATTGTCAACAGCCGCGAAATCCAGGATTTCCCGAACTCGTTGCGGAGAATGACCGCATTCTCCAGGCTTGCCTCGGATAAATTCAGTTCCCCCCGCACCAGAGCCAGATCCTCGACCTCAATCTGGTCGTAGCTGACATAGAGTTCTTGAGCATCCCGCACCCCCCGACGACGGGTAGACTCTGGATCGAGGGTGTAGATCTGCACCTGCCCCGGAAAAAGTTGGCGCAATCCCTTCACGGTACTGAAATGTTTCCCCTCCTGGGCCGCTTCCCAGCCATACTCTGAGTGCATATCAAAGATAAGATTGACAGCGGCCTGTTTGCGAATGATGCCTGAGAGCAACAACCGTGTCAGAAAAGATTTTCCAGTGCCCGATTTCCCAAAGACCCCATTGCTGCGCTCTACAAAGCGATCGAGGTCCAAACAAATCGGGACATCCATATCAATCGGCTGACCGATCGCAAAATTCCGCCGATGGGGGTCATCCTCCCACCCAAACACGGCTCGAAAATCTCGCTCGCTGGCATCAAAGACCTGGCTAAAGTGGCTGGGAATGGTTTTGACGGGTAGCAGTTCGATCGCACTGTTGGTCTGAGCCTGAAAAGACGCAAGTTTGGACTTAGACGATCGCCCCTTTTTTCCCCCTTCTCCTTCCGCCCCTCTGCCCTCTGCCCTCTGCCCTCTACCTTCCTCTGCCGTCAACATCAACATCGGAGATAGGTTAATCGTGCCAAAAGTCCCCGTTCCCGCCAGCACTTCCCGTAAAAACAGGTTTGCAGGGTCCGGTGGGTTTGCCAGAATACGGTTACTGGCAGTTGCCAACGCTACATCTGTCAACATACAGAAGAAGTGCGATCGGGTTCCTCGCACCACCAGGAACTTCCCAACCCGCATCTCTTCCACCGAGACATCTGGGTGTAATCGCACTTCCAAACCCTGACTGAGGGAACCTTGAACGACGGAACCGAGGGGCTGTTCAATCGGCTGTTCTACATTCATGGAGCTGCCGGAGCCTGTTCAAATACAGATGTACACTGTACAAGTATACTGTAAGTCTGCAAACAGACTCCTGGCTTGTGATGGAGAATGGAGAATAAAAATTCCCCATTCCCCATTTGAGTTCTTTTAATCGATCTGGATGCGAGTAGGGGCCGTGTCGGAAATCGCCTGATCCCCCAAGGGCTTACGGAAGCTTTGATACAGACGATCGCGCCACGTAAAGAAGCTTGCATAGGCAGGATTTTCTGCCAAACCGGGAACCCCCTTCCCCCGTAGGTCTCCCGGAATATCCAGGTAAGGCCCATCTGGGAACTTGATGTACAGGGTCATGGCGGCAACGGCAAAATCCGCCAGGGTCGGTTGAGAGCCAGTGAGATAGGGACTATCCGCCAGCAAAACCACCAGAGAATCTAGATCCTGCTTGAGAGCATCTTTGGCATTTTTGACCACTTCTCCAGTCGCTCCCATCCCCGTCGCCAGCGCATTTAAGACCTCACCGGGAACTGCCCCAACTAAATTTTTCAAGAAAGGAGGGGTCGAGCTAGGGAGTAAGGAGGTGCGGAAACTTTGGCTGTCACTGACCGCAGAAACTAACGCTTTTCGAGCATTGATTCCGATCGCCTCATCTGCCCATTCTTCCAAAATGAGCGTCAGCGCCTTTTGCTTGGCATCGGTGGGTAAGATGGGGCGATCGGGATATTGCTCTTCCAGATAGCGGACGATCGCCGTTGAGTCTGCCACAACCCGGCCCCCATCCTTCAATACAGGCACTTGTCGCTGTCCAGAGAGGCGAAATACCTCAAGCTGCCCAAGCCCTGGTGTAACTTCAATTTTTCGATACTCTAGTCCTTTGTAATCCAGAATGAATCGCACTTTTTCACAGTATTCAGACAGTTCAAACTGATAAAGCTCCAACATCGTGCATCTCCTTTCCTGGATTAGATTAATGGATTCCGTCTGGCTTGAACATTCAATAAAGAGAACACTACAATCTTAAAGCCGTCTTGAAAATACAGCTTCTTTGCATTTATCTGTCCCCTACCAGTATGAAGGACGCTGCCCCGCAACGGGTGAGTGGTTGCGGCTGCCCCGCACTCCAGAGGCCGAGGCAATCGCCCGTCAACTCATGCATCAGTTCGCCCAGAACAATCGCGATTCCCAGGAAGGCAAGATGTATGGGGTGCTGCTGGTGGAGACACCGGAGGGCAAATTAGAGATTCTCAAAGCCTTTTCGGGATTGTTGCAGGGGCGCAGCCAGGTAGAAGGTTGGGTGCCCCCCATTCCCGGACGGGAGCAGGTAGCGTTTCAGGAAAATCAGACGTTACAAGCATTGGCAGAAATTAAGCAAGAATTGATCCAGTTGCAACAACGACCCGATCGCGCCCAATATCAAACCCTTTCCCAAGCATTCACGAATCGATTACAGGCCTTAGCCCAGATTCATCAACATCGCAAACAAGCACGGCAAGCACGAAGGCAGGAACTTCTGACCAAAGGAACGGGGACCGATTTAGCGATTGCTCTGGAACAACTGGATCAGGAGAGCCGCCGAGACAAGCGGGAACGACGGCAACTGAAGCAAGAACAAACAGAAGTCCTGCAACCTTTGCAACAGGTAATCCAGCAAATAGACGATCGCCTTCGAGACCTGAAACAACAACGCAAAGCCCTCTCTCACCAGCTTCAAGCGCAAATGCATGCCACCTATTGGCTCACGAACTTTGCTGGAGAATCTCTGTCATTGCAACAGTTAATTCCCCAGGGAATGCCCACCGGGACAGGGGATTGCTGCGCTCCCAAACTGCTCCACTATGCCGCAACCCACCACCTCAAACCTCTAGCAATGGCAGAATTCTGGTGGGGACCGTCTCCAGCAGACGGTAGTAAGGTTCAGGGAGAATTCTATGGAGCCTGTGAGGAACGGTGTCAGCCTCTCATGGGCTTTCTGCTGGCGGGATTACCCCGATCGCATCCCACCGATCACCCCCTTCCCGTTTTGTATGAAGATGATTGCTTGATTGCGATTAACAAACCTTCTGGATTACTGTCCGTTCCCGGCCGATCGGTCCATACGCAAGACAGTGTATTAACCCGATTGCGTCATTTATTCCCTGAAAATCCTTCTCTGGTTGCTGTTCATCGTCTGGATCAGGAAACATCCGGAATTCTGTTACTTGCAAAACACCGGGACAGCGATCGTCATCTACGGCAGCAATTTGAACAACGCACAATTCACAAGTGCTATGAAGCCATCCTGTCTGGAACAATCACGCAGCAATCCGGGACGATTAAGTTGTTCCTGTGGGGAGACCCGAACGATCGGCCCCGACAACAGGTGAACCGCCAATGGGGAAAGCCCAGTGTCACCCAGTTTCAGGTACTTACCGAGGAAAACAGCATGACCCGCATTGAGTTCCTTCCCCTCACAGGACGTACCCATCAACTCCGAGTGCATGCCGCCGATCCCCAGGGCTTAGGAATTCCCATTTTGGGCGATCGGCTGTATGGGTGTCGGATAGAGGCCGATCGCCTCCACCTCCATGCACGGGAAATTCAGTTTGCCCATCCCAAAACAGGGCAACGATTGACGTTGAGAACGGAAGTGCCGTTTTAGTTCGGATCACTTCGGATCACAGCGAATTTCAATCAAAAACCCATCTGGATCGTAAAAATAGACTCCTCGCCCGGTGGGTCGTGTTACTGGACCTTCGGCGATCGTCACTTGATAATGGGCCAGCACTGCCAG
>JANRKG010000410.1:0-3913 GCA_033763635.1 Leptolyngbyaceae cyanobacterium bins.59
GCAGCAAACTGGCTTTCAACGGCTCCTGAAAAATTTGTTACTGATGACAGCGGGTGGCATGTCTCTGGCAGCCCTATTAACGTTGCTGGGTCTTTATCGAGTTGGGAATCAGTTCTTCGGCCTGGTGGGCGCACTCTTTCAACCCGCACAACCGCCTGCTCAAGTCGATGTGCGATCGATCGTCATCCAACAAATTCGGGGGGCGAATGAACTGACGACCGCTGTATTTGCGATGGAGGCGGTTGTCCCCACCCGACAAGATGCGACGGTGGGGGGATTGGTCGTCGGTAGTACCCGTCTGCTCTACATCGCCTATGGGGAAGTGCGGGCCGGAGTGAACCTGAGCGAGTTGCAAGCCACAGATGTCACGATCGGAGAAGGAACAATTGTGGTGCAACTTCCCCCGCCCCGCATTCTCGATCGCAAGATTGATGTCCAACGCTCCCAGGTATATGACTACAGTCGGGGTTTTCTGGGGCTGGGGCCCGATGTCGCACCCGAGTTGCAAACCCTGGCCCAACAGCAATCCTTAGAAAAAATCACCCAGGCTGCGTGTACGCAAGGAATCTTGCAGGAAGCCAACAATCGGGCCATCCTTGCCGTCACTCAACTTCTAAAAACAGCAGGGTATGAGCAGGTGAGTGTAACCACTCATCAACCGACTCAAGGAGATTGTGGCGGCACTTCCCACTCCTCAGGCCGTTTTCCGGGCACCCATTAAAAGCCTTATAAAAACCTTGTCAATATTACTTGACATTGTGGCAAGGTCATCCTTTCGGATTCCTTTATTCCATCGCTTGATCCGTAAATTTACCTTTACCATTTCCCTGGATTCTTTCTGAATCCAGGGTTTCTTTAGATTGACTGTATTGGGGAAGTTCCAGCAAGGTAGGGACTTTGACTTCCCCTTTTAGAAGCAATTACGGAGAGCTTATGACAAAACGGCATTAAAAATATGCAATTTATTCATAAAGCGCAATATTGTGTAACGAACTATACGAATTGAACCCTGTCCTCATCCTAACCTAGCATCAACAGGTAGTCATTCGACTCCAAGCCGAGCCATCCAGGATTTCTATCAGCTCGGGACAGCTTTGTAACCTCAACTCAATTTACGGAGGGGGCGATCGTTGTGGCGATCGTCAGGGGATCTTTATGACCAGTACCATACCAGCGGCAGCCAATGCCAATAAGTTTGAAAAAATTAAGGCCGAAAAGGATGGCCTGCTTGTGAAAGGCGAAATCGAGAAATTTGCCCAGATCGGCTGGGAAGCAATGGATGAGGGCGATCGGGACTACCGCCTCAAGTGGTTGGGCCTGTTCTTCCGGCCTGTGACTCCCGGTAAGTTCATGTTGCGGATGCGGATTCCCAATGGGATTCTCACCAGTGGTCAGATGCGGGTGCTTGCAGAAGTGGTGCAACGCTACGGGGATGACGGCAGTGCTGACATCACGACCCGTCAGAACTTGCAACTCCGGGGGGTACGCCTTGAAGATGCGCCCGATATTTTCCACCGCTTTGAACAGGCTGGACTCACCAGCATTCAATCGGGAATGGATAACGTGCGGAACATCACGGGATCGCCTGTTGCCGGGATTGATGCCGATGAGTTGATCGATACGCGGGGGCTGATCCGCAAAGTGCAGGACATGATCACGAACAACGGGGATGGGAATTCGTCGTTCACCAATCTGCCCCGCAAGTTCAATATTGCGATCGCCGGATGTCGGGATAACTCTGTTCATGCCGAAATCAATGATGTCGCTTTCATCCCTGCCTACAAAAACGGTGTGCTGGGATTTAATGTGCTGGTGGGGGGCTTCTTCTCGGCAAAACGTTGTGAAGCTGCCATCCCAATGAACGTCTGGGTCGATCCCCGCGATGTGGTGGCCCTTTGCGAAGCAATCTTGCTGGTGTATCGCAACAACGGGCCAAGAGCGAATCGGCAGAAGTCCCGCTTGATGTGGCTGATCGACGAGTGGGGCATCGACAAATTCCGATCTGAGGTGGAAAAGCAGATGGGGCACTCCCTTCATGCTGCGGCTCCTAGAGACGAAATTCTGTGGGATAAGCGGGATCACATCGGCATCCATGCCCAAAAGCAACCGGGATTGAATTACGTGGGTCTGCATGTTCCCGTCGGTCGGCTTCAAGCCCATGACATGTTTGACCTGGCTCGTCTCGCAGAGGTTTACGGAAGTGGTGAAATTCGCCTGACGGTGGAACAGAACATCCTGATCCCCAACATTCCCGACTCTCGCCTGGGGCCATTCTTGAAAGAACCCCTGCTGGCTCGGTTTTCGCCCCACCCGGATCATTTGGAGCGATCGTTAGTGTCCTGTACAGGCAGTCGCTTCTGCAACTTTGCCCTGATCGAAACCAAACAACGGGCACTCACCCTCACCCGAGAACTGGAATTGGAGTTAGCCGTTCCCCGTCCAGTCCGCATTCACTGGACCGGATGCCCCAACTCCTGCGGTCAACCCCAGGTGGCAGACATCGGCTTGATGGGCACCAAAGCCCGCAAAGATGGGCAGACGGTAGAAGCCGTGGACATTTATATGGGCGGCAAAGTAGGCAAGGAAGCTCACCTGGGAACTTGCGTGATGAAGTCCATCCCCTGTGAAGACCTGAAGCCCGTTCTGAAGGATCTGCTGATTCAGCATTTCCAGGCACGTCCCCGCGAGGCCGTTGTCGCTCACCGTTAAAGTTTCCCAGCCTGGATACTCTGGGCTGGATAGTAACCCTGCACCTGCAAAGCAGGATGTTTCACTTGTGAACTGAATCTAAGGAATAACTCATGACTCAATTTTCCAGAAGAAAGTTTATCTTTACTGCCGGAGTAACCGCCGCAGGTGCCCTGATTACCCACGGTTGTAGTTCGGGTTCAAATACAACAAGTTCTAGCCCTTCTCCTGCCGCTTCTTCCCCTAGTGCGCTTCCTGCCGTTAGCACTGGCACTGCTGATACCCCCGAAGTCACCAAGGCAAAGTTGGGTTTCATTGCCCTCACCGACTCCGCCCCCCTGATCATCGCGAAGGAAAAGGGTCTGTTTGAGAAGTACGGAATGAAGGATGTGGAAGTTGCCAAACAAGCATCCTGGGCGGCAACACGAGACAATATTGTGCTGGGGTCTGAAGGCGGTGGAATCGATGGTGCCCACATCCTGAGTCCTATGCCCTACTCAATTTCTACCGGGAAGGTGACTGATGGGAAGAAAGTACCGATGTATCTCCTGGCCCGCTTAAATGTGAACGGTCAGTGTATTTCTGTCGCCAATACCTACAAAGATTTGAAGGTCGGGCTGAAAAGCAATGCATTGAAAGATGCCTTCGCAAAAGCAAAATCAGCGGGTAAAGAAACCAAGTGCGCGGTCACCTTCCCCGGTGGCACCCACGATATGTGGATGCGCTACTGGTTGGCAGCAGGGGGCATTAATCCCGACAAGGATGCCTCGACGATCGTGGTTCCCCCGCCCCAGATGGTTGCCAACATGAAGGTCGGCAATATGGAAGCCTTCTGTGTCGGCGAACCCTGGAACGCTCAACTCGTAAACCAGAGCCTTGGTTATACAGCCCTGACGACAGGCGAATTGTGGAATAACCACCCTGAAAAAGCCTTTGCAATGCGGGCTGAGTGGGTTGACAAACATCCTAAAGCTGCCAAAGCTCTCCTGATGGCGGTTCAAGAAGCACAAATCTGGTGTGATAAGGCTGAAAACAAGGAAGAGATGTGCAAGATTCTCTCCGAGCGCCAGTGGTTCAAAGTACCTCAGAAGGACATTCTTGAACGGGCACAGGGCAAGATCGATTACGGCGACGGGCGGGTTGTTGATAACAGCCCCCACATCATGAAGTTCTGGAGTGACGATGCTTCCTATCCCTTCCAGAGCCATGATTTGTGGTTCCTGAC
>JANRKG010000411.1:0-3139 GCA_033763635.1 Leptolyngbyaceae cyanobacterium bins.59
GGGTTCGGACGCTGGAACACCATACTAATCCGCATCCGAATTTCCATCGGATCTACTTTGGGGTCCAGAATGTTGATATTTTCGGGAGAAAGAACGATTTCTCCCTCATAACGATTGCCTACATAGAGATCATGCAGACGATTAAAACATCGGAGTAAGGTTGTTTTTCCACATCCTGATGGGCCAATGAGAGCCGTAACTTGCTTATCAGGAACAACTAAATTTACAGTTTTGAGAACGTGGGCGGCTCCGTAGTAAAAGCTCAGGTTTTTTACCTCAGCTTTGGGAGTCAGCGTTGCAATCGAGGCGGATTGATTGGAAACTTCTACCATTTGATACCCTTCCGGAGACGATAACGAAGATAAATTGCGGTTCCGTTCATGATTAGGGTCATGGCAACCAGAACAACTCCGGCTGCGGCTGAATTCAGTTGAAATTCCTGCTCAGGTCGAGAAACCCAGTCAAACATCTGGATTGGCATAACCGTAAAGGGAGCCATGATCCAGGAAAAGGAAACATAAGGGAATGAACTGATGAAGGGAGAATCGGGGAGGAAGGCAATAAAGGTGAGGGCACCGATCGTAATAAGAGGAGCCGTTTCCCCGATCGCCCGCGACAAACCAATAATGATTCCCGTCAAAATACTGCCAGAGGCACAGGGAAGAATATGATCCCAGATCATCTGCCACCGACTGGCTCCCAGAGCAAAAGCTGCTTCCCGCAAACTATTTGGAATGGCCCGTAGGGCTTCCCGGGTCGTCACAATCACAACAGGCAGGATCAAGAGAGCGAGGGTCAATCCAGCCGTCAGAATCGTTTCGCCTAAACGGAACTGCCGCGCAAACAGACCCAACGCCAGCAGACCGTAAACAATCGACGGTACTCCAGCCAGGTTCGTCACATTCACCTCAATGACGGCTGCAACCCAGTTCTTAGAAGCGTATTCTTCCAGATAAATCCCGGCAGCCACTCCCAGAGGAACGGCGATCGTCAGGGTCACTAGCATCACTAGGGCACTGCCAACCCATGCAGAGAAAATCCCTGCTTCCTCTGGCTTGCGACTGGGAAAGGAAGTAAAGAAATTCCAGTTCAATCGGGGTGCGCCTTGGGTCACAAGTTGGATGAGCAAAGCGCCCAAAGTCACAACGGCTACGAAAACCGCAAGAAGACCCACAATGATAAAAACAGCGTCGAGGATTTTGCGACGGGAAACGGAGCTTCGAATCTGTTCAGGAGTGAAAGAGGTATCCATCATTGTCATAGCAGCACCAATCCCTAATAAATCTCGCGGTAACGCTTACTCAGAAAGTAACCCAGGATGTTAAAACAAAGGGTTACTAACACCAGGGTTAGCCCTGCTGCAAAGATGGTTTGGTACTCCAGGCTGCCGTGGGGCAAGTCCCCTAAGCTTACCTGCACAATGTAGGCCGTAATCGTTGCTGCCCCATCTAAAGGATTGAAGGTCAGGGTAGGTTGTAGTCCCGCAGCCACCGCTACAATCATGGTTTCCCCAACTGCCCGTGAAATCCCCAGGATATAGGCTGCGGAGATTCCTGAAATGGCTCCCGGAAAGATGACCCTCAAAGCGGTTTGTAAGCGCGTTGCCCCCATTGCATAGGACCCTTCCCTCAGGGAGACAGGTACTGCCCGCATTGCATCCTCACTGATGGAACTGACAAGGGGGAGAATCATGATCCCCATCACGAGTCCTGCACTGAGCATGTTGAAACCAGGCAGATCCGGCAAAAACTTTTGGAGCAACGGAGTGACAAATAATAGGGCGAAGTAGCCATAAACAACCGTTGGAATTCCCGCCAGCAATTCCAGGAAGGGTTTCACGATTTCCCGCAGTCGAGGAGGTGCGAACTCACTTAAATAGATGGCTGCGATCGTCCCCAGCGGAACCGCAACCCCCAGAGCCACCATCGTTGTTGTGAGGGTTCCTGACAATAATGGCAAGATCCCATATTGCGGATCAGCAAAGAGCGGCGACCATTCCTTTGCAGTGAGAAATTCCCAAATTGAGACTTTCTGAAAAAAGAAAAAAGACTCTTCGACCAGGATAAACATGATCCCCACGGTCGTTAGCACCGAGGAAGCGGCTGCTAGAAACAGCACAACTGCCATCACACGGTCTTGAAGTTTACGGATCGAGCGAGAAGAGCGAACAGACCGAATGGAGGTAGGAAGGGCGTTCTCAGTCATAGCAACACACTAAATCAAATAGGAAGCCAGAATAGGGTTCTGGCTTCCAAAATACAATTAATTAGTCAGAGCATCTTAGGGATGATCTGATTGGAGAACAGAATTATTCGCGAGCTTCGCGACGCATGAGTTCATCAATCGTCAGGCCAACGGCTTCCTTACCCCCAAAGATGGTTCCCACCCGACCGCGTTGGAAGCGGTTCACGTTAAGGGTGTAAGCTTTGCGGGGCAGAGGCACATACTTGACCTCGCTGACCAGTTTAGGAGCATTCGCCATATAGTATTGAACAAATGCTTTTACTTCTGGCTTCTTCGCTGCTTCCGCATTGACATAGATGAAGATGGGACGGGACAGCGGCTCATAGGTTCCATTCTCGACCGTTCGGCGAGAAGGAGCAACCGGGCCTTTTCCGCTATCAACCGCAACCGACTTCAAGCGATTCTTGTTCGCTTCATAGTAGGTAAATCCGAAGAAGGCGATCGCATTGCGGTCCCGCACAACCCCCTGCACCAGCACGTTGTCGTTTTCACTGGGGGTTACGTCCTTCCGCATTGCCTTGGCCTTTCCGACGATCGCTTCTGTGAAGTAGTCGAACGTACCGGAGTCAGCACCGGGGGAGAAGAAGCGAATGGGCGCATTGGGGAAACCAGATCGCACTTGGCTCCAGTTTGTCACTTTGCCTTGAGCATCGGGTTCCCACATTTTCTTAAGTTCACTGACCTTCAGGCTGCTGACCCAATTGTTTTGAGGATTTACAACAACCGTCAAGGCATCAAATGCTACAGGAAGCTCAATATAACGGATTCCCTTCGCTTTGCAAGCACTTATCTCACTGGATTTGATGGGACGGGATGCATTGGAGATATCGATTTCTCCATTACAGAATTTTTTGAAACCGCCCCCTGTCCCAGAAACCCCAACCGTAACGCGGGT
>JANRKG010000412.1:0-12404 GCA_033763635.1 Leptolyngbyaceae cyanobacterium bins.59
GGTGTTGTTGCCAGTTGCCCACCGAGAGCGGCTCCTGGTCCTCCTGGCAGGGTTCCGCCCCCCGAACTGACCAGCCTGACCTGACCATTCTGGACAACAACACTAGAAGCACTCTCCACGCGACCATTTGTAAGTAGTTGAGGCAGGGCAGTCGGCCTTAGGGACGCTAAATTTCCACCTCCCTGTTGAGTTCCCAGGGGAATATCCAACCCTAAAAGGCTGCCTGCCTGGGTAATCCGCACAAAATTTCCGCCAGAAACCTGTTCGAGTTGCACTGGCCCCCCTGGCAGCAGCCCCAGAGGTGCTTCCATCCGGAGACCTCCGACCATTGGGAGCATCTGGCCTCCCCCCGGAGCATTGGCAGGATTCAGCCCCGTTGAAGCACCCGCAGGAGACAATCCCGCCGGAATTCCCTGAGGTTGCAATCCACCCGCTCCCAGCGGTAAGGCATTGGGCAAAAGGGATGCTCCACCCCCCGATAGAATTGATTGGGTCGGCACTCCCATCGGGTTGGGCAATAAGGGAGCAGCTAAATTTCCTGGCAGGCGGAACAACTGATTCAAAAGGGACGGATCGATCCCCAACTGCTGTTGAATCAAAGTCTGAACCTGGGCGGGAGGAATGCTGGGAAGTTGGGTCGGACTGAGCAACATTCCCCCCGAATCGGGAGGAGGAGGAAGCAAGGGAAGTTGGGTCGGACTGAGCAATGTCCCCCCTGAATCGGGAGGAGGAGGAAGCAAGGGATTTGAAGTCATTCCGGGCAGTGACCCTCCCAATCGTGGATCGCCTGACGGTGGGGGAGGAAGTTGGGCGATCGCCTGACTGATTTCAATCCCCTGAAGCAGTGCCAGCATCAGCACCCATCCCCATCCTTGAACCCTTTGTACTCCGATTGAAACCTGTTGCCCAACCAAAATCCGCTCCCGCTTCATGGCTGTCTTTTCCATAAGGTTGTTTTGAATGGGGCGGTTTTTCCAGACCCCCTTTAAGGATGCCCAGAAAATAATCCTGATCAGCATAACTACGCAGGCCGTAGGAATTCTCCGACCCTGATTTCGCGATCGGGAAATGATAGGGGGGCGATCGTCAATCCTTCTGCCAGAATGGTTTCGCTTTGATAGCCATTGGTATCAGGCGATCGATAGACATGCAACTTTCGGGCATTGATATCCAACACCCAATACTCAAGAATCCCCGATCGCCCGTAAGCCAAGGCTTTGGGTCCACAATCATAAGCCAAAGTTGTGTCAGAGACCTCAATTAACCAAAACACTTCGGCAGGAGACGGATGGTGGTCCTCGTAATAGGATGGATTGGGTTGGACGATCGCCACATCAGGTTCGGGTTCTGAGTAATCATTTAATTGGATGGGGTCTTGAAACCGTAATAAAGCACGCTTTTCTAAACAATTGCTTAAAACATCCACCACTCGACTAACTGCTGCACTATGAGCCGTTCCCTTGGGTGCCATCTTGATCAGTTGCCCTTCTAATAATTCAACATGCTCTCCTGGAGCCAAAATGCCTGATTCAATCATCTGATGGTAATCATGCACCGATAATTGATAGATTTCGATCGCTGTAGAAATCGTCATAGAATCTGGTCCCCACCATTCATCCTTTGAGCTTAAACGATCGTCCTCCCACACGCACTACTGCCCCTTTCAGGCTCGAACGATCCCCCTTGCCCCTGAGCTTCACGCTTAAAACCCAGCCTCCGATCCCAGTTTGTTACACTAGGAAACACTGGGACTTACTCATTAAGGACGCTCTCAATGACCCTTTCTCTCCATCCAAGCACCCTCCTGCTTTCGAGCGAATTACCCACCCTGCGCTACCAACCAACGCCCGATCGCTTTGATGAAACCTGGGAAGCGCCCCTCTCCACCTTGCTGGGGTTGGGACGGGCCGCAGGGGCTGACTTTGTGGAATTTTTTCTGGAGCGGGTCAACTACATCAGTTGCATGGCAGAAGAAGATGCCATCACCAGCATTTCACCGCGCCTCTCTACGGGGGCTGGGGTTAGAGTGTTCCGGGGCAAAGCCGACTGCTATGTCAGCACCAATGACCTCTCCTTTGCAGGGTTGAAAGCGGCCCTTGAAAAAGCACTCTCCATTCTTGGCTTGCAACTGCCCGCCCCCCAATCCTATGTGCCCCAGATTAATCTTGAACTGTTGCGAGATTATGCCGTTAAGAAAGGAAAGGATACCTGGCTCTCTGCCTGTAGCTCGATGCGGGAGATGGGGGATGTGTTGCTAGCAGCCAATGCCAAGCTGAACCAGAAGGCGCACCACATTCAATCCCGCAGAGCCGTCTACTTCCGGGACTGGCAAGAAGTGCTGGTCGCTGGCAGTGATGGCACCTTTGCGCGGGATATTCGCCTGACCCAATCCGTCGGCTATAGTCTCCTCTGTTCCGATGGCAGCAATCGCGCCTCTACCTCCAAGCGAGTCGGAGACACCAGCAATCCGGCCTTTCTGCGCCAGTGGCAATCCGAGGCCGACGCGGAAGAAGTGGCAGAAGCCGCCGGGAAGATGCTCTATGCCGACTATGTAGAGTCTGGTAGCTATCCGGTCATTATGGCAAACCAGTTTGGGGGCGTGATCTTCCACGAAGCCTGTGGGCACCTGTTGGAAACCACCCAGATCGAGCGCAAAACCACTCCCTTTATCGACAAGAAGGGCCAGAAAATCGCTCATGAAAGCCTGACGGCCTGGGATGAAGGGCTGACCGAGGATGCCTTTGGGTCGGTGGATATGGATGATGAAGGCATGCCCACCCAGCGCACCCTGCTGATCGAAAATGGCATTCTGAAAAACTTCCTCGCCGATCGCGCCGGATCACTCAAGACAGGCCACCCCCGAACCGGAAGTGGTCGCCGCCAGAGTTATGCCTACGCCGCTGCCTCCCGCATGCGGAACACCTACATCGCCCCCGGTCCCCACTCCCTGGAGGATCTCTTTAATTCAGTGGACAAAGGGATTTACTGCAAACGGATGGGGGGTGGGAGCGTCGGAGCAACGGGCCAATTTAACTTCGCAGTGGAAGAAGCCTACTTAATTGAGAACGGTAAGATTACCAAACCCTTGAAGGGAGCCACCCTGATTGGCGATGCCCAGGAAATCATGAATAAGATTTCCATGTGTTCCAATGATCTGGGTCTTGCCGCTGGATTCTGTGGGTCCGTCAGTGGCAGTGTTTATGTCACGGTGGGTCAACCCCATCTGAAAGTAGACGGCATCACCGTCGGCGGTCGATAACACCAGGGCACGATCGCCCTCCCATTTTTATGTCCAATTCCCATGCAACCTTAGGAAACATCTGTGTCAGACATTCAAACCATCGCTGCCCAGGCCAAAGAATGCGCCACTGCTTTGGGCATCCATAAATTTGATATCTATGGCTCATCAGTCGATGAAGTGAGCGTTCAAGTCGATCAGGGCGAACCCAATCAGGTTAAAGCCTCCAACCGGGCCAGCGTGATCGTCCGCGTCTGGAACGAAGATCAAAAAGTCGGAGTCACCAGCACCACCGACTTCGATCGCATCGGTCTGGAACTCGCCCTGAAAACGGCCTACGAAGCCAGTGCCTTTGGGGTCTCGGACTACATGCCCGACTTCAGCCCCGAAGCCACCGCCCCCGTCGCTTCCACCAGTGCCGCCAAAGTCCCCCCGGCCCCGGTGGGCACCCTGATCGATCACTTGATTCAAGCCGAAAAAGAACTGTTGGCGGCCCATCCAGCAATTCAGGGCGTTCCCTATAATGGGTTGGCCCAACGGGATATCGATCGCTTTTACCTGAATAGCGACGGGGCAGAACGGTACGAAGCCCAGTCGGTCGCATCGGTTTATCTGTACACCAAGGCTGAAGAAGAAGGAAAGAAACCCCGCAGTGCCGGAGCCTTTCGCATTCACCAGGGCTTTGACGGACTGGACATCCCCGGATGCTTGAAGGAAGCGGCAGAAAAAACCATCAGCCATCTGGATTATCAAAAAATTCCGACCGGGAAGTATCCGGTCGTCTTTTCCCCAGAAGCATTTTTGAGCCTGATTAGTGCTTTCTCTAACCTCTTCAATGCTCAGAGCATCCTGGATAAGCAGAGCCTTTCGACCCCAGACTCTTTAGGGCAGACGATCGCCTCTCCCCTGCTTTCCCTTTACGATGATGCACTTCATCCCGCGAACATCGCCCCCGAAGCCTTCGACGGAGAAGGAACTCCTACCCGCCGCATCGCCTTGATCGACCAGGGGGTACTCACGGGACTGCTCCATAGTTCCGGCACTGCACGGCGTTTCAATACCTCCCCGACAGGGCACGCCAGCATTGGCGCGAAGGTTTCCGTTGGTCCCCATTTCTACCATGTGTTCTCTGAGGCGGCTCCAGGCCAGGAGTATCGCCTGGAAGACGCAGAGGGGGTGATCCTGATTGACGAACTGCATGCCCTCCATGCGGGAGTTAAGGCGTTGCAGGGTTCTTTCTCCCTGCCTTTTGATGGCTGGTTACTGGAAAAAGGCGGGAAACGCACCAGTATTGAATCTGCCACCGTTGCCGGAGACTTTCTGCAACTCCTTCAGTCCATTCTCTACCTGGAAAAAGAGGCAGAATTGACTCCCTCCGGGGTTTGTCCTCGTGTGTGGGTCAGCGAGTTATCGATTACTGGGGAATAGGAAGCGATCGGGTTTCGGCTTCGCTCACTCCTCATCCATCAGGGAGGGTTGAGCGAAGCCGAAGCCTGGAAAGGCATCATCTTGATCGGTTCAAGAGACCGACATTAACGAATTTCCAGTCCCCTCAGGGACATTTCGAGTGAGGGCTAATTGTTGGAGATACTCCAGGGAGCCGTAGATCGTACCATCCGGCATGATGGCTCCGGTCAACTTAGCATCCGTGAAGTTGGCATCGGTCAGGTTGCTCCCCTGGAGATTCGCCCCACTGAGATCTGCCCGGTTAAAGTCTACCCCACTGAGATCACACGCTTGAAAGTTCGCCCGTGCCAGATTCGCCCATCGCATACTGGCCCCTTTGAAATTCGCCTCCGTCAAGTTCGAGCCGCTTAAGGCAATTCCATTGAGGGTCGCCCCACTAAAATTCGCCCGCTTTAAGTTAGACCGAATAAACCGTGCCCGTGTCAGGTCCAGCTTACTGAAATCAATTTCGCTCAAATCCACCCCTGTCATTTCGATGCGCGACAGGCTGGGTTGTTTAGTAGGATTCGATCGCCGCCAGCGATTCCAGACATTTGTACCTTGATTAAGCAAATCCACAAAATTTTCGACATCCATCAAACTACCCTCCGCACACAAATCAAAGCCAATTCATCTTTCTTTAGAAGGACAATTGTCTGCTCCCCTAATTGCTCCACATGATAGTCACTAAAAACACTTTTGCGCTACGGATTTATTAATTTATGTTGATGACGGCCCTTGATCGGCCTAACAGGTTACTTTAAATTCCAGAAGATAGGAGATGCCGTGTCTCCCAAACCTATCTCCCGCTGTCCCTATGCTTCGATTCCATCCCCCTGGCTTTATCGATCGCACCCTGGAAACGTCTCTGGGCCAACTTGTCTACTACACCACCGAGCAGCCAGCCCCGTCCCCTTCCCCGGCGATGGTCTTT
The DNA here is from genome assembly GCA_033763635.1 of Leptolyngbyaceae cyanobacterium bins.59. Lineage (GTDB taxonomy): Bacteria > Cyanobacteriota > Cyanobacteriia > JANRKG01. The sequence goes on from JANRKG010000412.1 coordinate 5,619, forward strand.
TTGCATAGCCTGGGGGGAGGTTCCTCGGCCTATGAGTGGTCCCGGGTGTATCCTGCCTTTGCCGCGGAATATCCTATCTTTGCACCAGACTTAATTGGGTGGGGCGCGTCGGCCCATCCAGTTCGGGAGTATCAAGTTGAGGATTACCTGACCCTCATGCAGGAGTTTCTCCAACAAGTAACATCCGTTCCCGCGATCGTCTGGGCCTCCTCCCTGACGGCAGGGTTAGTGATCCGGTTGGCGATCCAGCGGCCTGACCTGTTCCAAACCCTCATCCTGGTCAGTCCTTCCGGGTATGGGGATTTTGGGAGTGATTACCGTCGAGGATTGTCTGCCCAACTGGCCGGAATTCCGGGAGTCGATCGCCTGTTATATGCAGTGGGAGCCAATAACGAATTGGCAATTCGCAACTTCCTGCAACAATTTTTGTTTGCCCAACCCGATCGCATCAGTGACGAACTGGTTGCCGCCTACCTCGCCTCGGCCCAACAGCCCAACGCCGAATACGCAGCCCTCGCCTCCCTGAAAGGAAATCTGTGCTTTGACCTGGCCCTTTATATGGGCCAACTGCAAGTTCCTACCGTCCTGCTGTGGGGCGAACGGGCCTGGTTCAGCCGTCCAGAAACAGGGGAACGACTGGCAAGTTTGAATCCTAAAGTTGTGAAAGCTTTTTTGAAAATTCCCGATGCGGGGGTGCTGGCTCATTTAGAAGTTCCGGCGATCGTCATTGGCCTGATCCGGGGTCAACTCAGCCAGCCTGGTGCTTGACGCGGTAGCCCATAATCACCAGATCTCGCTGCACCCCGTTAAACTCAGCGACCCCCGGCAGTAAGCCCCAGCGATCGAATCCAAAGGTTTCAAACAACCGCAAACTCGGTTCATTGTGCCCAAAGATAAAGCCCAACAGGGTCGTCAACCCCAGAGCGGGAGCCTTCTCGATCGCCTGATATAGGAGCATCCGTCCGATCCCCTGACGACGGTATGCATTTGCAATATAGAGGCTGAGTTCCGCTGTCGCGTGGTACGCAGGTCTCCCATAGAAAGGCTGAAACCCCAACCATCCGGCGATCGTATCCCCGTCTTCTGCAACCCAGAGGGGATACCGATCCGCAGAATGTTGATAAAACCAGGGCACCCGACTGACGACAGAAATGGGTTCCGTATCGCCCGTTACCATACGACTCGCAACCGTAGAATTATAAATTTCGACGATCGCCGCCAGATCCGCTTCCACTGCATCCCGAACCTTCATCTATCTTCTTTAACCCATTCGCTCATTATTAGTACGGTAATCGGTAATGGGGGATGGGGAATGGATAATGGGTAACAGACGGATGGGACAGGATTCCCTATGCCCCGTTCCCCTTTTCTAGATACGTGTGAATCAAGCGAGTCAGTTGCTTGAGGTTCATTGGTTTGCTCAAATAGTCGGTGGCTCCCGCATTCAAGCATTGTTGGCGATCGTTGGGCATCGCCATTGCAGTGAGGGCAATGATGGGGGTGTTGGCGCGATCGGGAATCTGGCGGATCTGGCGAATGGCATCTAGCCCATTCAGGCGGGGCATTTGAATGTCCATCAAAATCAGTCGGAAGGGCTGTGTTTTGGCAAGGGCCACCGCTTCGAGACCATCTTGAGCAATGACAACTTTGCACCCCTGCAACTCAAGATAGTCTTTTAATGCTTCAACATTGGCTTCATTATCTTCTGCAACCAGAACCAGGGGCATGTCGGTTATCGAGGGCGCGAGCAAAGGAACCGAAGCAGAAACCACTTTTGCCTCAGCATTGGAAGTATCTGGAGCCGTTAGACTTCTGGAGCCTGGGTAGTAAGGTAGGTGAACGGTAAAGCAACTTCCTACCCCAACTTGGCTGCTGACACTCACCGTTCCTCCATGTAACAGGGTCAACTGCTTCACCAAAGCCAGCCCCAACCCAGTTCCCGAATGGTTGCGGGAAAGACTGCTATCAATTTGCACAAAAGATTGAAACAGTTTTTGCAGATTTTCTGGGGCGATCCCAATCCCAGTATCGGTGATGGAAAAGAGAAGTTGTGGGGCGGAAGATTGAGAGCCTTCCTCCAGCACCTCTAGGCGAGCCTCCAGAAGAACTTGACCTCCCTCTGGTGTAAATTTGATTGCGTTATTCAGCAAATTAATCAAAATTTGACTCATGCGCCGTTCATCAACCTGAATCTGCAACGGCTTCCCAGGCAACCGGGTTGTGAGTTGAATAGTTTTGCGATCGGCCAGGGGTTTCACAACCTCAAGACTACTTTGGCAAAGTCCCTGAACAGAGGCCGTCGATAGGGAGAGCTTCATCTGTCCGGCTTCGACCTTTGCCAGATCCAAAATATCGTTAATGAGCGCTAACAAGTGCGCTCCACTATTCTGAATCGTCGTCAGAGCTTTCCGCTGGCGATCGGTCAGGGGACCGTACACCTCATCCAGTACCCCTTCCGCTAACCCCAATATGGCATTCAGGGGGGTCCGGAGTTCATGGCTCATACTCGCCAAAAATTCATCCTTTAATCGGGTTGCTTTCGCAAGTTGATGGTTCATGGTTTCTAGTTGGGCATTACTGCGTCGCAGTTCATCCTCTATCTGCTTACGATCGGTAATGTCTGTCCAATACCCAATAATTTCCAGCGGATTTTCTTGCTCATCTCGAATCAGTTTGCATTGGTCATACACCCAGCGATACGTTCCGTTAGCATGCAAGAAGCGGTACTCGTGGATGTGGTATCCGGTATTGAAAAAATGATCTAAGCCAGCGACGACCCTATCCCGATCGTCTGGATGGATATGCTTCATCCAAAAGCTTGAATCTGTTGTGTAGTGTTCTGGGGTATAGCCAAATAGCGCTCTTACATTCGCCCCCATAAACGTAGCCCCAAAGTCTCCGAACGCTCGTGCCACATAAACAACCCCTGGGCTGGAAGTGAGAATAAATGCCTGCCGCTCTTTGAGGTTCTGTAATTCACTCGTTCGCAATTCAACACGGGCTTCCAGTTTCAGGTTCAATTCCTGTAGAGCCGACTCCGTGTGTTTTTGATCGGTGATATCTTCACACGTTCCCAGAATGCCAATCACTTCGTTGTCTAAATTGCGGAGAGGCACTTTATTAGTCCGTAGCCAACGAACCTCTCCCCCTGCTTTCGTAATGGGTTCTTCAATATTAAGTTTGGGAACCCCTGACTCCATCACCAGGCGATCGTCGGCCTGGTAGAGGGCCGCTTGCTCCCGCCAGGGCATCTCGAAATCCGTTTTGCCAATTATCTCCAGGACAGAGAAAAACCCTCCATGCTCCAGGATCTGACGATTACATCCCAAAAAGCGGCTCTCGCGGTCCTTCCAGAAAATCATCTGAGGCAAATTATCCATCACCAACCGCAAAAAAAGCTCTCGCTCCTGGAGCGATTCTTCCAGTTTCTTACGGTCAGTAATGTCCCGCCCTTCTGGGATGAGAAGCACCACTTTTCCCGACTCGTCCTTGATGGGGCGCAACGAGAAATCAATGGTGGCTAGTTGCCCCCCCACGCCCATCACATCCACTTCGTACCGAATAAAGACCCCTGCCGCTGCCTGGGCGATCGCCTTTCGCAACTGCTCCTGGGTTGCAGTCGAAAAGGCCCACCAGGGAGCTTCCCAGAAAGGTCGAAGTTGTACTTCCTCCAGGGAAACCCCCACAAAGTCGAGGGCCGTCTGATTCGCTTCCAGCAAGACCCCATCGGGAGTTAACAACCCTGTAAATTGAAAGGTATTGTTAAAAATGGCTCGAAATCGCCGCTCACTGTCCTCCAGAGAACGTTGGGTGATTTGGCGACGCATGATTTCCGCCTGTAAATCCCGATTGGCACGCTGTAACTCCAGCGTCCTGGCTTCGACCTTGGCCTCTAATTGAGCATTCAAGGATTGGAGATTGTGATACAGTTCGGCCTGTTGAATCCCGATCGCGAGTTGTACAGCTAACTGACCGAGCAGTTGTAGCTCAAACTCCTGCCATTTTCGGGGAGCTTCGCACTGATGCACAATCAACAATCCCCAGAGATAAGGGCTAGCCGAAGAACTCCCTGTTCCTGATAGTTCATCTCCTACCTGCTGTCGGGCATTTTCTACAACGATCGGCACCACGAGATTCGCTTTTACCTGAAAGCCCTCTAGCATCTGAATATGGCACTCGGTCAGGTTCGCTTCGTAAATGTTAGAAACTGCTTTGGCCTTGCCCTGTAAATAGTTGCCTCCCGATCCATTCCAGTAGCAATTGTCCACGACTTGACTGTGGAGGCAGGCTTTCCACTGGGGAAGTACAGACTCGGCAACGATGGTGCCATTCAAAAACGAATCAAATTGATAGACAATTACCCGATCGCTCTTGAGAAATTGCCGGACTTCCTGAACTGCGACCTGCAGCATCTCTTCTAGATGGAGTGACTGTCGAATGCGGAGGGCGACCGTGTTGAATAACCGTTGTTGCCGCTGTTGCTGTTCTAGTTGTCCGAGAAACTTGAACCGCTCTAGAACTGCATGGTTCGCCCGATAAAAGGCTTCGCGGGTGAGCCGTCCTTTGCTGAGATAGTCCTGGGCACCACTTTTCATGGCCTGCACTGCCACGAGCTCATCCCCCTGCCCTGCCAGAAGAATGACCGGGAGTGGCGTGGGCGACCATCGCCGCCGAAGTTGATTGAGAATTTCCAGACCATCTGCATCTGGCAGCAGAAAATTCAGCAAAATCAAGTCGGGCAATCGCTCTTGGCAAAGGTTGAGCGCTGCACTCCCAGTTTCCACCTCCAGAATTTCATAGGCGTAGTCATCATCCTGTTGAAGATAGCGTTTATATAAAGCTCTATCCTCAACGTTGTCTTCGATGAGCAGAACGGTATAACAAACATTCATGATAAAAATGAACTGGAAGGAGAAAAAACGTTCAGCCTCAGACGATCGAGCCTTCGCTCGACTCCTTTCATTGTGCCCATCTGCTTCCTACGATCAGCCAATTTAACTAAGCGGGGAGCGTAAAATAAAACGTACTGCCTTTACCATAAATAGACTCGACCCAAATCCGGCCCCCATGACGTTCAATGATTTTTTTCACGATCGTCAGTCCGGCCCCGGTCCCACCCCCATATTTTCCGGGGGCGTGCAAGCGTTTGAAGATGCGAAAGATGTTATCGAGATGTTTATCTCGAATGCCAATCCCGTTATCACGAACATAAAACGTCCAGACCGGGATCGGGTTCGCTCCATCCACAATTCGAGGCTCTTGAAACCCAACTTCAACCCATTTTTGAGGATTGTCGTTGTACTTGAGTCCATTGCTAATCAGGTTTGCCAGCACTTCCTCCATCAAGACTCGATCGCCCTGCACCGTTGGTAGCGTTCGGGGGACGCGAATTTCCATGTCCAGGTCGGGCAGGCTCATCTGTAGAATCCCCTTCACATTGTCCACCAACCGATTGAAATCAATTGGATACAGATGCAATTCCTGCCGTCCCAGTCGCGAAAAATGCAAGAGAGAATTGATTAAATCCTCCATGCGCTTTGTCAGGTTCACCAGGGTTTCCAGTTTGTCAACCCCCTCCTGATCCAGCACCAGGGCGTAATCTTCTAATAAAAAAGTCGAATAGTTATGAATCCCTCGCAGGGGTTCCTTCAAGTCATGGGAAGCAATATAGGCGAAGGCATCCAGTTCGATATTCGTGCGTTCTAACTCCAGGTTCAAAGCAGCCAGTTCGTCTGCCCTTTTGAGGACAATCCCCACGATCGCACTCCGTAGTTCCATTGCCCCACCGACTTCCCATGATTGCCAGGGAAGGGACTTCAGACGGACGGTTTCCTGCCACAGCGAAAACGATTTACGGGGAAAAATTGTCAGGCTCCCATCTACTTCTACCCGTTTGGGTTTATCTGGATTGCCAGCCCAGTTGACTTGTTGCAAAATTTCTGGACGAAACCAGAGCACTGCATCCTTCTGGATTTTGGAGATCGATAGAGCCAGTAAACCACTGCCCACCTCGCGAAAATCGATCCCCTGAGGATATTGCGAAGTCAGGGAATCCGTGACAAACAAATTGTCCTGAAAACGATCCTGCAACCAATCCAACAATTCGTACACTTCGGATTCAGAAGGGGTTTTGCCAACCAGGGTGAGATGACCACTGATGCAGAGCGCTGCTCCCGTTGCCCCCACAACACCCAGTAAGTTATCCCGGTTGTCGAGCAAGGCATCCACCAGGTTGTCTGCGGTAGAAATCGCTTCCACAAACTGAGCCTGGATGGTTCGTAGCTGAACCTTATCGTCCAGACCCTCTTTTTCCTCCTTAGAAATCAATTCCAGTGACATCACCTGTCCTAAAAACTCGCACACCGATCGCAAGGTGTAGGAAACCCCTTTGGGGGTTTTGTGATGGCAGGCAATCAGCCCCCACAAGACACCTTGTTTGAGCAAAGAAATCGACATGGAAGCCCCAACCCCCATGTTTTTCAGATACTCAATGTGAATAGGAGAAACGCTGCGTAAGGTACTAAAACTCAGGTCCAGTGGCTCCTTAGATTCCGATTCCTGAGAGAGAATGGGAACGGGTTCGTAATTTACCTCTGGGATCAGGCGGAGTGGATTCAAGGTATACAGGTATTTGGCCTGTCGAGGAATGTCAGAATCGGGATAGTGAAGTCCCAGGTAGGGTTCCAGGTCAGGGGCTTTGGCTTCCGCAATCACGGTTCCCGAACCGTCGGGGGCAAACTGGTAGATCATGACCCGGTCGTACTGCAGGATCGCGCGCAACAGCCG
>JANRKG010000413.1:0-4937 GCA_033763635.1 Leptolyngbyaceae cyanobacterium bins.59
AAGGAAGTGATTGCCAAGGGAGCCAAAGTCATCGCCCTGACCACTTCTCCGAATGCGACTTTTGAGGCTGGGGTGGAAGTGTTGCAATGGCAGATGGGGGCAGAGGCAGAACTGGGCGATCGTCTAAAAAGCGTGGATATCTTGATTCTGAATCACGGGATTAATGTACATGGGGACCGAACCCCCGATGCCATTCAAAAATCCCTGGAAATTAATGCTCTTTCCGTCTGGCGATGGTTAGAAATTTTTCTAAGTACGGTGGAAACGGCTGACGATCGGGCGAGTAAGGAAGTTTGGGTCAACACCTCAGAAGCAGAGGTTAGTCCGGCCTTCAGCCCCCTCTACGAAGTCTCAAAGCGGTTAATTGGCGATCTGATTACCCTGCGCCGTCTGGATGCCCCCTGTGTGATTCGCAAACTGATTCTGGGACCATTCAAGAGCAACCTGAATCCGGTGGGTGTGATGTCTGCTGAATGGGTCGCGTGGGCGATCGTCGCCCTAGCCCAGCGAGATGTGCGGAACATCATCGTGACGATTAACCCGATTACCTACATTGCATTTCCCATCAAAGAATTGGGGCGATCGCTTTACTTTCGGTTGTTCAGTCGATCGGCAAAGGTGTGAGGCGGTGGATAACCTTGAACTCTTATCAATACCTTTGCACTACTCGCGCCAACACATTTTTAGCCTGCGCCCGCAACTACGATGCAACTGCAAAATCTGTGTACTGTCGCATCTTTGGCTCATGAAATGCCAACACAATATCCTCTCTAGGAACCCCTGCATGAACTAAATCAGTCGCGATGCCATCTTCAGTCCAATCCTCTTCAATCCAGAATTTACCATCCCGAATCCGAACATAGACGGTCATCCCAGTAATACGCTCTCCATTCTGCCAACCCAGATTCATCCAAATATAGTGGGCTTTTGCCTCATCTACAATCAAAAAAGTTTCTATATCTGGGGTAGGATGGCGATTACGCAGTTCCACATATTCAGTCAAAATGCGCTTAATTAACTTTGGATACTCAGTTAATTTATCCATTGCGTAATCTCCTCTGTCTCTATGTCTACAACAATAATTGGAAGTTGATGTCTGTTGAGAATGAGCTGAGTTACATCCTGAGTAAAAAAGGTGTTGTATGCAACGTTGCTGATAGCGATGTACAACTTACGATCTGGGGCTGTTTCCTCTAGAAGGTAGCGGTAGATGTCATATTGACCGAGAGCCTCTTTCAAATCTTGTATTTTTGATGCGCCAATAAAGCTTTTCACTTCCACAACTAGCTTCTGCCCACCTCGTTCAACTGCGATCGAGCGTTCAGCACCAAGATCAGCATATAGCACAGTTCTTCGATACTGAATCACGTAAGGATCATCTGTAATCAACCAGCCATCCTTTATTAATGCGTTTTTTACCGCATTGTGGATAATGTCTAACTTGGGCATAGTTTAAGTATAAATCAGCCTATTCTTGGTCAGGATATAACTCCAAGTTAGTTTGTAAAGTATGAAGTCTAGGAGTTTTTAACCCTCCCAGCATCTTCAAAGCCCAAGCAGAAAAATTTTGGCAGGTGAAACCTGATCCCGATGTCAGGTAGTTAGGTAATAATAAAAGCCGCTAGCTCATTTGTTTTACTTGAGACCTGAAGGAATTTTGGCCCTGACTGTGCAATTGACTGAAGAACAACAGGCGATCGTTCGCCATGATTGGGGTCCGGCCCGCGTGTTTGCGGTGGCAGGAGCAGGCAAGACCACCGCAATGGTGCATCGGGTCCAGCGCTTGATTCAGGAAGAGGTTTTCTCTCCCGATCAAATCCTGGCGACTTCCTTCAGCCGCGCTTCCGTGCAGGATATTGAAATGGCTCTGGTGCAATGGCCCGAATGCGCGACGGTCAAAACCTGGACCCTTCACAAATTGGGGTACTACATCATTCGGCGGGCTAAGGCTCAGGGATATGCACCCGATCTGAATCTGAATTTGAATCCAGAGCAGGTCAACCGCACCCTCTTTTTTCAGACGATCGCAGAAGCTCGACGACTGCGGGTGGACTTTCGACAGGAACTAGAGGACATCGACCAGGAAGACTTTTTGACTTACGTGAGCCGTTGCAAAGGGAATCTTCATTACGCGGACCTGAATCATCACACCTTTCCGACCACTGGACCCCATACCCGCATTGCTCAACAGGCAGAGCCACCCTTAGAGAAAGATCTAGCCTGGTATCTGGATCTTTATCGCCTGTTTGAAGAGATTCGGATTCGGGAAGGGGCGATCGGGTTTGATGACATGTTGATGACTGGGTGGGAACTGATCGCCAATTACCGAACGTTGTTGGAGGAAATTCAACATCTGTTTGAGTGTGTGATGGTAGATGAGTTTCAGGATGTAAATCGGGCGCAGTTCGCCATTTTGGATTTGATCACGCAATCTCACCGTAACTATATGGTGATTGGGGATGATGACCAAACCATTTACGAATGGCGAGGGGCCAGTTCCCGCTTTATTTTGGAGATTTTTGAGAAGCGCTACAATCCCACAACCTATACCATTACGGATAATTTTCGCTGTCAGGCTTCCCAGGTTGCCCTGGCAAACGCTGTTATTCGTAAGAACTGCAATCGCTTTCCCAAAGCGCTCAGCCTGACTCAAGGCTTTACCGGATGCACTCATCTCCGCCGAGTGGACAGCCTGGAAGAGATGGGACAGCGGATTGCCGCCCAGGTCCGATCGGCTCTCCAATCGGGCTACCGACCCACCGATATCGCGATTCTGGTGCGGGTTTATGCCCAAACTCCTTACATTGAGCAGTTTCTGATTAAAGAAGAAATTTCTTACTGGGGACCGGATTTAGTGCCGTTTTATCAGCGATCGGAGATCTCCACGTTTCTCGCTTTTGGCAGACTGGCAAAGCTGGAAGCCCAACGACGCAGGGGCGATCGAGCTTATGATTTGCGGCAAGAATTAGAAGTGGCCTGGAATCGGGTGAAGTCAATTCCTCCCCTGCGTTACCTGAGTAAGGAAGTCAAGCAAGCGACCCAAAATACTCTACTGCAATCGGGGATGCTCATTAGTGAAACACTCCTGCTCCTGAAATCCCAAGTTACAGGGGTGGAAACAAGGAATAAACTGGAGCGATTAGGGCAGTGGATTGCCACCGCTCCCCTGATGGAATCAGCGGAAGCGGCTTTGCGAGATCTCGATCGCTGTATCAATTACCGGGACTACCTGAAACACCACAGCGGTTTTCCCGAAACAGGGCAGGGGAAAGCGGCGGGGGTGGAAGCGCTGATTGATTATGCTCAGGGAAAAGGAACACTCGTAGCGTTTTTGGACTATCTCGATCAAATTCAGCAAAACCAGAGTCAGCAACAGCAGGACACTTCCCAGTCCGTGCGCCTCACGACTATTCACCAGGCAAAAGGATTAGAGTGGTCGGTTGTCATCGTTCCCAATTGCAACCAGGGTATTCTTCCTTTTGGAGAGATCGAATCCGCTCTGGAATTGGAAGAGGAGCGACGATTGATGTATGTGGCAACAACCCGATCGAAACGGGAACTGCATCTTTATTTATTAGAAGAGAAGGAAGTTTCTCAATTCCTTTTAGAGGCGAATTGTCGGGAAGTGATACAACAGATCGATCGCCTTCAGAAAGTCCTTTCCAGCAATCCTGACACCTGGGAAACTCGCGATCTTTGGGAGCTTGTGAAAGGTGTACAACAGTTCCATTTCTATCGCTACTTTACCCATTGGTGGGAAGTGGAGTCATCCCTGAAAGAGTCGATTGGAAAGATAATTCAGCAGTTTTTAAGGGCAGTTGATCATCAACAAGCCTGGAACAAGTTAGAACTCGATCGGGAACAACTGACCTTCTGGCAGCAGTTAGTTCCTCTTGATGAAAGTAACAATTTAGACTTCCCAGGTTTGGAAGTGTTTCTGAAACAGCGACAGGGCAAAAAGTCTGTTGCAAAACCTGAAAAGCTGCAATCGGGGAAGGTACAGAACAGTCTGTTCAGAGAAATTCAGAAGGGCGATCGGGTCGAACATACCCACTTTGGATCGGGTCATGTTGCCCAGGTAATCAATGAAGCGACATCTGATGTAATTACTGTGATGTTTCCCCGCTACGGGGAGAAACACATTCTTGTCACCCCAGATTTCTGTGCATTGCGACGTAGTAAACAAGTAGGTGGAGCCGAAGGGTAGCAGCCGTCTCTCACAGGTCTGTCTACCCTTCATCTTCATGCCCAGGTGATTTTCTGAAAAGAGTTTACCGATGGATTGACCTTCGACTTCGCTCAAAGCGCGAACGATGGTTGAGCGGAGCTGAAACCAGTGGGAAACTTGTTTTCGAGAAATCCCCTTATGCCTTGGCAGCCAGGTTCTCAAAATAGCTGTTCAGTACATTGGTCGAAGGAACGCGATCGTCGTAGTTGATTTTGGTTCCCGTAATCGACTCAGACAGCGCTTCAAAGGGTTGAGAGTCCCAATTGCGGCTGTGAATGGGCTTGGATTGTTCACCCCGGAAGTAAGCCTGAGTGCCCAGCACGGCAACTGCAACCCAACCCACGACAAACAGAGCCACTAAAATTACCATCTTGCTACTCCTGGAGTAAAGATTTGTTTCTTTATGTAAATTAATGTAAACAATTATTGCAGTGGTCGTCAAGGTAGTGTAATCCGAACAGCCAACAACAAACTCCTATCAACCTTGAGGATAGGAGTGAGAGGAGGTTGTTGTTGCCATGACCTGACAGAAGCCGGGTGCCCGTTTGGATGTTGTTACAGTCCCAAAACTTCCATTGCCGCCTTAATCAGACTAAAGAAGTGGGGCTGGGACACATCAATTTCTTGAACGACACCCGGTTCCTTGAATAGAAAGCCGATGCGTTGTCCCTTTTCTAGCAACAATTCGTGGTTTTCAGCATTCTTGATG
>JANRKG010000414.1:0-12706 GCA_033763635.1 Leptolyngbyaceae cyanobacterium bins.59
GAACCCAGTCCCAGCATCATTTCCGTTCTTCACGCCCATTGGGGCGGTTGCTGCCAGTGCCATCCTTGCCGCCCTAACGGAAGGTCAATTCCTCTGGGCTGTCATTTTGGCAGGAACAGTATTGGGAGGGATTGGGGCCAATATTCTTCAGGCGACCCTTACCCCCCTGACCGACTCCTTCTCCCTGGACCTCGATCGCACCCATTTCAAAATCAAACGGTTGCGATCGGGGAAGGTCATCAATCGCGCTCAGGGAAAAATTAAGGATATTGAGTCTTTTTCTGCCAGCAAGACCTCTGACCGTCAGGGTGCGATCGTGATTCAAACCCGGCAAGGTCCGTACACGCTGGAAGGAAAATTAACTGAATCCGAAGCCAGATGGGCAGTGAAACGGATTCAAGGATGGTTGGGTAATGGGTAATGATAATTTCCGATTACCCATCACCCATTCCTTATTACTGACCCTCACGGCCTTTGAACGATCGTTTCCTGAATACGGCGTTTTGCCTTCGGGTCAATTCCCACGAAACGAACATATTCCCCAGCATGATCGCTCAGGCAGGATTCCAGGGCAGCGAGGGCTTCGGCTTCGCTGGTGAGGGAACCGATCGCGCAACTTTGCCAGGAATTTGCCCGGAAGCGTCGCTGATCCACATGCTCCACGGCAATCTTGCAACCTTGCGCCAGGAGTTGACGGATCTGCTCGATTATTTCAGGAGTCAAACGGGTTCGGAGTTGGTTGCCATTGCCGCTTCCCCCATTGCTGCTGTAATTCGAGCGGGATGGCTGGGGTTGGGGGGCAAAGGCGACCGGGGACGAGGGATAGACCGGGGCGGGCTGTTCAGCAGGAGCATTGCCAGAATTACCCTTGAGGGCATAGTTGTACTGCTGCACCAATCGCAAACTCTCAATTCGCTTCTGTTCCTCTTCCATCTGATACCCAAATTCCAGGAGTCGGGATAATCGACAATCCGGTTTTGGGAATTGGGGCGCGCCTTCCTGGCTATTGACGAGTCGTTGAGCGATGCGATCGAGTCCAATCTCGTGGATGAACTGGCGAATTTGTTCATCGTACACACGGGCACGAACGGCACTGAAGAAATCGATTGCCTGGGTGGGGAAGGTATCAACGAACTGCTCGACATCCGAACGGGACAGACCATCCGGTTCAAAGATGCCCGCGACAACGCCCACTTTATCGGCGCGATCGGGTTCCCAGAAGAACTTCTCCATCCGTCCATCGCGGATGAGAGGAGCGTACAGGGTTGAGAAGTCGTTCCCAGTGACGATGATGGGAACTCGATGCAGGGGAGTCTCATCGTAGCTGCCCGGAAGCTGAACATTGGTGGGATTGTCCGCAATGTTCATGAGGGTGGCGTTCACGAGTTGGGTGTTCACTGTGTACTGGGTTCCGGCATCAAAGCGTCCGGCCCCGGCATCCAGGTCATTGAACATGAGAACCGCCATGTGTCCACGGGTGCGGATCATTTCCGCCGCTTCCCGGTAGCGCAGTCGGACGAGTCGGGCGGAGTCTCCGGCATCGGGGCTTTCCAGTTCGCCCCCGGAAATGTGAACGACATCCACGTTCATCCGCTCAAACACCAGTTCACATTGAAAGGATTTTCCTTCTCCTTTGCGTCCATGAACACCCAGAATCAGGGGCACTCGCACTCCCGGCAGGGTGAGGAAGTTCTTGGTGATGTGAACCGCGAGTTTGTCTAAAAATCGAGGAGAAATATAGTAAGACATTTAGAGTGGCAGGTATTGGACAATGTTTGCTAAATCTTCTGGGTCAGCCGCCTTGGCAATGATTTCCAGATCCCGAATACAATCCCCAATTGTGACGAGTCGCTGATGAGCGTAAATAACTCCAAAGAAGTAGATTCTCTCCGTTTGGCGACGAGTTGCTTCAATCAAAAAATCCTGGTCTTGGGAGAATACAACCCGTTGTAGTTCAGTGGCGCGATCGAGTAAGCGAGGATCTTCAATGCCTCGACGATTATCTTCCTGAACGGTAAGACATCAACTTCTCGTAAACGTAGACCCAGGGTGATTGCAGTATGGATGTGTTCATCCATGTAAAGTGAAATACTCAAGAGAGCAAGCCCTGGCTACGAAGTTTTTTCGCAAGCGCAGATTCCCCAGCAACCAGCCTTAATCTTTCAGCTTCCTGAAATCGCCGCTCCATGTCTGCATCCAGCGCTTCTCGATGGTCCCAGTAGTAGGCCAGGGCGGAATGAATTTGGCTCATGCTCAAGTCACGATGTTGGAAATGGATTTCTTCAGGACTCCACCCGTAGGTGATTTTCGCTTCAACCAATTCAATCACTTTCATCGTCGTTCCATCAATGATAGGAACGTCCTGAGCATCTAACTTGATGTATTTATATTCTGTTTCGGTAAAACTCATTGTTCCTACCTCAAGGCACTTATTAACTTGGTAACAATAAACAGTTCATTTGTTTTATATGTCTCAGATAAAGTATGTGATTTGCGGACACCCCTCTCTTAAGTTTTTGCAATGAAATTTTATATTTTTTACTCCCAATATATTCTACTTGCACCATAGTCTCCACTGACCTCAAATTTCTGTTCAAAATAAGGCTTAATATTCTGAGTGTTTTGATCGAGGTAATCATCAAAGTAGAACTTACTTTCAACTCTAGCTATTCGCTCATCTACTCTATCAAGTAGATGTTTTGTAAAAAGCAATAGACTATCCTCAAAGGTTTTAATAAATTTTAATGTATGAGATGAATCAGATGCTAAATTATTCCAACTTTTGAGGACGACAATGCCAGGTTCCAAAAAGAGAATTAAATCTGGCCAATGATCAGATATAAAGTATTTATCCTTATCAGAAATTAGCTGAGAGATTAGTCGTTGAGGTTCATCTAGTGCTCTTCTTCCACCCTTCAAAAATATTGAGGCTGTCGCGATACGATGGGATTGGAAACTTTCGCCGACTACCATATTATTTTTAATTAAAGTTTCAATAATTAACTGAATTTTATCAACCCTATTTTCGTTAGCTTCATTTAAATCCAAAGCTTGAGTAAGAAGTCTTATATTAGAGAAAATTTCCAACAGGGAATCAACTTGTTTGCTTAAAGTGCTAACTTTTTCCTCAGCACACATTCCTTTCCTCAAGCGCAATTCGTGAATAGATTTGCTTTTTTCTAAAACATCGTTAAACTCTCTCTTAGAGAATTTGCTCTTGCATTCTATGACTAACTTAACAGATTCGGCAAAAAAGAAAGAATGATCAGATGATGGAATAACTGGGTAGTTTAAGGCATCCCAAACTACAATGTCTGCTTCTTTACTAGCATGGGATATTCCATCATGAATTATTCCACGTCCCACTTTAAATCTGGCAGGAATAATTTCTTGAAGATAAATCCTATATATTTGCTCACGATGACTGCCAATAAGACCTGGATGTTTATTTATAAATAAATCGGAAGCGGCAGACAATTGAGAAGATTTTGTCCGAAAGTAATCCCTAATTAGAGCCTGCGCGTCATTCATTCAAAGCTTTAATTTCTGAAAGTTGAAACGATTGTATTGGAAGAAATCCTTTTGTCTTTTGAAATCTCATTTTGTAGGGAAAGTTAGCTATTGAATCTGAGGGATCGAGTTCATCAAAATTTAGAGATTGAAATATTTCTCTGAGAAATACAACTGATAGTATAGGTTGTTCTTCTATATTACCCGTTGCAGAGTCAAACAATTCACCTATACAGGTAAGTAAAATCTTCTCAATTGGTAGTAGCGCAAATAGCTCTCTTGCCATGCGTAATGCACAACTACAAACATAATCTTGGTAAAGGTCAAAAAACTTTGCTTTCGGCATTTTTTTGACCGATAGTTTTCCTGCTTTTGTTAAAGACTTAATCTCACTGGGAATGACCTTTTCACTATTTACATGAACTACCACTCCCATAGTAGAACTACTAAGTACGTCAAACTCTATTAAAGAGCCTAATTCACTAATATCATCGAAGGATTTTTCACAATCAATTATATCAATGTAGGATTGAACATCTCCTGATATAACTTTCTTGGATAAACTGACTAGATACTGCCAACTCTCATACTCTTCTAGGTGCTTATAAAATAAGTTTTGATAGTTTAAAGAGTCTAGCCTTTTTCCTTCTTCTACAGCCTTTGCTAAATCAGCTCGTTTCTGTTCGACACGTCCAAATAACTTGTCAAGTAGATCGGGCTTGAACTGATCTACTTGTAATTGAGCAGCTACTTCATTCTCACTAGATCGTTGTGGTTCACTTGGAGGATTTGAGTTGTGTATTAGGAGCCAATCCCATTCCTCACCACACTCTTTGTGTACAGATAAAAGACAGTCTATACGATTTTCAAAAACTTGGACTTCATAAGCAGCACGCTCTAACTCTTTCATCTTTTCCTGCTGCTTCTGCAACTTTGCAAGCTCTCGCATTTTACTAGCAGCTTTACGCTCTCGACGGTTTTGTTCTGCTTGCTGTTGACGGTGCAGCATCATCAGTTTTTGACATGAACGTTTTATAGCTTGCTGTCGTGCTCTTGTTTCAGAAGATGGATTGCCTCTACCATCGTAGTACCATCCCATAAAGCTCCTCCATGTTCAGCCAACTTACTTGCTATAGTACGAGTAATAAATATCCTATACAAGTAATTCTTAGGCAATTTTGAGGCTTGTATCCTTTTAATTGCTTCCTATAATTATTATCTAGCTAGAACTATATACAGTAATTCTTAATAGTTGAGTGTATTGCAGATTTTCATTCACTTGAAAGGAATATATTCAACGGTATTCAGCCATTCATTGGGTTCTGAAACCTTGGCAATTAATTCTAAATCTTTGACAAATTGACCGATCGTTCCCCCAAGCTGATGACCAAAAATTAATCCTGAAAATGCTCTCCCTTCTGTCTGCCAAGTTTCAGCTAGAACTCGGAAGCGAATATCCTGAGTGAAGAGAACTCGATTCAGTTGAGTTACCCGCTCTAAAAGCTGATCATCAGGAAGTTCTTGGGTTTCATCATCAAACGCCGTTAACACATCAATGCCCCGACGACGTAGCTGATCAGTGATTGCTTGGGGAACATGAACGTCCATGTATAGAGCGATCGTCACCTACAGCAATCCTTTCGCTTTCATCCGAATGTAGAAAGGCGATCGAACTTCTCGCATCATGCCCTCCTGCACCTGTTGCCATTCCTGCGCGATTTCCTGGTCAATCTCTTCTTGATGGTCGAAATAGTATCCCATCGCTGCATGAGCTTCGGCTGGTCTTACATGGGGATGCTGGCGACAAATTTCCTCTACTGACCAACCATAGGCCAGGTAATCCATCACGATTTGGGCGACTCGAATACGCGGTAATCGATGTAATCGTGCAGGCTGATCTTCGTGCTTTTCAATATGGGGATAACTGAGAGTCAACATACTGCTTTGTCTTAGCTAAATAGCCCATTGCTGATGTGGAAGTGAATATCCATCACTTCTACCTAAAGCTTTGGAATGATGTGAATTAGCCCCATCTTAATCAAAAAGAAGGAGAGGCAGATTTTCTACCTCTCCTAATAAACCGACGAGAGAATCCTGTGACAGGTGAGAGTATCGCTGAGAATCTAGCTGAAGCTTGGGTTCTCAATCTTGACGATCTATCACCCTCACAATAAATTGACAGAGAATGGTTGACTTAGAACGATCGCTCAGGCGCGAATCGAACTTCTTAGTAACGAACCTTGTTGGGCTTGTGAACGATGAAGCTCAACACCTGGCACTGCTTCACGTTGTCAAAACCCACAACGCGAACGTAGCAGTTGGAATACTCAGAGCGGCAAGCTTGTACTTCACTCAGAACTTCCTGGGTGGAACGAGCGTTGAACAGAGGCAGTTTCCACATGGTCCAGTAGTAGTCGGTGGGTTCAGACGTTTCATTGAACTCAACGGCAGGAATATAACCCTGGTCGAGGATGTACTGAACCTGACGGGCAATCTGAGCATCCGAGAGGGCGGGCAGGTAGGAAAGAGTCTCGTAGCGCCGCTCTTTGGGTAAAGTCTTCATGGTTTTCTGTTTTCCGTTATGTACGACTAATATGTACGACTAATCAACAAGTAATTCCTATCAACCGTTATCAAGCGATCGGCTATCCAGTCATCAGCCTCAATCTCGCCCGGAGGGTTCATCAGGTTCAATCTCCTCACTGGGGTCGCGGGGGAGGGCTTCGGGAATCCCCGATCGCTCAGGGGCATCTCCCGAAAACTCCATCTGGGTGATTCGCTCCAAATGCTGGCGGCGATGTTCCATATTCGTTTGCTGGATACCAGTCCGCACCATTTCTGGCAGAAAATCTGCCACTTCCTGGGCGATATGCTCCCGCACCGTCATGATCCGAAACGCCAGATCTTGTTTCTCCCGCAAGAGATCCTGAATATATGCCTCTCCGTCCTGAATCCGGTCCTTACTAGAGAACTGGCTGAGCCAGAGCGCCAGGGGCGGATTGGTTTCGCTCAACTGAGCAATCACCGTGCGAACCGCTTGATACGTGAGATAGCTAATTAGAGTTTTGGCTGTGTCCTTGGCAATTTGTTTGAAATTCATTAGACACCAGCTTCCTAAAGGTGATTAAGAAGGATGAAGGATGAAAAAGTTTGAATATTCTAATTCATCCCTCTACCTTCTGACTTCAGCCTTTATCAGACGGTATCAACCGCTTCAAATTCAAACTTGATTTCCTTCCACAGTTCGCAAGCAACTGCCAGTTCAGGAGACCACTTGCAAGCTTCGCGGATGATGTCGCCACCTTCACGCATGAGGTCGCGGCCTTCGTTCCGAGCTTGAACGCAAGCTTCCAGAGCGACGCGGTTTGCAGTTGCACCGGGCGCGTTCCCCCAGGGGTGACCCAGCGTACCACCACCAAACTGAAGCACGGAGTCATCGCCGAAGATTTCCACAAGCGCAGGCATGTGCCATACGTGAATCCCACCGGAAGCCACAGCCATTACCCCAGGCATGGAAGCCCAGTCTTGGGTGAAGTAGATCCCACGGGTCTTGTCTTGTTCGATGTAGTTTTCGCGGAGCAGATCTACGAAACCAAGAGTGATTGCCTTGTCGCCTTCCAGCTTACCCACAACGGTTCCGGTATGAATGTGGTCCCCACCAGACATCCGCAAGCACTTCGCCAAAACCCGGAAGTGAATCCCGTGATTCTTCTGACGGTCAATTACAGCGTGCATCGCACGGTGGATGTGCAGTAACAGACCATTGGCACGGCAATACTTCGCCAGGGTGGTGTTAGCCGTGAACCCTGCGGTCAGGAAGTCATGCATGATGATGGGCATTTCCAATTCTTTGGCAAATGCAGCCCGCTCTAGCATTTCTTCGCAGGTGGGAGCGGTCACGTTCAGGTAGTGACCCTTAATTTCACCCGTTTCAGCCTGGGACTTCTTAATTGCTTCTGCAACAAACAGGAAGCGATCGCGCCACCGTTGGAAGGGCTGGGAGTTGATGTTTTCGTCGTCTTTCGTGAAGTCCAGACCGCCGCGCAGACATTCGTAAACAGCACGACCGTAGTTCTTTGCAGACAGACCGAGTTTGGGTTTGATGGTGCAACCCAGCAGAGGACGACCGTACTTGTTGATTTTGTCGCGCTCAACTTGAATCCCGTGGGGAGGGCCTTGGAAGGTCTTCAGGTAAGCAACGGGAATCCGCAGGTCTTCCAGACGCAGCGCTTTCAGTGCTTTGAACCCGAACACGTTCCCCACAATGGAGGTCAGCATGTTCGTGACCGAGCCTTCTTCAAACAGATCCAGGGGGTAAGCAATGTAACAGATAAACTGGCTGTCATCACCGGGAACTGGCTCGATGTCGTAGCAACGACCTTTGTAGCGATCGAGGTCAGTCAACAGGTCGGTCCATACGGTCGTCCAGGTTCCGGTGGAGGATTCAGCAGCTACCGCAGCACCCGCTTCTTCCCAGGGCACACCGGGTTGAGGTGTCACCCGGAAAGCGGCCAGAATGTCGGTATCTTTGGGGGTGTAATCGGGGGTGTAATAAGTCAGTCTATAATCTTTAACCCCAGCCTGATATCCGGCTTTTGTCTGAGTCTTGGTTTGAGCGTAAGACATGGTTTCCTTCCTAAAAAATCACTCAAGTTGATCAGGTCAAACTCAGCAACAGATCCCCTCCTAACTGAGCCTGAATCCTGAAATAGAACATTGCGGTTCCCTGGGTTTTTCTTGCCCTGGGATAGCGATGAGCTAAGCAGTAAATCGCAGTAAATCACTGGCTACCCTACTCACGATCGCTCAATTCGGCCTCTAGGAAGCCTTAAAGAAGCCTAACTGGGATCGCTTGGCTGGACTCGCATTGCTTAATCTGCGCCTTGCAACAGGTTGATTCAAAGCATATCAGGAAAACACATAAGATAAACTTCAAATATTCTTTCAACCCTGATAAGATACTCTTATAAAATTAATATTGATAAGCGTGAGTAATCACTCTCGAAGGCTTAACAAAAGTGAATTGATTTAAATCTCTGGAGATCAAATTTATAGAAGCCAATTTTTTCTAGATCAACTTAAGAAACAGAAAAAATTTGAGGCAAAGAATCTTATTCTTCCTATTTTTATAAAGGAAAGTTCTACGCCCTTTTTAGAGCATCTAAATACCAACATATTTAATAAAACGTATTTAATAATTTAAAGTCTGTAGAAAATTTTCAGGGACGCTACAAAAGTCACGAAAATATTTTTTTGTAATTAATCCCGAATTCCGCGATGAAGCGCTATGCTGTTGCTCAATTACCGTTGCTCAATTACCCCGCTAAGGGTGTGAGCGAGTGTTTTGGGGATTTTTTATGAGAGTGAGCAAACGATGGAGTCTCAAAGTGAGCCTCAAGATGGGCCTCAAAAATCGTGAAGCGACTTTTCCCTCTATCCCTTTAAAGGAGGGTATCACGGTTTGGGATCGATCGCTTCAGATGGGAGCGAGCTTAATGGGATGGAGCTACCTGGCGTTGTTGACGATCGCTCCTTTTTCCTGGCAGTCTCCAGGGGTTGCTCAATCGACCCAACCTCAACAGCCTACGACTTTCCCGAAGCAGCGTACCGTTTTCCCCCCCACCGCTCCCCCACCGGGAAATGCCCCCCTCCCAACCCAGCGACAGCAGGTAGAAAACCGTTCCATCACTCCTGACTATCGCATCAGTGGGTTGCAAGCAGACTTTAAAGGCGGGTTGTGGGTCGGTTCCTGGCAGGGAATTGCCCGAATTGACCCAAACACAGGCCGGATTGGGGCGCGGGTGAATTTGCCGAATACGGCGATCGGTGCCCTGGCGCTTGACAGTTCAGGGCGGGTTTGGGTTGGCACCTACGAAGGACTGATTCGGATTGACCCCCGCAGCGATGAAATCACGGCCCAAAACTTTACCTTGCCCTCCAACCGGGTTCTGGCCCTGACCACAGATCCGCGTGGATATCTGTGGGTGGGAGGCGATCGAGGCGTTGCCCTGATCAGCCCAGACCAGGGGTTACTCATGTCCACCGTTCAGAACTTACCCGGAGTGAGTGCCAACGCCTTTACCCTCGATCGGCGAGGAAATCTGTGGGTTGGGACTCTGGATGGGTTGGTGGAAATTGACACAGCTAGAGCGTTGCTCCGTCGCCGGATTACTAACTTGCCCGGAGGCGTGGTTCAGGCGATCACCGTTGAGCCGAGGGGATCTTTGTGGGTGGGCACCCCAAACAGCTTGTTAGAAGTGAATCCCCAAACGGGAGCCGTGATTCGTTCGGTGCGATCGATCGAGGGAAAAAACGTGACTTCCCTGCGGTTCGATCGGCGGGGGCAATTGTGGGTGGGCACAACCAACGGGTTGTTCCAAGTGAATCGCTACAATGGAGCTATTGTTGACCAGATTACCTCTCTGCCTTCCAGTCGGGTGTTGATTGTGGCTCCCGATGTGGGCAATAAGCTCTGGGTGGGAACTACAGAGGGTCTGGCCTGGGTCAACCTGCGGCGGAGTCGTCAGGCTCAGCCCCACGCCACCTACAGTCGCCGATCCCCATAGCTCATGAAAGTCAAACTTCAGCACTTGGTTCAGTGGAAACAGCAGGGCCGTCCGATCGTCGCCCTCACTGCCTGGGATTTTGCCCTGGCCCAAGTGCTGGATCAGGCGGGAGTGGACATTCTGCTCGTCGGGGATTCCCTTGGGATGGTGGCTCTGGGGTATGAAACGACCCTGCCCGTCACGCTGGAAGAAATGCTACACCATGCCCGTGCCGTGCGGCGAGGCGTACAACGGGCCTTTCTTGTGTGCGATCTTCCCTTTATGAGTTATCAGGAAAGCACCCAACAGGCGATGCAATCCGCAGGGCGCGTCTTGAAGGAAACAGGGATGCAAGCCGTCAAGTTAGAAGGGGGGCATCCGGCGATCGTCGAAACTGTTACCCGTCTGGTGCAGGTGGGCATTCCGGTGATGGGGCATGTAGGGCTGACCCCCCAATCGGTTCGGCAGTTGGGGTATCAAAAGCAGGGCAGCACTCCGGAAGGACAGGAGCGGATTTTGCAAGAAGCGATCGCCCTGGAACAGGCCGGAGCCTTCTCCATTGTTTTAGAACACATTCCCGATTCCCTATCCCTCCAAATCACCCAGAAATTGAGCATTCCCACGATCGGGATTGGGGCGGGTCCCCATTGTGATGGGCAGGTATTGGTGACGGCTGATTTGTTGGGGCTGACCGAGCGCAAGCCTCCCTTTGCAAAGGTGTATGCCGATTTGCGGACAACGATCGCCCAGGCAACACAACAGTTCTGTGAGGAAGTTCGTCATCATCAGTTTCCAGAGGCACCCCATTCTGAGCCTTAAACGGTGCTTCGACTTCGCCCAGCACTCGACTTGTGGACCGAGTAAAGCTAAAGCCCACTTCTAAAGACAGACGACGGTGCTCCTGGGCGAGGAGTGCAACGCTGAGCGTGACGATCGCCACGCCCAGTAATTGCACCGTTCCGGGGGTCTCCTGAAGCAGGAACCAGGCCAGTACCACCGTTAAGACGGGATTTGTAGATCCAATCATGGTGCAGGGTTGGAGTAACGAAGCCTCCGGTGCGAAACAGGCCCAGGATAGGCTGCTCGGTGAAGAGGACTCGAACAGTTACGTTCTGAAAGCAGAAAGAAACCGCAGCGAGAAGGACGATGAGAAAACCAAACAAATGATAGAGCGGGTAGGGAACTGTTTGATTTTAGCGAAGGGGGGATGGAGAATGTGTCATCGGGCAGGGGTGGGAGAGCAGGGATGTTTTGGAAAAGGAATTGATTTTTGAATGCGGTCCAAGTTTATGGAGAACTGACACTTCATAGTAAATGAGGTGCAGCTTTCAGGAGATCCAATGAATACGACTGTAACGCCCCTTTATATCTATCAGGTTGTCACTGACCCTAAATTCCTTGAAGGCAATTCCCTCTATATGTTTGAACTGTGGGCAGGGCCGTATCTGGATGGGAATGCTGCCATGCAGGATGCGGAGGCTCTGCGCCAATCACAACCTGACGTTTACTATTCCTGCGTTGTAACCCACTATCGAGGAGAACGGTGGTTCTACCACTGCACAAAACGCACAGATATCAAGGGTTCATAACAAGCCTGCCAGGTCTCCCAGGTCTTCCATCCCCACCCTATCGACGCATGGGAAATTCAGCGAGATTCGTTAAACAGGTGGCAATTCGATGGGCCGCCCCCCCTTCCCCCATCCGCTGCCGACCGTTGTTGACAATTAATTGAAGGCGATCGGGATTGCCCAGTAGAGACTGAAGGGTTTCCCCAACCTGGGAAGGCCGTCGTACCAGCGTCACCGATGGCCCTAAGAGCCTGCTTTGGGTTTCAGCGAAGTGGGAGGTAAACTGTGGCCCTGCGCCTGGAATTGTAATAGCAGGTTTCCCCAACCCCACAAATTGTTCCGTAGCGGTTCCGGCCATTGCAATCGCCACATCCGCCTGATGCAAACACGCTCGATAGGCTTCCTGCGTCAGAATGAGCATGGCCCGATCGCGCACAAAACACTGGGCTTGCGGATCAGGAATGGGAAGGGATTTGGGATGAATTGATGGAGGTTGCCAGCCTTCCTCTCTCAATCCCTGAACGAAGGGGTCCAGGGGCAAACCAGGGGTAATGGCTCCCAACAAGAGGAGTGATCGGCCCTGAAACGTCTCGATCGTGCTTCTGATGGCTTCCAAAATTCGTTGCCAATTCCCATAGGCTTCTGGAATGCGGGAGCCGGGTAACAGCAGGAGGGTGAACGATCGCGCAAGTTCCCGCTGTTCAGCTTCGCCATCGTAGTAACTCGGACTATCGGCCTGTTTGCTATCCAGCAGACCATCCATCATGGGATTACCCAGATCAAAAGCTGGGATAGCGAACTGCTGAAGAATCTTAACCGTCAGGGAATCTCTGGGAAAAACGGCTTTGCATCGGGGATGGCCCATGAGCCATCGTTCCCAGGGATAGTAAACCGATCCCCAACGGGCTGCCAGTCGATCGCTTTTGGGAAGATTGGGCAATAGACCCGCTTCATCCCGCAGGTGATATTCCGATTTTGCAGTCCCAATAAAGGCATAGGGCTTGCCACTAAACCAGGCCAAGGCTAGAGGAACAACATCCCCCACCGCCAACACAAAATCCCCCTGTTTTGCCCAGGAGCGAA
>JANRKG010000415.1:0-17106 GCA_033763635.1 Leptolyngbyaceae cyanobacterium bins.59
GCCCGACTCAGGTTTGCATCCCGCAGATTGCTCTGGGTGAGGTTCGTATCCGCTAAATTTGCCTCACTGAGATTACTGCGTTGCAGTGAAGCCCGACTGAGATTACTGCCCCTGAAATTGGTTTTGCTCAGGTCATTGCCGCTCAGGTCAATATTTGGCAGATTCAGACCACTGAGATCGGTGCCACTTAAGCGCATCGATCGCAAATTTACCCCCGTGACATTCGCCCCCTGCAAACTGCCGTTTCCAAGCTGACTATTGCTGAGATCCGCCCCTCGCAGATTCGTACCCCGCAGATTTGTGTCTTGCAGAATGGCTCCCCGTAAGTCAGCGGTAAATAAATTAGCCCCACCCAAATTCGTTTCTTGCAGGGTCGCATTATTCAGTTGAGCCGCTGCCAGATTCCCATCCGTCAGTTTGGTTTGTGTGAGGTTTGCTTGTTGTACATAGGCACTTCGCAAGTCGGCCCTGGTGAGATCCGCCTGGGATAACCGGGCCGATCGCAAATCCGAAGCCCGGAGATTCCCCTGCTGGAGGTTGGCCTGATCCAGATTCGTCTCGCGCAAGTCACTGATGGCAAAACTACTTCGTTCAGAAGCGGTCTGACTCAGGTTCGCTCCCCGCAGGAGGGCACCTTCTACCGTCGCCCCGGTCAAATCCGCCCCCGCCAGATTTGCATTGCGTAAATCACTCCCACTCAGGTTCGCTCCCGCTAAATCCAATTTTGCTAAATCCTGCCCGATCGCCGATTCCGTCACTAACTGCCGCACCCGTTGCCACTTCTCAGCCAGCACCGTTCGTTCACTGATCCGGGTATTCCGAAGTTGGGCCTGTTCCAACTTTGCTTCATCCAGGTTGGCATCCTCTAGATTGGCATTTCGCAAATCCGCCCCTGTCAGATTGGTGCGATTGAGAAACGCCCCCCGCAAGTCTGCTCCATTCAAGTTCGCCCCCCGCAAATTCGCATCCTGAAGGTTCGCCCCCCGCAAAAACGCCCCCCGCAGGTTTGCATTCTGCAAATCACAACCGGGACATTCGCGAGTTTCTTGCAATCGCCGCACCTGATCCGGATTTGCAGCCTGGGCAATCGGATGCAAAAGGAGGAGGGAGAGAAGAGAAATCAGAAGTTTCATGGGAACGTGGGGGATTAAGGGAATGAGGAAATGAGCAGATGGGGAAGGGCATGCAATTAAATTATCCATCACCCATTCCCGATTACCCATTACCCATCCCCCCCAATCCACCATCAGTAATGATTCTTTGAAATTTCCTTCGGATTCCATCGCGATCGTAAGATAGAGCAATCTTTCTGAGGCAAACTCTATGCAGCGTTTTCCAGGCTGGTTCAGCTTTGTCACTCTGGTTCTGAGTTTTGGAGGGTTGATTTCTCTCGAACCTGCGAGAGCAGTCCCGTCTCAGATTGCCCAATTTCCGTCTTTGCCCACGGTGCCCACGGTGCCTACTGCACCACCGCTTCCTTCCGTGCCCTCCGTTCCTGCGGCTGCTCCCGTGACTCCTCCCGCGCCCCCCAAACGGATCGAGGATCAGCTTAAGGACTTCGCCTACTGGTCGAATTTGTGTAACTTGCAAGCGGATGGAGGCAAGTACGAAGAAGCAGTGACGGCTTGCGAAACGGCGATCGTCCTGCGCCCTAATGATGCAGGCATTTGGGCAGATTACGGGGGCGTGTTGCTTCAGCAGAAAAAGTACCCGGAAGCCATTGCTGCGCTCGAACAATCCCTCAAGCTGAATGCGAAAACCTCTCTGGCTCTGGCCTACAAATGTGTGGCTCTGGATGGCATGGGACGGAGGGAAGAGGCGCTGGATGCTTGCGAACAGGCTCTCAAGGTGGATGGCAATTGGGGAAGGCGATCCCCCGCTCTGGCCTGGTTCCAGCGGGGCAGAATTTTGAGTCAGCAGAACCAGTACGAGCCATCTCTAGTGTCCTTCGATCGCGTTTTGCTGCTGGAACCCCAAAACTCCCTCGCTCTGAGTCATCGGTGTGAGGTATTGGTCTACCTGGGGCAGGCTCAACAAGCGGTGAAAGCCTGTGATCTGGCCCTGGCAAGTAACAGTCAGTGGGGAGACAAAACCCCTGCCTTTGCCTGGACTAATCGGGGCTTTGCGAATCGGACTTTGGGCAATGGACAGGCAGCGATCGCCGACTACGATCAAGCCCTCAGCCTCACTCCCACCGATGCCGCAACCTGGGCCGCCCAGGGGATGGTGTTCGAGCAATTGGGCCGCTTTTCAGAAGCCTTGAACTCCTACAATCAGGCCCAGCAACTTAGCCCGAAATCTTCGCTGGTGCTGGTCAGCAAATGCACCGTTCTCAATATTCTGAATCAGTACGAAGAAGCGCAAAAAGCCTGTGATCAGGCGATGCAGGGGGATGGCGTGTGGCGAGAGATGGGAGTTGCCCAGGCATGGAACCAACGATCGCAAGCCCTGACCGGACTGGGAAAGTTTGAGGAAGCCCTGGTGTCTGCCAATCGAGCCGTTGGCATGCGGCCCAGTTGGGGGGAAGCCTGGAGCGATCGGGCGGTCGTTTTATGGTATCTCAAGCAGTATGAGGAAGCCCTGACTTCGGTGAAACGGGCGATTCTCCTCAATCCCCAGGATGCCCGCGCCTGGGCAAACCAGGGCCGCATTTGGAGAACCTTGAAGCAACCCGATCGGGCACTGGCTTCTTACCGGGAAGCATTGAAATTCAATCCTAATGATGCAGCGACCTGGGCGAACCAAAGTGTGGTGCAGTGGACGATCGGGGATTACCCTGCGGCCCTGAATTCCGCGAATCAAGCTGTGCGGGCAAATCCCAGACTGGTTCAGGGTTGGATGAATCGGGCCGTGGCTCTGGTTGCGCTGGAGGACTATGTGCAAGCCCAGAACAGTTACGAACGGGCGATCTCCTTAGACAAAACCAATGCGGAAGCCTGGACAGGTCTGGGGCTGGTGCTGGCCCAACTGGAAGAGTATTCTGACGCGCTGCGAGCCTTACAAACAGCGGTCAGCTTAAATCCCAATCAGGCCAGCGCTCAACGGGCACTTCAGGCGATTCTGCAAGCCCAACAACGATCGCAGAAAAAGCCTCGTTAGCAGCCCCAGAGGAAGGTCAGCTATAAATCTCAGGAACAAAAAATTGCTCATTTCGGGGAGGCCGTACATAATCCTGAGGGGCGGCTTTGCGGGGAAGTAATTCGAGGGGGGCGGGAGTCATATCGACATAGGGAATTTTGCTTAGAATATGGCTGATGCAATTGAGCCGTGCCCGTTTTTTGTCATCCGCTTCGACGGTAAACCAGGGAGCTTCGGGAATATTCGTGCGGGCAAACATCGTATCTTTGGCCTGGGAATATTCCACCCACCGATCGCGCGACTCCAGATCCATCGGGCTGATTTTCCACCGCCGCGCCGGATCGGTCATGCGAGATTGGAACCGCCGCTCCTGTTCCTCATCGCTGACGGAAAACCAATACTTCAGTAAAAGGATGCCCGATCGCACCAGCATGCGTTCAAATTCGGGACAGGTCTGCATGAATTCCTGATACTGGGCTTCGGTGCAAAACCCCATCACCCACTCCACCCCGGCCCGGTTGTACCAACTTCGATCAAAGCACACGATTTCCCCAGCGGCAGGTAAGTGGGAGACATAACGCTGGAAATACCATTCGGTTTTTTCACGATCGCTCGGAGTGCCCAGAGCCACCACCCGACAACCGCGTGGATTCAAAGGTTCTGTGATGCGCTTGATGGTGCCACCCTTTCCTGCCGCATCCCGTCCTTCGAAGATAATGACAATGCGGGTTCCGGTATGCTTGACCCAATACTGCATCTTCACCAGTTCGACTTGCAATCGAGCCAGTTCTGTTTCATAGAATTTACTAGAAAGCTTAGAACTTCCTTCCGACTCCGAAAGATGATGAAAAACCACTCGTTCGTCTGGTTGCAGCTTTACTTTTTTCTGTTTTTTTAGTTTTTTCTTATCCTTCTTTTTAGAATTCGTGGGAGGAAGGGAACCATTTTGGGGTTCAGGGGCGAGACCGTCTCCATCCTGGGGCCAAATTTGCATTGCACAATACCTTTTAGAGCGATCTGAATAGATTCAGTGTTCGGGGGTGATTGTAATCATAGAAAATGAATTCAGTGATATCCAATGGCCCTGATAAAACTTTAATTCACGTCAGTTCGAGTTAAGCACCTGCAATCAATTCTAGGCTAATCCCCTCCTGGGAGGGGTAGGGGTGGGTTTGATGATTGCCAGAGCAAACCTGATTCAATTTGTCATCCAATGCCGAGTCCCCTAACCCACCCCGGCCTGCGGCCACCCCTCCCAGGAGGGGATTAAAGTCAGGGATTTCCTCAGTCTTTATTCCAAATTCACGTTCATGATCTACCCCGCTTAATTATTTTCGAGCTACGATCGTACAGGCCGCAGCCGTCTCCACTTCAGGCGGAATCAGGGCAACAACGTGGGGAACAGGACGGGGTTCATACCCCACCAGGGATTCCCCTTTGTAGGCCAGGGAAGTACTCGCCCCAGAATCCAACATCACTGCGTCGCGAAACCCGGCCTTCGCTAGAATTTTACCCAGATCTACCGAGCCAACGGGTTCTTCAGAAACCCCGATGACGGGTTCTCCAGCCCGGTTGATGCCCCAAAAAGCACGATGGCGGGCGGCATCAAAGTCAAATAGCTTGCCAAAACTGGCAGCGGGCTGCGGTTCGCTATTTTTAACCAACCAGGCAGCCCCCACAAAGGCATCCGTCACGTCCGGCATTTCCGCCTGAACCCCTTCTAAACTGTTGTGCTTCATATAATCAAAGGGGACAAATCGCACGGCCCGATCGCTGATCATCACCAGAGGTCGATTTTGAATTAACGGAATTTCCCCACGATTTCCCGGAATAAATCGATTGTGGCTCCGGCTCATCACAGGGCCGACCATCACATTGGAATCCAGGAATTCCAGGTTGAAGAAACCGCCATCAACGGCGGCGATCGCTGGCGTATTTTTCAGAATTTCAGGCACTTGGGCACGGGTTGTGTGGTGAATCGTGACAGGTTTTCCCCCCGTGATCAGGATGATGGGAATTCCGTTCACCGTAGGCTTCTCCATACTGACCTGGCTCTTGAAGTTGAAGCCCACACTCCAACCAGGGATTTCAGGCCCACCCCATGCCTGGGTGATCACCTCTGGAGTGCGGGATTGCCCAATTCGGGAGATTTCCAAAAGCCCGTTCGACTGCCCTGCAAAGCGTTCATCGAGATCGTTCATCGTCAGGGCGGCTTCATACCCTGCTTCTTCCACTAACTTCAAAATTCGCTTGTCATAGAATCCAGCAGGGTAAGTGAAGTAAGGAATCGGAATTCCCAATTCTGTTTCTAAAACTCGCTTCGATTCAAAAATTTCATCGCGCAGTTTCGCCTCTGGTAAGGCCCGCAGATCAGGAGGATGGGTCACACTATGGGAGGCGATCGTCACCAGGGGATCTTTCACCATCTCCCGTAATTGGTCCCAGGTAAGGCTAGAGCGTCCGATCTTCTTTCCCACCTTGGAGGGGTAGATTGAAAACACACCGGGATAGCCGTATTTCTTTAATAACGGATACACATAATCGTAGTGACCACTATATCCATCGTCAAAGGTTAACAGCACAGGTTTTTTCGGCAGCGGGGCACCCGTTCGCAAATGCATCACCAACTGCTGCATTGTGATTGGGGTGAGACCGTTCTTCTGGATCAATTGGAGATGAGCCTCGAATTCCTCAGGGGTGACATCAAAAAACACCTGCTTCTCTGGCAGGATGTCGTGATACATCAGGATGGGCACCCGCGCTTGTTTGGCCCGATCGTGAATTTGGGGCCAGGGAACCGGGGTAAAGTAAGCCAGCAGTTGCGGCACTAAACTCCCCAACACAGACTCAGCCGTTGTTGTGGCATTGGCAACCCAACTGGCAACCGTTGTAAATTGATTCGCAGAAGTTCCTTGAGTCGAAGCTTGGGAAGGGGAGGCTGCTGGATTGCGGGTCTCCTCACACCCTGTTCCCGGAGCCTGGGCGATCGCCGTCAGCGGAGCAGAAAGGGTCAGAAGCAGGGTAGACATGCTGACCACAAGCCCTGTTCGGCAGGAGGAGCGCAAACGGCTCAGAGACG
Organism: Leptolyngbyaceae cyanobacterium bins.59; assembly: GCA_033763635.1. GTDB lineage: Bacteria > Cyanobacteriota > Cyanobacteriia > JANRKG01. The sequence goes on from JANRKG010000415.1 coordinate 6,158, forward strand.
AACCAGAAAGAACCGGAAATCCCCCGTGAAGTGCTGGCATAGGTAAAGTGTGATGAGACAAGATATGTGGTATCCCTGAAAGATTTACCTTAAGACAAAGGCTTTGTCAGGTATTGCCAGCAACATCTTGCCACGATTTGGGAATTCCGGCTCATTGAAAAAGTCAAACGACTTGATAAGGGCTAGTCAATCGGTTTAACTGCTGCACCAACAGGCTCAGGAATAGGCCCACATCCGTTACCACTCCAACGGACTCCACAGAACCCCGATCACTCAACTTGGTCACGACGGCAGGGTTGATATCCACACAAACCATCTTCACTCCAGCGGGAGTCATGTTCCCCACCCCGATCGAGTGCAGCATGGAGGACAACATCAGGATCAGGTCAGCCCCTTGGATCAGGCGGGAGTAGTCCTGTTGAGCCTGAATCAGGTTCATTTCCGTATCGGGCAGCGGACCATCATCTCGAATGGAGCCAGCCAACGCAAAGGGGACGTTATGGCGCACACATTCATAGAAGATGCCGTTAGTCAGTACCCCCTGTTCAACGGCTGCGGCGATACTGCCATAGCGTCGAATGGTATTGATTACCTTCAGGTGGTGACGGTGCCCACCCCGGACGGAAACGCCTCGCTTCATATCGACTCCCAGCGAAGTCCCCATCATGGACTGCTCAATATCATGAACGGCGATCGCATTGCCGCCCAGAAGTGCCTGAACATACCCACCCCGAACCAGATGGGCCAGATGTTCGCCACCGCCCGTGTGAATGACGACCGGACCCGCTGTGACAACCACCTTGCCGCCCCGATCGCGAATCTGGCGCAGTTCCCAGGCGATCTGCTCAACCACCAGTTCCACGCGCCGTTCGCTGGAGACCCCGGCCCCCATGAAGCTGAACTCTTGCGTATTCCGCTGTTCACGAGATTCAGGCTTGCGGATTGTGCGGATGCCCTCCACATCAACCACCACCTGTTCCCCAACCTGTAAGTCTCTGAGTAACTTGCACTGAGCAACTGGGATGTCTTGCAGATAGGTGACAGCGATCGCCCCGTCCATTCGCTGATTCTGAACCTTCACCCAGGCTCCATTGATCCGAACTTCAGTGGGGTAAATCGTCGTGACATAAAAATCATCAGGGGCAACCCCAGCCTGGACAACGGGTTCCAGATTGGCATCCCGCACTTCTTGCCCCGCCGCAACTGCCCCCAGGTCAATCAGTTGGGCCATGATGGTTTCCATAACGCGATGGGAGGGGGCCGTCACCTTCACATCCGCTGACGAAGTGCTTTGCCGCTGTTCACCCAGGTTGAAATTCAGTACCTGAAAACTTCCGCCGCCTTCCACAATCAGATCCAAGGCCCGATTGATCAATCCACTGTCGAGCAGGTGCCCTTCCATGCGAATCGTTCGGCTTTCGATCGCCGCTCCTGCATGGACATCTCCTTGAATAGGCTCTGTAATCCGCAGGGTCAAGCACTTCGCAGCGCCCCCAGCCTTCAAGAACTCTGTCAGGGGCGTTTCAATCACCTCAAAGCCAACTTTAGCCAGCCGTTCCTTGAGACGATCGCTGACCTTATTGACCACCACAATCTGATCAATGTTGACCGCATTGCAAGCAAAGTTCACAGCATCCGCTTCATCAATGGGAATGCGCTTGGCTTCCGGCACCCGCATCTCAATGAGACGATTGGAGTAAGCATCAAAAGCAGGGGGATAGTAGAGCAGATACCCATTCTTTAAGGGGCAGAAACAGGTATCGAGGTGGTAGAACCGCTCATCCATCAACCGGAGGGACAGAACTTCGATATCCAACCACTTTGCGAGGTAGGGGTGGGAATCCAGTTCAGAGCGGAACCCATAACCAGCCCATAACCAGCGGCCTTCCCGATCCAGAAGGGCATCCCCGGCCCCTTCAAAAGGAAGATCTTTCGGTAGTTCATGCACCGTAAACCCATTCGCTTCGAACCACTGCTTGAAATAGGGTTCTTCTCCCTGCCGTTCTTTATGGTAGAAGCGGCTCAGAACCACCGTTTTGTCCAATACCAACCCTGCATTCGCCGTAAATACCATGTCTGGCCAACCCTTCTCAGGATTTACCAGATCCACTAAAGCATGTTCCTTGAGGACGTAGAAGAGACTGTGCCACTGCTCAACCGCCCGTTCCCGCATGGACTTGTGAACATTTCCTTCCATCCAGGGGTTAATCACATAGTCCACGTCATAGTGATCGGGCGGGCACATTAAGAAGCGAATGGGGGAAGTCATAGAAAAATCTCTGTGGTTGAGGGAGATGCGTGGGGTAAAAATCGAGCCAAAAAATTGAGCCAAATGATATTCTATAGCGCTTTGACAACAGGATGGGTAATTTGTATCAGGGGTTGATGATTTTTCAGGGATTGCTTGCTCGAAGCGGCATCAAGCAAAACAGCAAAAAACCAAAACAGCAAAAAAAAGTCTGACAATGCAACAACACTGCCAGACGGTTTCTACTCTTCTCTCTAAACTTCGTCAAACTTTTTTACACAAATGGACCGATCGTGAGCGAGTCGATCGCTCTACAGATCGCCACCGCGCGCTGCCAACAACACAATTACGACTGGACCAGATATCATAATCAGGGCAACCAGGGTGAGTTGAAAAATTGGTTCCCAGTTAAAGCTCGTGATACCCGAAAAAATACCTGTAATGAAATCCATTGCCCCTCCAAGAATTAACCCGATAAAAAGTCAGTCAAATCATCAACCAAACATCAACCAAAGATCAATTAAAACCCTAGTAGCGATTGGCTGTCAAAGCTTTCTTGGCACTCATCGCTAGCGCTTAATTCTACCTGCTCAACTTTCCCATCTTTAAGGAAGGTTACAAAACTCTACATTTTCACAAAAACTTTCACAAGAACCTTACACAAGAACCTTACACAAGAACGGTAACGAGATATGGCAACGTGGCAATGTGTCAAGTCCTGTGGTGCGTGCTGTCATTTAGACCCCAACGATCGCCCCGATTTAGAAGAATACCTGAAACCGGACGAATTACAGCTTTATCTCAGTATGGTGAGTGAAGGGGGATGGTGCGTCCACTTCGACCCTGCCACCCGCGAATGCCAGATCTACGCCGATCGGCCCCGATTTTGCCGGGTACAGGCGGATGTGTTTCAGGACTTGTACGGCATCGAACCCGAAGAATTAAATGAGTTTGCGATTGAATGCTGCCAGCAGCAAATCGAAGGGGTGTATGGGGATCGGTCCCCGGAACTCCTGAGATTTGAACGGGCGATCGGTCTAGAGGAAAGTCAGCCTGAATAGAGTTTCTCAATCAATCCCCAAAGTATCCAACTTTGCCTTTTTTGTTGCAAACCGGGAATAATGATCAATAATGAAAACAAAATGAAAGCAATTCGGTTGGATGCCAGTGCAACTTACCTCCTCTCCCGTTAAGCTAAACCCGTTGTCTTTGGAAGACCCTCTTCCTCCGAGCCAGGAGTCAACGTTCATCCCCGCTGAGGCTTTTGAGCAAGCCACAAACCCGCTCTCTCCTCTCCTGAAAGTTTTTGGCACCACCTTTCTTACTGTTTTTTTGGCGGAATTAGGGGATAAGACCCAACTGACGACCCTGTTGATGAGTGCCGAATCCAATGCCCCCTGGGTTGTTTTTCTGGGTGCGGGAGCCGCTCTCGTGACAACCAGTTTTCTGGGGGTTTGGGTAGGGCAGTGGATTGCAAGTCGGGTTTCTCCCAAGACGTTGGAGACCGGAGCCGGAATGATGCTGCTGGTGATTGCCGCCCTACTTCTCTGGGATGTGGTAGGAGGTTAGACATGGATTGGCATCTTTTAGGGTTAAGCTTTATCACCGTCTTCCTGTCTGAATTGGGCGACAAGAGCCAGTTAGCGGCGATCGCCCTGAGTGGAAGTTCCCGATCGCCCCGTATGGTCTTTCTGGGAACCTCAGCGGCCCTTCTGCTGGCGAGTTTTTTGGGGGTTTTGATTGGACATGAAACCGCCCAGTTTTTGCCGACTCGCGTTGTCAAGTTAGTCGCGGCGATCGGGTTTGTGATTCTGGCAGTCCGTCTCCTGTGGCCCCGAACGGAGTCCTCAGAGATAGAGCCGTCCTAACCAACTAAGCGGAGCAACTGTTCCAGGGCAATTTCTACCCAGTCAGGATGGAAATTCAAAGCGCGGTTCAAGGTGTAGATTGCTTTCTCCAGCCGATAGTGATCCAGTAATACTTGAAGTTCTGATCGCGTATCGGGAAGAAATGCACTCTGTTGAGCCGTTGCCAGATACGAATCCAAGAACGCAGCACTGACCCAGTTCCGCCAAAATTGGGTGCCCGCTTGTAGCCGTTCCAGGTTTTCGGGCCGCACCAACCCCGTTTCCCGTTGCGATCGCAAGACTTGATCCGCTGCATCGTGGAAGGATTGCACCATGCCCGCCACATCTCGCAGGGGCGATCGTTTCATTCTCCGTTCACTCAGCAAACGGCTGGCACTTCCTTCAAAGTCCAGAATAATAAAATCCTTGCCCGTATAGAGAACCTGGCCCAGGTGATAATCCCCATGATAGCGAGTTCGAAGGGCGGTGATCTTAATGCTGATTACCTGGCGGAATTTTTCTAAACACCGTTCCTGGCAATCCAGCACTTCCAGAGCCAGGGGTTGCAGTTCTGACGGAAGGGCAGACAAACGATCGGCTAACAGCAAAAAGGTTCGTCCCGTCAGGTCACGGGCGTGTTGGTAGATCGATCGCTGGTAGAGCGTTGTAAAGGGTTCGGGCGTAAAAGCCGGATTCACTGTTTCGGAAGCCAGGGTCATGTGTAACTCCGCACTTCGCTGACCAAGGATCTGGATATTCGTGAGGTAGGAAGGCAGGGGATTAGAGTGCGGTGTAGGAAGGGGCGAGTGGGATGCGGAAGACAGGGTGAGGGCAGGAGCGGGAGAAGACGAGAGCGGGGAACAGAGTAAATTTCCTCCTGACTCCTGACTCCTGACTCCTGACTCCTGACATTTCCCCCCCAATTGCCCTGCGCCAAATTGCCGTTGCAGGTCGAACAGGGACCCTGTGGGAAGGGAAAGGGAAATCTCTTCTGTTTGAGTCGCGATGTATTCTAGAAAATCTCTCAAATTATCCAGGGTATAATCCCAGGTATTCCGGGCATCGGTGATAAATTCCTGCAAAATTCCCACCGTCATACTGTGGCCCTGAGCATTGCGATGTTCCAAAATTCCCAGAATGGAAGGAATTTGGGAAAACTGGTGTTCATCCAGAAAACGCCGCATTTCCAGGTCAGGGTTAATCCCTTCTTCGACCCGTCGGAAGAGTTTAAGCATCAAGGGTTGCTGGGGCGGGGTCAATTCCAACTTGGGATTGCAATACACGATTGAGGTATTACTATGCTCCCCCTTCAATAAAGCAGGTTCAAGGTAAGCAACAGGTTCAGACAACCAGCGATCGGTGAGGCTTCCCAGCAACTTCCCAGCCCTGCCGGAGTGGAACTGTTGAACCGTCATCACTTCCAACAACGCAGTCAGGAAAGCTTTATCGGCGATCGCATCCACTAACAACCGGAGCTGATCGGCTTCCTCGCTCTGCAATCGGGTAATCACTCGCTGGGGGGCTTCCGCTCGCTGGTAGGCCGCATCCTCATCCGTCAGACAGGTGATCCAGAGCGGATAGGTTGCGGGATTGCCAATGTTGTAATCGACTTGCAGGAAAATGAGATGGGCTTCCCGGTCTTTATAGGGAAGGGCGATCGTTTCCGTAATGTGAGCCGATCGCACGCTGCGGGTGGAGGTCCGAATTCCAGGTTGGGTCGCGAGATAGTCTAGTAACAGGGATTCCAATTGTTCCCGCAATTCTCCCTGAGTTAGCAACATTTGCCATGCCCCTGTCACTGTGAGAACAGGCAATTCAGTGCGAGGTTGGGTTTTCTGGGGTTTGAGGAGGAACCAGTAGAAAGCATAGGGGGCCAGACTCAGGAAATAAGACGATTCCCCGATCGCCGGAAATTCCGTTCGTCCGAAAACTTCTACCGGAGTATATCCCCTGAGGGAAGCCAGATCGAGATCAACGGTTTGCACGTAACGGGATAGATTGGCAACCACAAGAATTTGTTCATCTTGCTCCGTCCGGGTAAAGGCAAGAATTTTCCGATTGGCAGGATGAAGGAGTTGGAAGTTCCCTCGTCCCAGGGCACAGAGGCGTTTACGAGTTGCAATCAACCGTTGCATCGTATGGAACAGGGAATTTGGATTGGCCCGTTGAGCTTCCACATTCACGGTATTAAAGTGATATTCGGAATCCACAATCACAGGCAAATACAGCCGCTGGGGATTGGCCCGACTGAAGCCCGCATTGCGATCGGCGCTCCACTGCATCGGCGTTCTCACCCCATTCCGATCACCCACATACACGTTATCCCCCATGCCGATCTCATCTCCGTAGTACAGCACAGGAGTTCCCGGCAGAGATAACAGTAAACTGTTGAGCAGTTCAATCTGACGGCGATCGTTCCCCAGCAAGGGAGCCAGCCGCCGCCGAATTCCCAGGTTCACCCGCATATCGGGATCTTGGGCATACATCCGGTACATATAATCCCGATCTTCGTCCGTGACCATTTCCAGGGTGAGTTCATCGTGATTTCGCAAAAACAGCCCCCACTGACAGTTTTCGGGAATTTCTGGCGTTTGTTGCAGAATGTCCAGAATGGGAAAGTTATCTTCCATCCGCAGGGCCATAAAGAGGCGGGGCATCAGGGGAAAATGGAAATTCATGTGGCATTCATCCCCTTCTCCATAGTAGGCAGCAGCGTCCTCAGGCCACTGGTTTGCCTCGGCTAACAACATCCGGTTTGGGAAGTGTTCATCCACATGGCGACGCAGTTTTTTGAGAAATTCGTGAGTTTCTGGCAAGTTCTCACAATTGGTTCCCTCACGCTCATAGAGGTAGGGCACGGCATCCATCCGCAGCCCATCCACCCCCATCTGGAGCCAGAAATCCAATACTTCAAAAACTGCTTGCTGCACCGCCAGATTGTCGTAATTCAAATCCGGTTGATGGGAATAAAATCGATGCCAGAAGTATGCCTGGGCGATCGGGTCCCAGGTCCAGTTAGATGTTTCAAAATCCTGGAAGATAATTCGAGCTTCCTGATATTTTTCGCTGGTCTCACTCCAGACATAGAAATCCCGCTCTGGGCTTCCTTTGGGCGATCGGCGTGCCCGCTGGAACCAGGTATGTTGATCGGAGGTGTGATTAATAATCAACTCAATGATGACTCGGATGCCTCGCTGGTGGGCCGCTTCTAGCAAGGCTTTGAAGTCATCCAATGTACCGTAGATCGGATTAATGCTCGTGTAATCCGAAATATCATAGCCATCATCGCGCAGGGGAGAGGGAAAGAAAGGCAATAACCAGATCGCGGTCACGCCCAATTCCTGCAAGTAATCGAGCTTTTCCGTCAGCCCCCGAAAATCCCCGATGCCATCTGCATTACTATCTGCAAAGGCCCGGACAGGCACTTCGTAGAGAATGGCATTCTTAAACCAGAGGGGATCGTCAGGAAGCATGATGTACCTTTGAAGATGGATTTCGCCTCCTAAGGTAGGAAGAATCAAGGCTGAACACCATCCTCTTGAGGAGGAAATTGAGAAATTTAAATCTCTCCCTCCAACCAAAATCAGGAGATTCTTTGCAATTATTTTTGTCCGGGAATTCTTGCCAGAGCATCCTTGACCGCTGGAGGCAACTGACGCATGATTTTACCCTTCTCCCGATCGACTGCCACAAGCGACACATGGGCCGTCACATAGAGTTCTTGCCCGTCGGGAGACTGGATCTGATAGTTCCAGTTAATGCGGACCCCTTCAATATCCGAGAGGCGCGTTCGCAACACCGCAGTCATCCCCATGCGGACAGGGCGATGGTAGCGCATGGACAAATCTACAACAGGCATATCACATCCCAGGGCGACCAGATCGGCATACTCAATGCCCAACGATCGCAAATATTCCACCCTCGCTTCCTCCATCCAACTGAGGTAAGTGCCATGCCAGACGATCCCAGCGTAATCCGTGTGGTGGGGAAAGGCTTTGACAGAGTATTCAAACCAGCTTTTAGAAGCCACAGCCAGGGAATTTTGAATGACTCCCTCAGGTTGGGGTTGAATTTGTTCTTGAACTGACATATGGGTTCGCAACTTAAGGAAATTTATTCGCCTCTATATTAATTTTTATATCATTAATTTGACTTTTTGAAGGATTGTATTCAGCTTGCAAATGGTTGGTTTTAAGGCGCTTAAAACAAGATTTAATTAAGAGTTAAGCAGATTTAATCAGTCATGAATCGATCGTCAAAAATCGTTAAATTCGTAGAATCAAAAGTCACGAGCGGTATTATTACTTTGAAGAATCAATTCTTCAAACTCCCTTGCAATAGCCATTCAGGTCAAAAAAACCAGGTTGGGTAGAGTATGGAAAATCAACAGTTTTTTCCACTTATCCTGCAACTTCAAGACCTACTAAGACCTACTAAGACCTATTAAATAGTAGCTTCGAGAATGGCTTCATTAAAATGCTCAATTAAGTTCAACCCATTAAGTTCAACTAATAGTTTCGATTGAGAGGCAGACCTATGATAGAACGAATTTTGCTGGCAGATTCAGGGACCGGAAATTCAGAAGAAATGCTCAAATCTTTGATGGAAATTCCCTCCATTCAACGGGCATCTGTCACTGTTCTGCATGTCGTTCCTCCCCAAATTACTGCTGAGGCCATGACCGACAAGTGGGAGGAAGGCGGGAAAACGCTGGCGAAAGCAATCCAGACCCTCAATCTAGACCCTACCCATGTTAACGCAGTGCTGCGCCAGGGTGATCCCAAGGCAACGGTTTGCCAAGTTGCAGAAGAAATCGATGCAGATCTCATTATTATGGGATCGCGAGGTTTAAAACGCCTGGAATCGATTTTGGAAAACTCGGTTAGCCAGTACGTCTTTCAGCTTTCTGCCCGTCCGATGCTGCTGGTCAAAGACGATATCTATGTCAAGCGCATCAACCGAATTATGGTCGCGGTGGATGGGTCTGAAGCCGCTCAACAATGTCTCAAGCTGGCCCTGTTCCTGCTTCGGGATATCAAAGGCGGACATTTAATGCTGGCCCATGTCAGTAAGGATGCGAAGGCTAAAACAGGTGCCGAAGATCCGATCCTGGCTCCCGCAGTCGCGGAGGCTAAGAAATTGGGGATTGACTGCCGTTCTTTTTCGTCAACGGGTAAAGCCGGAGAAGAAATCTGCCGTCTGGCGGAAGAAAACAATGTGGACCTGCTGATGCTGGGATCTCCCGATCGCCGTCCGTCGATCGCCAAGAGTATGCCCGACCTCGATCGGTTATTGGGAACTTCCCTGTCTGACTATGTACGGGTGTACGCTGAATGTCCTGTATTGTTGGCACGGACTGCGGCTTAAACCGAGCTAGCCCCCAGAAGTGCAGTAAACCTCTGGGGGCTAATGACTGGGATCTGAAAATTCAAGTCGTTGCATCTCGCATCGCAAACTGGGCTTCTCGCCGCAATCCATTCGCAATCCGGAAGAGTTCTTGTCCGGTGTGCAGGTAATGGTCGTCGTAATTTAAGGTAAATAGTCGTAGTTCCTCCAATCCATCCCCGACCTGATTCAGGCAGTGGTAGAGGTGTGCTGCAATTCCAGCAAGGTTGGTTGGATTGGGCAACGATCGAAACACTTTCTGGGCCTGCTCCAAAATATCCCGCGAATCTTCGAGATAGATCTGGAATTCCTCCATCAATTCATCATCAAAGGGATCGGCAGAGAGGTCATCCACTTGCGCTTGTAAAGACTTGAGAATTTTAGATAAATCACGATTGACGGGCGTATAGACTCGATTGATCCAATCCTGAATTTGCTCATCGGTATCATGCCCCGTCCGCCGTTGGGCGTGATAGCGTTGTTGTGCCTGGGCGGCCCGTTGTTGGCGCGTATCGGGCACCGCCTGAAAAGATACCGCTTGCCGCAGGGCCGCATCATAGGAACGGCGACGGTGGGGATTGCCTAACGTTTCATAGGCTTCATTGATTTGAACGATGCGATCGGCATCGGTATCTTTTTTGTGATAACTATCTGGGTGGAAGAGCTTCACCAGGCGGCGGTAGGCTTGTTTAATATCAGCCTGACTCGCCGCTGGGTGAACATCCAGAGTGTCGTAGTAGTTGGGAGTCGCCATGATTCTACAGGACAGGGGCGAGAAATTCCCTGGAATTTATCGGCCCTGGATTAGCCAAGTTCGAGTGAATATTGCTTCTCCATCCTACCCAAGGAACCTGGCTTGTTTCTCTATTTCACAATACAAATTCCACCCAGGGAGACGGTACATTGCTCTGTTTTTTGAGCCGTTTCCAAATTGCCCGTCGCATTGTTGTAGACGTATTCCCCTGCCTTCACCACCCGATTCGGTTGGGCGCAGTACACGGACCCCTGATTTGGCTGAGTACTGTCTTGAACGGCGACAACCACTAACCCCGTGCGGAGTGACGGGCAGGTATCCATTACCTGTAACCCATAATCCCGCTGAAGGGCTTGCTTACGGGAATCCGTCGGAGTGGTGCCGGGTTGGGAGGTGACAGGACTCGTACCAACGGGCTGGAGGTTGTCACTTGCGTAGTCGTAGTTGTACTCCCCTGCTTTCACAAAGCGGTTGGGGGTGGCACAGTAAACAAACTGCTGGCTGTTATCGACGACATTGAGCTTCACGGTGGGAGTGCTAGCGGAGGGGCACCGCTCCAGCATAGAGAGTTGTAACCGTTGACCGATCGTTTCCCGGCGGTTATCCACAGCCCGCAAACTCCGGGTTGCCTCATCGTAAGTATATTGACCTGCTTCAATATCACGGGTACACCGTTCCTCATTGCCAATTTTGATGCGGGCCACGTTCGGTACTC
>JANRKG010000416.1:0-20422 GCA_033763635.1 Leptolyngbyaceae cyanobacterium bins.59
TTGAGCGAAGCCGAAACCCGTGGCTGGTACTTTATTAGTTTGTAAATCCCTAAGAGGTGAGTTTCACTAGAAATTAGGGCGGGTTCAGTACCAATCGAGAAACCATGGGATTTAGCAACACAAGAAGTACGAAGTTTAAACCTGCGGCAAGACAAATACGTATCGCGATTGCATCTAATGCGGGAGGGAGTGGCAAAACCACAATGGCAATTCATCTTGCCTATGGATTAGGAGCCAGAGGATACAGAACGACTCTGATAGAGCTTGATGCAAATGGATCACTGTGTACGTTTGCCGGACTGCAACCCGTCTCCGTAGAGCGATCATTCGCAGCCATCCTGAAGAAAGATTTTAAGGGAGACTATCCTTTAGTGCCTTTATGGGCAGAATACTTATCGACTGTAACCGCAATTCAGGGAGGAACACCTTTAGAAGAGAGTATTCATGAGATCTATCGCTCTACTCGTAAATACCAACTCCTTCAAGATTGCTTAGAGGACTATCCCATTGCAAGTGATGTTCTCCTGTTCGATACACCCGCCTCATTAGAACCGATGGGCCTTCTGGCTCTGGCCGCCTGCACTCATATTCTGGCTCCTATTAAACCTGAGTATAAGGATACGGGGTCTTTAGCCGATTTACTGAACTGGTATTACGAGAAGGTACGGGAACTAAGACTTAAACCCCAGCCTCAAATTTTAGGCTTTGCTCCTTCCAGAATTGCGATGGATAAAGCAGTTCATCGGAATATTTTAGGAATTGCCAAAAAAGGAGAGAAGGTTAAGGTTAAGGAAGAAGATACGTTACCTTATCAAATTCAACAGTTAGGAGTCCAATGTTTTCCACCCATTCGCGAGTGTGATTATTATCTATGGGCTTCTGGAGTAGGTCTACCCCTAAATCTTTATCGACCTGGATGTACTTTTAGCCAGGATTTTGACCCCATTGTCGAACATGTCATTCACCTGATCACCAGCTAAAAGAAAAATGGCAAAGCAACCTGTAGGAATGGCCCAAAGATTTGCATCGGTCAATCAAAATCAGCAGATTTTTGAATTGAACAATCGAATTGAGGATTTAGAAGAGGAGTTACGGCACCTTCGCAGTAATCCCCCATCAGAGGGTGAGAAGGAAGCGCTTAATCAGCAGTTGGAAGCTTTGGCAAGCCAACTCGCTCAACAGAGCGGAGAGTATCACATTCCGTTCGATCAAATTCAGCCAGATCCAGAACAGCCGCGAACCGTCTTCCCTCAAGACTTGATCATCGCCCGGGTGAAGAGTTTACAGGAACGAGGACAACTTAGCCCCGTCATTGTGATCCCCAAAGAAGGTTGGTATCAGCTTTTTGATGGGGAACTCCGGTGGCGATCGGGATCAGCAGCAGGGTTAAAGACCCTCCGGTGCGTCTTTTTGACTCAGGAGAATTTGGATGCCCTCGATCGGACTGCCTTGTTTGATCGACAGTTGACAACCAGCATTCAATCCGAAAAGCTACATCCGTTTGATCTGGCGAATGCCCTAACCAAGTTGATGGTGATGCAATATCCAGAATTAGCACCTCAAGTTCAGGAAATCCCAAATCTCTTAGGTGCAGTCAACCAGCGTCTTAAACGTAGTGGTAAAGCGGCAGACTTAGAATCGATACGAATTGCCGATCGCTCCACGCAAAAGAATTGGTTGGAGTCCTTAGGTCTTCTACAAATGGAAGAATTATGGATACTTTCCAGCATTCTAGACAAACAACTGAATCCCATTTCTGTTAGTAGCAACATTTTTCCACTACTAAATTTACCTACTGATTTACAAGCAGTCATTCGGGAAACAGGGTTAGAGGGCAGTAAGATATTAGAGCTAAAACGCCTCTCCCCTAGATTGTTGAACGTGTCGGAGGAGGTTGCCACTCAGATTCGCAAAGAAATCACTGCAACGATTCTCAAAAACCGTGCCAGTCTGAGTCAGATCCGAAAGCTCGTCAGTCAAACCATTCAAGAACACAATCCAGTCAGCAAGTCTATTCCAGCTTCTAAGTTAGGAACAGTTGTCAAGCTGGTGCAGGGCATTTATCCAGAACAATTCGATCGGCAGGAGCTTACAGAGTTAAGACAGGCGCTCCATGCCAAATTACAACAAGTAGAAGCCTTGCTGGGCCCTGAATTACACAATTAACGGCCTGATCAAAAAGTTAATTTCTAAAGGCGGGTATTTTCAGTCTGCAAACGATTTCTAAGAGATTAATGATTACTGGTGAAGAAGAAATTCACTGCCGAAATGAATCTCTTCTCTCAATTCTTGATTTGTTTTCTAAAGTTCAGGAAAAATAGTAAGCAAGCGATTATCATAACCTGATAGGTTAGATTGGGCTGTGACTGCGCGTGTCTGACATCATACTAGGGAGTCTAAATGCTCTAGAACGAATCTCCAAGATGCTAAATATTATCCGGAATATATCTATGTTCTTACAACTAATACGTTAAGGAGAAGGTTAGGACAGGTTGAACGGTTAAAATGAATATTTCAGAGGGCTTCCCTCCTGCCCTCTACCTGCTGCCATCCCTATCAAGAGGTACAAAATTCTGCAAAGCCTTCTCAAAGGGTAGTGAAACTCATCGAAAGGGGTTAAAACTGGTACAAAGTCTGCGATAATAAGTAAACGAGGGTGACTGGCGCAACGGCAGCGCATCGGACTCTTAATCCGCTGGTTCTGGGTTCGAATCCCAGGTCACCCATCTCAGTCATGCTTAGGAGCATCCCAGTTTTGTAACCCCACTCAGGTCCGGCTTAATCCCCTCCTGGAAGGGGTAGGTTACGTGTTCGCAAAAGGAGGGCCACTGGGTTGCTTGCCCCCTAACCCACCCCGACCTTCGGGCACCCCTCCCAAGAGGGGATGGGAACTAGGGGTCAACTTGCAAAACTGGGATGCACTCGTTATGCTTTTCAGCTTTGTTCAGGGCACTCATGTGGGTTTCGGATTCGCTCAACTCGCAGGAAATTTGTTTTCTAGCAATCTCCTAAGCTTTAGAGATTTACGATAGCCGATTAGGGGGTTGCCTCCTCCACAGACCGAATGATTGTGGAATTGGGAGTAACTTGGGGCCGGAAGACAGCTCGTAAAGCTTCTTCCAAGGTCGGTGACATCACAATTCGGTTCTCGTAAGCCACAATTACTCGTACTAACGTAGGCAAGCTATTCTGATCAGCTTCCAAATAAAGTGGCTCGACATACAAAAGAGATTGTTCAATCGGAATAATGAGTAGGTTGCCCTGTATTGCCCGCGATCCCTGACGGTTCCAGAGGGAAATTTGCTGGGAGATCACTGGATCTTGGTTAATGCGCGCCTCAATTTGTTCCGGCCCATAAACCAGGCGTTCTTTCGGAAAGGTATATAGCAAGAGTTTGCCGTAATTCTCCCCATCCGATCGCGCCGCTAACCAGGCGATGAGATTCGTTCGTTCCCGTGGCGTGTAGGGTAGAAGCAGAATAAACTCTTCAAAAGGCACTGTAGGCAAACTCGTAATGAGATAATATGGCTCCACAACCCGGGATTCATTACCATAGACTTCATTGGGAATTTGCCACTGGTCTTCCCGGTTGTAAAACACCTGGGGATCGGTCATGTGATAAATCATGAGCCGTTCAGATTGCAGCTTAAACAAGTCTAACGGATAGCGCAAATGACTCTGGAGGGCCGGAGGCAGGGCAGAAAGGGGTTTGAATAAACCTGGAAAAATTCTTGCCCAGGTTGCAATCATTGGATCGCTGGCATCCGCCACATAAAAATTGACCGTCCCATGATAGGCATCCACCACCACCTTCACTGAGTTGCGAATGTAATTGATCCCCTGCGCTCCCAGATCCGAATACGGGTAATGATCGCTCGTTGTATAGGCATCTGCAATCCAGTAGAGAAAGGTTTTCGTTTCTTCCCCAGGGTTTTGTACGTTCGCAGTCACCAGATATGGATCACCGTCGTAGCGGAGAAATGGGGCGATCGTCTGCATGCGGGATCGGATGTTGCGCCGAAACAAGACTTTAGTGTCTGGCAAAAAATCACGGGTAAACAGCACTCGCCAGTCTCGCAAGTAAACCGCAAATAATCCCCGTCGCCACCAGGAGCCGATGTTAATTCCTCCCCGTCCGTCATAGACGTTATAGGCATTCTCACTCCCACTTGGATAATCCAATTCTTTGGTGCGCGTTTGGGTCATCACATAGGTATTGGTAGCCTCACCGTAGTAAATACGAGGTTGCCCAATGGGAATACTGGCCCGAATCACAGGACTAGAAGTGGTTAAAGCGTCCGTTGCTCCGCCTGAAATGTCTTTTACAAAATACTCTGGCAATCCCCCATCTCCCACCGTATTCACGGGACTGATGGTAAAACCATATCCGTGGGTATAAATCAAATGGCGGTTCACCCAGGTCTGGGCCTCTGGAGGGACAGCATTGTAATCTAACTCCCGTGCTGAAATGAGCACTTGTCGCTGTTCCATTGAAGGAGAGGTTGAATTGGCAGATTGATCCCTTGTCGTATCTAATTTCAGAGCGTAGCGATCGATGTCTGCATCGGGAAAGCGGTAGTAGGGGCGAATTTGCTGCAACTGGCGATTCGTTTCTAACAAAGGCCGCTCATCCCAAAGGCGAATGTTCCGTACCGTGAGTTCGTTTGCTTGCAAATCTGCCTCAGTCAGCCTTCCCTGGGGAATAAAATTTCTGGCATCGATCGCATCTAGCGCAAATGCCTTGCGAGTCAGCGCGATCGTACGTTCAATGTAGGGGCGTTCTCGCGCCAATTCATTCGGCTCCACAATCACCGATTGGATGACCTCCGGCACCCCAATCGCCAGCACTCCGAACCCCACAAACATCACCAAACCAATCCTAACCCAGGGGCGTTTGGGAAACTTTGGTTGCCAGAAGAGAGTGTGCCACAGAAGGTATCCAGCGATCGTCCCAGCGAATAGACTCAAGCCTGTATTCATCGGCAGTTGGGCCGCTACATCTGTATAACCAGCCCCAAAAGCAACCCCTCGTTGGGAATAAAGCAATTCATACCGACTGAACCAATAGCTGAGTCCGATGGTCGCCATTAGCCCCGCCCCCATCCCACACAAATGCCGCTGCTGGGCAGATGAAAAACCGGGAAACCTTCCCTGGCTTAAACTATCACCTGACAGCAGATACGTGAGAGCCACCGCAGCAAAACCGAACAGAAATAGCCCAAACAACCATCTTTCGAGTAACTCCCAGAACGGTAAAGCAAAGATATAAAAGCTGATATCTCGCCCAAATAAAGGCTCTACTTGATTAAACGAGGTGGGGTAGAAGAATTGCAAAAAAACAGCCCACTGTTTTGACAGGAGCCAGCCCATTAAGAGACTCAGGAGAACAGCGATCGTCCTCAGCCAAAGTCGGGGGGCCATAATCAGGGCAACCACAATTCCCATCACTCCACCCAAAAGGGCCATCTGTTCAAGGCCCACGTTACCGAGTTGCCAAAATCTTTGCAGACTCAAATAGGAAGTCAGCGGGGTCGAGCGAATCGGGCCAGATTGCCAATAAGTCACCGCCCTTTGCCCGACATCCACGAGTACCCCAGCCATCAGTAAACTCAGGGCAAGACCCAGAGAGAGGAGCGATCGGAGACCGAGTTTAGGGGACAGAGGTAGGAAAACTTGGGGGGAATCGCTCGATCGCAGCCTTGCCGATTGGCTAGCATTTATACCCTGCCCTGGAGAACCTTCAGGGGGAACCTGAGCATATTTCCACCGATTCGCCAGGGTCAGATTCCCCAGTAAGTAAGCAGTTGAAAAGGACGATACAAGGGTCAGTAACAGCAGTCTTACCCCAACCCTCAGCAAGAAAACCGGGAGATACTGCACTTCCTGAAACCAGAGGGTTTCTGCCCCCACACGAGCGGCCAGATCAAACAGGAATACTCCACCGAAAAGAACGGTCAAAAGCTGAAGAAAGCGGTTCTGATTCACGGGCAAATTACACTGTAGAGGATGAATTGTCTACGTTCTTACGCTATCACACCCTATTTTCCCTGTTCTAGAACCCGCTTGGGTTTCAGAGATAAATTTCTGACGTACCTGGTAGTGTGTGATGGGGGCAGAGTAAACTATAATTTTCTTATGTACGTACATAAGAAAATGGCGAACCAACCTGACTTCAATCAACTTCGTGCTGTCCTGTCTCAACTAAACCCAAATCAAGCGAGAGAACTGTACAGGGAATTAGGAGCGATCGTCACGCCCATTCACCAATCTGCCCCTGAGGCATCTCACCCGCAAGGGAATATTCGGGATGTGGTGGAAATTCAATGGGTGGGCGATCGGCTCTATCAGAGAGAAATGATTCGTTGTGGCAAGCCTAACTGTAAATGTGCTGGGAATGAAAGAGAGTTACATGGACCCTACTGGTATGTCTACTGGCGCGAAGCGGGTAAACTGAGAAGTCGATATATCGGTAAGAAGCTAAAGTTTGATGAACCCCCAGAACCCAAAAATTGCGCTTGAGAGGGGGCACCGATGATTACCCTGGAACCCCTCTCACCAGACACGATTGGAGAAGCCATTCGCCTAACCGATCGTGTCTTTGACTATCCCGCCTTTTGGTGGGAGAAACCCAGCTTTGTGCTTTGGCTCAGCTTGAATAACGGCTTCATTGCGAAAACAATTTATCGGTTCCTGGGGGTGGAATGGGCGACCTACTGGGTTGCCAGGGATGAGGAAGGTGCAGTGGTCGGGATCACGGGGCTTTATACCTATCTGAAAGAGCCAGAAGCTTACTGGTTGGGGTGGACCTGTGTTGATCCCCAGGTACGGGGTCGTAAAATTGGCAGCGGATTGGTTGATTTTGCCATTGCTCAGACTCGTGAAGCGGGAAAAGCCTATCTGCGTCTCTATACCTGGGATGATGAAGCAGCAACCGTAGCCCGTCAGCTTTATGAGCGTCGGGGTTTTCATCTCACGCGCACGGAGGATTTGAAGACCTATCGCGTGTTGTATTACGATCTGGCCTTATCGAATTCTCACCCCTGATCTTTACTACTCGTCATCCAATTTTATGATCCAGCCATTTCGATACTTTACAGACGGGCCGATCGCCCGCATTGCACGTTATCCTGGTATTATTAACCATCGTAAAAAGTGTCCAGGAGGATACGATTATCGCTGAAAAACAACTCATCAACCGTCAAATCAGATCTCCTCAAGTCCTTCTGATTGACCATGAAAATAATAACCGTGGACTGATTAGTACTCAGGAAGCGCTGCAAATTGCTGAAGGGGCAGGTCTTGATCTCGTCATTGTGTCCTCCGGAAAAGAGACTCCAGTGGCAAAGATCTTGGACTATGGTAAACATCTGTACCAGCAAAAGAAACGGCAGCGTCAGAGTTCAACCCCAACAGTCAAAGAAGTCAAACTCCGTCCGAATGTTGGCGAATCGGACTATACGTTACGGATCGATCGTGCCGTTCAATGGCTTGGAAAAGGTGATTCGGTCAAGTTTCAGGTCCGGCTGCGGGGTCGAGAGCACCAGCACCGAGAGTTAGCCGTTAAGTTATTAGATCGGGTCGTTGCGGATTTAGGGAAGGTTGGGAAAGTGCAATCCTTCGATCAACGTGCCTTGATCGTTCAAGTGATTCCAGCTTAACCGCTTCCAAAAACAACATTGAGCAAGAGACGTTCTAATAGAACGTCTCTTGTGATTTTAAAGATTTTCTTAAAGTCTGGGTGTATTCGGCGGACACCAAAAGAGATTTTTACTGGAAATACCCAGCGACTCTAAAATTTCCTGCATGATCTCTGTACAGTGCATCCAATGATCCAGATTTTCGTACATGCGATCGGGGTTAAATTCCGCATCGTAATGCACCACATTTGGAATATCTGCGAACTCCTCGGATGATTGGCGGGACAGGAGCAACAACAAAAACGGTTTTCCCTGACACCGATATTCCAGTTTCTTCATCAAATCGATCACCTTATCGCGATCGGTGCCTCCTGTCCGCACAAACAATACTTTATCGCAAGCTTTGATGGCATACCAGAACCGCTCTGAGCGGGCAGTATAGCGCGATCGCATTCGCTCAAAGACCGGGATCATATTGTGTTGCGGATCGTCCGTATCCTCCACCTCATGGGCAAAAGAAAGACCAGACCATTTCCGGTGGTAGATTCGCTTTTCTTCAGCGTTGTAAGTTAAGAACTGGGGATTCCACATCTCATAAAACTCGTTTTCGATGATATCTGCCACATCCGCCAGGTTCGTCGTTCGCGTCAAGTCAAAGGGAAATGCAGGACCATCGTATTCCATCTTATAGAGCATCATCCGCACTGCACACCGATCGCCCAAAGGTAGGATTGCCACCCGATTGAGGTCAGAGAGTGCACCTTTGTACTGAAAAACAACCGAAGACTTTCCAGGCACTTTGACCCGACTTTCCAGCCCATCCGGGCCAATCATGAGGGTTCGGAAAGGAGCATCCGGATTGAGCGGATCTTCATAAAATCCGCAGGGTAAGCCTTTGAGGGCACGACGCACCTCCTTCCACATTGGATGAATGTTGTATTCGTGGTCGGTTTCATTCAGGATTTGGAGGCTGCGATCGTTCTCTCGAAAAATTCCCACATGCCCATCGTAGAAAACCAGTTGGGGATTGTTGGGGAGAAACAAATGGAATGCAGCGACATACTCGATATCTGTTTCTGGAGGAATCGTTAGACTGGTTTCGATACTGCCATCGGCTTGAACCGAGAAACAGGGAAGAGAACTCGTCGTTGGGTTTTGAACCCCATAAAGCCCCGGTATCAACCCGGCCTGATTCCGAAGTGCCGTTTGTAACCCCTCCCAACTCGGACGAATGGTGTACGAGTAAGCGGATGTGTTGGTAAACCGCACCCGTTGTTCTGCTCTATAGGCGAACACATGAAAACCTTTCTGATCCCCATACACCAGTGTTTCTTCCCGTGGTTGGGACTGTTGCCGTATCGAGATCAAATCGTCTGGTTTCAGATTAAAGAGGTTGAGATCGATCGCCTCAAACATGATCTGATGGCCCGCCTGATTTGGGTGAGCCGGATCAAGGGAAATGCCGGGTTTCCAGCGTCCCTGGGGATCACTGACTTCTGCTAACCAGTCCAGCACGGGAACGCCCCAGTTCAACATGCGTCGGTGTGTGTCTTGCAAAAACCAATCGTGATCTGGAGTGTAATGACCATTTGGATATAGCCCCCCCATCATCGGCAGGGCACCTAACTCACGGGTCATCTTAATTAAGTGCAGCAACCCACTTTCAAACCGCCGCTGAAGTACCCGTCGTTCCCCTGGGGAGCAGAAAGCCAGCCCTTCATTGCCGAGCGACAGGGCGATGATCACGATATCCGGCTGTTCCGGAGCAACGACTTGATGGAAGCGATCGATCGTCGTGTTTACATTTGTCCCAAGTTGGCATCTATTCACCAACTGATGTCCGTATTGTTCGTTAAGTGCCTGTCCCAGAAGATAACTCCAACCCTTGAGTAGCCACGCACTGCATCCCATTGCAACAGAGCTACCAAGAACCACGACCTTTAAGCCATCTGCTCCTTTCGGTGGGGGAGGTTCGATTACGGGCTGCGTAAAATACCCATAGGGCCAGGGAAGAATCGTTCCCATCACGCCATCTTCTACGACCAGGGTATTTGAGGCGTGGGAAGGTTCCATTGGCACCCAACGGTTACTTCCCCAGGCTTCCCACTCCACACTGCCATCAGGAAGCAACCGTGCATACTTGTACCTGATCGGGCCTTGGCTTTGTAAGTTTACGTCTGCCCACCAGAGGGGATAGCGGTCCCGACTGGTCTGAAGCCGAATTCCATGTTGGACGCTCCACTGTCCTAACTCTGGAACAGAGCCAACGAGAACAATGTATTCTCCGGGTTTTGTATTTGCACTGATCTGGAATCGATACATAGGTTCCTCTCTTTCACAAACGATGCCAGATAGTTAGGATGGATGGGCAGAAGTTTGTTGAAAAATAACCGATTTTAGGAGATTTCAATAGGCTGTAATCTTTGATCACATTCCACCCATACGACCTTTCAGGTTTTCCTGACAGTACCACAAGCAAAAGAGATGGGTCTGTTTCAGAAATAACCTTGCTCCGTTGTGAGTCCGCATTTTTTCTAAAGCGGCGATCGTTGTCTCCCCAGCAGTCCCAACTTCCGGAAGAGGTCGCAAAAAGTTAGCTTCTACCTCAGGAGAGTGGGTCTACGGTTGAAAGTTCATCACAATCAAACACAGTCAATAACTGGCATTCCTATCTTGGAAGCAGTCAGTTGGATTTGATGTAGAAGGGAGCCAGGAAGATGGATCAGCAAAAATTAATGCAGCAGTACCAATCTGGCGAACGGGACTTTAGTGCTGTGAATTTGGAGGAAGCTGCTCTAGAAGGGGCAGATCTGAGTGGCGCGATTTTGGCAGGAGCATTTCTGGGAGGTGCTAACTTAAAGCGGGCCAATCTTAGCAAGACAGATTTAAGCGGAGCAGATTTGAATGGGGCAGACTTAACCCAAGCAAACCTGACGGGGGCAGATCTCAGAGATGCCGTTCTGGATGGAGCCATTTTAGAAGGAGCTATCTTGGATGGAGCGAACCTGAGTCAGGCTGATCTTCAAATCACAAACTTGGCCCAGGCGGATTTAAGTCAGGCGGAACTTTATCAGGCTGACTTAAGCGGGGCGAACCTGGAGGATGCAGACCTGAGTGGAGCAAACTTGGCGATTGCCAATCTGAAACAAGCGAACCTGAGCCATGCCGCCCTGGAGCGGACAGATCTCAGTGGAGCAAATTTAGAAAATGCCAATCTAGAAGGCACAATTCTGGAAGGTGGGGATAGTAATCTGGCGACTTAGGTGATTTTTCAAGCCTAAATCCTAAGATTTAGCCTGGAGTCTTTCAGGATTAATCTGAAACTGGATTGAAGCGGCTTTCTTCTTCCCTGGTAATTCTTGAGCGCTCAAGATATATCCATCCTGCTTCAGTTCATCCACTGTTCGCCAGAAAATTTGGTTATTTCTGGAAGAGTTGCTCCCTAGTAGGTCTAGATTCTTAAAAAGATATTGTTTGGAAATGGTTAGGTATTGGCCATCCTGGGGAGAATCCCACTTCATCCGACTGGCTAGATAAATCAGCAATTTTGTTTTGTAGTCACTCTTTGCATTACTTCCCAGCTTTTGAGTAATGTCAATCTGACTTGCAAATAACACATAATCTCCTGTGCGACTGGGGCCTTCAAAAAACTCCAGGGAAATCGTGTAGGCATCTGCTAATTCATAGGTATAGTCAGCAGCCTTTGCGAGATCGAAGTCACGAGGTACGTTATCAATTTCATAGTCCTTAATTCTCAGAACGCTTTTAATCATCACCTTGGCCCCAATGTTGTTCCCTTTCTTGAGGGATTGGGCCAGGACCAGTTCTGTACGGTGCAGGGCAACGAGATCGCGGTTGAGTTGCGATCGTAACTTAGACGCAAATCCCCCATCTTTCGTTCGGGTATATCCCAAACTCTCTAACAAGTCGTTAGAACGGAAACTCACCAGAGGGCCAGTTCCCTGCTGGGCAGCTTGTTTGTAGAGGTAAAGGACGATCGCCACCTGCCGAGGATTGAGAAACGTCAGGAGAGCCATGAAGAGGCGTTGAATGCGGCGATCCTGAATTTTTTCTAATCCTTTGCTGATTCCCTCATCACTACAGGAGTCGAGATCCAACAGTGCATATTGAGTTTTGAGGTCTTCCCATTCCTCTGCTGTGATGTCTTCCAAGGGAACACGACGGGTGACAGCGACCTCGCTGGCATCTTTTGTATCTGCCTCAACCTGCATTTCCAGGTAATACCCATCTTCATCAGCTCGCAAAATGGGTAAACGAACATCTGGGTTTTTAATCGATGCTCCCGCTCTGGGGAGTACCATCAAAAGCTGCCCATCAACGGGAAATGTACTGAGATCCTTCTTGTTCACCTGTCACTGTTTCCTGTGCAACGGTTGTTGAGAGTACCCTATTGTGGGCCTCTAACAGCTACTATGTAACACATCTTTTGTAACTCGAAGAATCGATTTCTTTAGTAGCCTGTAACTCCGGCGTATGATTTTTGAAGGCCAGCCTGTAACTCCGGCGTATGATTTTGGCCTGTAACTCCCGCGTATGAAATGCCTATTGACCTGTAACTCCGGCGTATGATTTTGGCCTGTAACTCCCGCGTATTGTTTTGGTGTTTGCTCCCACTCAATTCTTTTTATAGAAGTCTTTTCACTCATTGTCCTGTAACTCCGGCGTATGATTTTGGCCTGTAACTCCCGCGTATAAAATGCCTATTGACCTGTAACTCCGGCGTATGATTTTGGCCTGTAACTCCCGCGTATTATCAACCTGTAACTCCCGCGTAGATGGCATTTTGGGAGCTTGAGATCCTCATATTCCAGTGTTAACCTTACATCTAGTCTTCCTGCTAGGAAGCTTGTATTAGGGTAGGAGTTAAGCATTAAACGAAAAACCTGAAGTTCATAAGAAAGTTCACAATACTGATGCATTAACTAAAGCCTCCACTGCGGCAACGGTTGGAGTTAAGGATTTAGATTGCGTTAGTTAAGAACGAACAGGTGCATAAACCAAAACCCCAACTGCGGCAACAGTTGGGGTCAAGGGGTTTAGATTGCATCAGTCAAGATCTAACATGCGGCCCAGCAGCTACAGTTAAGGTCTTTGCTTTGCTATGGCTTTATCTTAGGTCAGTTTTTGAGCGGTCGCAACCGCTTAACTGGTCGGTTTTTGTATGCCTAACTCTTCCCTTGTCCTGATTGGATTAGGGAGGTTTTGTGCGTCAGATCTGTCATCCGTTCCAGTATGTTCTGGAATCAACGGACCCGTTTTTGGAATTATGGCCCCATCGCTATGACTATATTTGGGCAGAGCATCCCCAAGTGGGTCAACGCCCTGACTGGAAGACAGAAAGCCGTCATCCTCTGAGTGATCGTCTTATTTGTCAAGGTAGTTACCTGTATGGAGTCCGCTTTGGTGCCCAAACGAATTATTGCTTGCTAGATATTGATGTTGGGAGTGCCTATCACCCCAGGCGAGATTCATTTGCTGTTCCTCGAATTTTGACAGCCCTGGAGCCTTTGGGATTTGTTACTCATCTGGCTTGTACGAGTTCTTATTCAGGAGGAATTCACCTTTACTTCCCCTTTCAAAAGGCTCAAAAGTCCTATCAGATTGCAATCGCTGTTCAGAGTTTGTTAGAGAATGCAGGTTTTCAGGTAGTGCGGGGGCAATTAGAAGTATTTCCAAATCCAAAGCTTTACCGTCGAGAGGGAGATCCGACGCTCTATGCAGCCCATCGTTTGCCGCTGCAAAGTGGCTCTTATTTATTAGAGTTGCAAGGACAGTCTTGGGACATGTACTCTGGCGATCGATCGGCATTTGTTAGTCGGTGGCGGTTTGCCCAGGAGAAGAATGATGTTTGTAGCAAAATTCTGGGACGGGCTGTAAAAACTGCAAAGCGGGTCAAGTATCCCGTTTCGGGCAGAGCAGATAAGTTTCTTAACGATCTTAATACAGAGATTGAAGCTGGCTGGACAGGGCATGGTCAGACGAACTTTTTGTTAGGGCGTATTGCGATGCGCTCCTATGTTTTTGGTCATATTCTTTATAACTGTGAACCCCTGGTGGGGAGGGCATTAATTCAGAGAATTGTGACCATTGCCCAATCTCTCCCAGGATATGGAGAATATTGCCGTCATCAGGGGGAAATTGAAAAGCGGGCTGAGGAGTGGGCTATTTGTGTTGAAAACAGTCACTATTTTCCCTATGGAAATTCTCCTAAAGGGACACTTCAACCTGAGAAATCTGACAATTCAAAAGATATTTGTTCTTCTCAGGAAGAACCTCAGTTAACCCGAAATCAAGAACGTTCTCTTCAAGCCAGGGAGCGAATTCGACTTGCAATTGCAGACCTATTGGAACAGGGTATTCTTCCTGCTGGTGCAAAAGCCAGATTTCAACTTTTGACTCAGGAATATCGGTTAGGTGGGGAAACGCTCTACCGTCATAAAGATCTTTGGCATCCCGCTCACCTGCGGAATTCCCCCCCTACCCCCCCAACTATAAACGAGTACCTGAGTGGGGAAAATGCTGGAGGCATTTCCCCACTCAAGGATACTCAAAGCTTATTAGAGGTTCAGGATAGTAACCCCTTATCCAGTCAGGCTTTGGGTGAATTTTCTTCTCAATTTCCCCTGGATGGGGAGCGTAACTTTTTGTCAGCGGTGATGGTTTCAGAGGTTGTTCAAGATTCGGTTTCTGTTTCCCATTTTGTTGAGACTGAGATTCCTTTAAAGGGCCCCCAGGATATTCGCCAGTTGTTGCTTCAGATTCAGGAGCGTCAAAAGATAGAACGATCGCACCGTCAACAGATGCAGCCCGTGTCTATGGCATTTCCGCAACGATCGGAAAAAGCCCAGACGTCTTATTTAGAGCGCATGGAGCGTTATCTGGAGTCGAACGACCCGATTTTGGTGGCAGAGGCGAGTGCCTGGTTTCGGGCTAATCGCTCGTGAGGAATGTACCTTTAATGTATCGTTGGAAATTTTGTTTAGACTGGTGCCGAGTTAAGCTCATTGCTTCCTGGGGATGGGTTCCTTTCAGGATTAGTTCTGTCGTAAAGGTGTGGCGGAATTGATGGGTGTTTAAGTTTAATCCCGTTGCTTGTTCGATGGTGCCAATCATTTTGCGGATCGCATCATATCCAATGCGCTGTCCCTTATTTCGGTGTGAATGGGAGACGAACAGGGGTGAGGTGGGCTGGAGAGGCTCTCCCTGAACCTGTCGCCATTCCAGGTAGCTGTTTAGCATGGCTTGGGTGGTAGGGTTTAGGGGAACGTTACTGGTCTGTGTGGCTTTTGCTCCTCGGATTTGGAGTTGTCGCCCATCGTAATCTTCCCGGTTGAGATAACAGATTTCCCCTGCTTTTAGCCCATGCAGTAGTACCAGGATCAGGGCCAAATTTCGCTCTGGTAAACTCGTGTTGGCGGCGGATTCTAAGATGGCTTCGATCGCCTCTCTGTTTAAAGCTTGAGGGTCTGCTGCTTTGGCCTTCGGTTTGACCAGGCTTGCTGTTGGGTTGCGATCGACTGCTTGAGTTGTTACCATCCACTGATAAAAGCTTTGCAGCGTTCCCAAAACTCTCGTAATAGAGGCATCCGAAAGGATTGGTTTCCCGGTCTCCGGGTTCATTCGGGTCAAATGGTGTTTGAATTGGGCGGCTTGTTTGGGAGTGACTTTATTCCAGGGGGTTTGCGTCCAATTCAGAAAATGCTGTAAGTCCTGTCGATATGCTTTCTGGCTATTTTGTGAGAGCGATCGGGACTGGAGAAATTCTTCCACTTGCTGGGTTCTGGAGTCGATCGGATCTGTCCGACGTAGCGATTGAGATTCCCTGCTTTTTGAGAGGGAACTGATGGGGATGATTGTGATCTCAGGAATGGGAAGACGACCCATAGGTTCATTCGATGGGAAACCGAAATTTTCGATTCACTAACAATAATTTATCAGGTTAAAAACTTTCCTGAAAATTTTGGTAGGAACTGAAATGTAGGTTTGATTATTGCCTTGAATCGTTTAGATCTAGTGATAGGATTGACTACCGTACCGCAATGAAAACTGGGTAGGGTATCACTTGCTTCCAACTGCCGGATGCTGGGAAACAGCACCTGCGCTTCCTTCATCAAATGGCAGGGCTGTTTTATTGGTGAGAGAAAAATTGCTCTAACCCTGGTCATTCCGTTAAACATCAGGAAAAGGTGGTCTGAGATTCAACGTAGGAATGCGGGTTGCAGGATTTTTCTACGGTCAGTGGAACAGCCTTGCTTTAGCCCTGGGGAGTGTCAATGATAAACGGTTCACTAGAAAACGGTTCACTGGTATTCTTCTAACGCATCAAGTTCATCAACTCTTTAGGAGAAGCCAGGAGATCGATCGCCACAAAGAAGATCTTGCCTTCAGGGTTAAGCAAAAACCGCCATGCCATATTCATTCCAACTGCTGCGCCAAACCAGGGCGTTTGTACCTTACCCGTGACTTTAACCTGAGTGTAACCGTCCTCAGCGGGTTCCGAAATGCCCCGTTCAGGAATCAGGTTGAGATTTTGGCACTCTTCGCGGAAAAACTGCATAATCGCATCATTGCCCACGATCGGTTTCTTGAAAGGCGGTTGCAACGCTCCATTTTCGACAAACAGCTTGATCAGTTCATCAAAGTCATTCGCATTCAAGTTATTCATATAGCTCAATACCGTTGGGTTGTTGAGACCTTGAATCGTGACTTTGGTTCGCTGAGAGATTTCTTTGGGCGCAACCACGGGTTCAGAAATTCTGGTGTAGCCATCCAGTTTATTGGCATCAAACCCCATGTCTACCACAGAGTTTCGCAGAACGGTAATTTGCTGTCCCTGATCCAGGGTTTTGAGGGTGTCTAGGACAGCAGTGGCATTGGCTGAAAGCTGATAGCCTGTTGGGATGGGTGCAACAGTTCCCTGTTCCATCCATTTTCCAAGTTGATCCCAAAATCCTAGCTTAATATTCGGCGACCAGGTGGAATAAAGGCGACCAATAGCGGTATCTGCATGATTTGCCAAATCGCACATCACTTGAGTCTGTTCCTCAAAAGTCATCTGTTTGATCTGACTTAGGGTTCCTTCAGCAAATTGCATACTGGCTGCACCTGGGGCAGCAACTGTAACCGTTTTGCCCATTTCTAGAAAGGCAAACCACGTCCACGCAAGCTGGTCTTCAGCACTCAACTGGTTAAAACGTGCGGTTAGCGCAGGAACGGCATCAGCCGACAAGGTTTTTGGAAAAATACTCCGAGCAGACTCAATTGTAATTGCCATAGAGAAGCCTACCTCGGTGAGTTTTTAGCGAACTGACAGTGAAACAAAATATCCTTGCGGTGTAGTTCTGTTCTCTTTTGTTCTATGCCATAAAACTATCATGTTTTGTTACAAAATCTTTATTCCTGAAGGAGACTGCACTCTTGTAAATACCGTTCGATCGCCCGATCTAAATTTGGCAATAGAATTCCCCGTTCGCTACCCAGGACGCTGTAGGCAGGGCGAGGAGCCGCAAATCCAAAGGTTTTGATTGAACAGGATTGAATGGCAGAGGGGTCTAATCCGGCTAATTGGGCGGCACGACGGGCTAAATCAGACCAGGCGATCGCTCCGGGGTTTGCCAGATGCCAGAGGCCATGCTCCCCATCAATCAGCAAATCTAAACTAGCGTTGGCTAGATCGGGAACATAGGTAGGAGACACGATCGCATCTTCTGCGGCAGAAAAGGAATGTCCGGCTTTCAGGGTGCGGAGGGCGATCGTGAGGAAGTTGTATTCATCCCAGGGACCAAAAAAAGCACTGGTGCGAATCATCAGAGAACAGGGATGGTGGTGTAAAACCCAACGTTCTGCTTGTGCTTTACTGTGTCCATACACATTTAACGGTGCAACCTGATCGCTTTCCAGGTAGGGGTGCTGACGATCGCCATCAAATACCAGATCCGAAGAAAAGGTAATTAGCCCCATATTTCGCTTCCCACAAGCATTGGCTAAAATTGCGGCTCCATCTGCATTAATCCGCCGACACAAATGGGATTCCCGTTCTGCGTCATCTACCCGCACGTAGCCCGCTGCATTGACCACCGCCCAGGGTTGTAACTCGTCTAAGACTTGCTCAACCATGACCGGATTTGTAATGTCCATTTCCTGACGGGACAGCAAATGGTAGGGAATTCCCCGCCTCTCACAAATGCGGGCAAAAGCTTTGCCTAGGGTGCCCGTTGCCCCCGTGATGAGAATGGGAGTTAGCGTTTGGGGCAGGGAGTGTGAGGAGGGGGATTGGGAACCTTCTGAAGTGCCACAGGGGACAGGGGGATAGATGAAGCGATCGGAGCGATGCCACCAACCGGGAATTTCTAAGAGAGGATGGTTGTATTCCTGTCCTGCGGAGAGGTGACGGATCAGGGTTGCAATTGCCGTCGGTCGAGGATAGGACGGTTGAGAATCATCACTGGACCCACATCGGACATCGAATACACCGGGTTCATAAAATCCATCCGCACGAGTAACCAGGCTATTCCAATCGTAGGCTCCCAAGGGGGACCAGGCCGTGATAGCCCGAATATCGATGCCTTCCGTTCGTAATTGTTGTGCGGCTTCCCAAACTTCTTTAAACCAGCGCAATTGTTCTTCACGGGTGCAGCCGAGATGGGCCTCTGTCACGGCGATCGGAGATTGATACCGTTCCCACACCTCTTTCAATAAAGCATAGGCAGAACAGATTCCTGCGGTGCAGACCCGGACTGCTTCCACATCTGCATATGGGTGCTTACCATTGCCACCATGCGTGTGAGATGGATAGCGATCGAGCCGTTCATCCAGAAACCGATCGCTGGTGAGATAGCGATTAATCCCAAAAACATCAGGAGGACAGGGATTGTCTAGAAACCACGTTAGATCTCGCTCATCAATTCCAACCCAGCCCAGGTATTCCCATAGCTCATGGTTTCGATCGACGCGACCACAGAGCAAATCAAACGATAACCACCGTCGCGCATTCTCAAACTCAACTTGATAGCGGAGGAGCGGGGTTCCAAAAATTTTACCCAAATCCTCGGTTTGGACCAGTTTGGCATTTGGGTTAATTTGCCGGATTTCCTGCATTGAGAGGACAACCCCTCGACACTGATTAACTAATGCTTGCAGAAAGCTCAAATCATCCTGAGCATGGGGATACCAGTGACCATACAACCCGCTAAATCGGGCCGTTGTCAGGGGTTCATTGACGGGGGTGTAATATTCGACCCAGGGGTAACGGAGGGCAACGGCCTGGGCAAATTGGGCGAGACCTGTTGCAAAGTTGGGATCAGTCAGGCTGGTGTGGCGGGGACCACTGCCGTGATGAACCAGACCCACGATCGGGCGGATCTCCATTTCCTTCAGGTATGCTAACCGCTCATCTGCCCAGGACCAATCAGCGTGTTCGAGTCCATCGGGGGCGACCCGTTCCCATAAAACAGGATAGCGGAGGGCTTTAATGCCTAATTCTGAAAAGCGATCGATGTCTTCTAACCGGGTATCATGCCCGTTGCGTTCCAGTTGATCAAAGTAACGATCGCCAACTCGATTCAGGGTGCATTCAACGCCACCCCACAGTTCCAGAGTCGATGGGATCTGGTTTAAATTGCTCACTCTCTCACCTTTCCCAATTGACAATTTTTCGGGTTTGGACTTCGCCGGAATTGTCTAACTCATCACAAATGTTTGATGGACTACTCTCCCCGTCACCCCCTTCCTCAGAGGGCTACTATGTATCTAGATTTTTTTTAATCCCCTCCTGGGAGGGGGAGGGGTGGGTTTTGCGCTCGCAAAAGCAGTCGCTTAATCGCTTGCTCCCCTGACCCACCCCGCCCTTCGGGCATCCCTCCCAGGAAGGGATAGAAGGAAAGAGGTGGGAAGTGAGTGTAGGGGCTAAATGGAAGTGAGGGATTTCCCATTACTCTGTTGCTCTGGTTTGCCATTTGCAGTAACACCAGAGGGACTGAGGGGTTTCACAGAAGATCCGTTCGATACTCGATCGGGAGTAATTCCCTTCCTGGTAGGCAGACTTTCCTCTTCGGGATGCCAGGTGGGACGCTCCGCCAGTTTGGCAAAGATAGCCAACGCCTGAGCAACCACCTGATCCATGTTGTAGTATTTGTAGGTGGCCAGCCGTCCCACAAAATGAACTCCGGTCGTGGCATCCGCCAGTTCTTTGTACTTCTTGTAGAGTTCCGCATTTTCGGGACGGGGAACGGGGTAATAGGGATCACCCTCGGCATTGGGATACTCGTATACAATGCTGGTTTTGGCGTGTTCCTGTCCGGTCAAGTATTTGAACTCGGTGATGCGAGTATACAAATGCTCGTTAGGGTAGTTAACTACTGGAGCTTTTTGGAACAGGGATCGATCGTGGGTTTTGTGCTTGAAGTCTAGCGATCGATAGGGCAATTTACCAAACTGATAATCGAAATACTCGTCCACTGGCCCTGTGTAGATCATTTCCCGATAAGGAATAATCTTTTGCACTTCCCGATAATCGGTGTTGAGCAGAATTCGAATATTTGGATGGGTTAGCATGGTTTCAAACATGCGCGTGAAGCCATGCAAAGGCATCGCCTGATAGGTATCCGTGAAGTAGCGATCGTCTCGATTAGTGCGGGTCGGAACACGAGCCGTTACAGATTTATCTAACTCCGAAGGGTCCATTCCCCATTGTTTGCGGGTGTAGTTACGAAAGAATTTTTCGTACAGTTCCCGCCCTACTTTGCTCACGACCACATCTTCGGAAG
>JANRKG010000417.1:0-13026 GCA_033763635.1 Leptolyngbyaceae cyanobacterium bins.59
CCCCTGCTTCCCTCCCCTGCGGGTCCATTCCTCCCCGATTCTCCTGAAACGATTACAGTAGAACGCTTTGAGATAGTAGGCAGTACCGTCTTCAGTCCGGAGGACCTGGCAACCGTCACGCGCCCCTTCGTCGGACGACCCATTTCCCTGACGGAACTCTTCGAGGCGCGATCGGCAGTGACACAACTGTATTTCGATCGTGGCTACATCACCTCTGGAGCCTTGATTCCTCCCCAGCGTTTGCAGGGCGGAGTGGTGCAAATCCAGGTGATTGAGGGAGAACTGGAAGGCATTCAGGTCAGTGGTACAAATCGTCTTGATTCAGGCTATATCCGCAGTCGGCTAGCGGTGGCAGTTGGCAAACCCCTCAACCGGGAACACCTTTTGCAAGCGCTCCAACTCCTGCAACTCGACCCCCTGATTGCCACCATTTCCGCTGATCTCACGGCAGGAACCCGTCCCGGCAAAAGTTTGCTGTTGGTGAAGGTAACGGAGGGCAAAACCTTCAACGCCAATCTCATCTACGACAATGCCCGATCGCCTAGTGTCGGTAGCGATCGACGGCGCATTCAACTGACTGAGGCGAATCTGTTAGGACTGGGGGATAGTGTCAGCGTGGGATATACCAACACGGACGGCAGCGATAGCCTGGATATGGGATATACCCTCCCCATCAGTCCCTATAACAGCACCCTCACCCTAAACTACGGGTCTTCGTCTGCCCGTGTGATTGAACGCCCATTCAACATCCTGGATATTCTCTCCAGTTCCCGCTATTACGAAGTGACATTGCGCCAACCCCTTTACCGGACTCCCGCTCAAGAATTTGCGTTTGGGATTACGGGGTCTTATCGGGAAAGCGAAGCCTCGTTCAACATTCTGGGGGAACGGATTTCTTTTGGGGCCAGGGCTGCGAATGACGGAAAGCTGAGAGTGACTGCGCTACGGTTGTTTCAAGAATGGACCGATCGCAACACGGAACAGGTGCTAGCGATGCGGTCCCAATTCAGTATCGGCCTGGAGACGCTGGGAAGTACCCTCAATCCTGCCCCCCCCGATGGACGGTTCTTCACCTGGCGAGGACAGGCCCAATATGTCCGGCTGTTAGCCCCCGATACTCTGTTGCTGCTGCGATCGGATTTACAGGTCGCCGATCGCCCGCTGGTGGGCCTGGAGCAGTTTGGCATTGGGGGATTAGACAGTGTGCGGGGATATCGACAGGATCTGCTGCTGCTGGACAATGGCTTTTTTGGGTCCGCTGAGGTGCGAGTGCCTCTGATTCGCATTCCAGAAGTTGGTGCCCTGTTTCAGGTAGTCCCCTTTATTGACGGAGGAACAGGCTGGAATCTCGCATCCGGCAGTGATGCTCAAAATTCGCTGGTCTCCGTTGGGCTGGGGCTACGACTGCAAATGAGTAACCTAACTGCCCGTCTGGAATGGGGGATTCCCCTTATTTCTGTGAATCGGGAAGCCAAAACCTGGCAGGAAAACGGGTTGCATTTCTCAATTATCTATACCCCTCTTTCGTTTTAGTAAAAACGCGAAATTTCGTATCTCTGGCAAACTTCGCGTCTCTATTCTCAGGCACGGGGTAATGCATACAGATCTTGCCCCTGTCCTAACGCAAATTGGAAGGAGCGGCGCGGATCTTTGCTAGAGAAAATTAGGAAGATCAAAATGTCCAGGCAAACCAGAATGGCGAC
Source organism: Leptolyngbyaceae cyanobacterium bins.59 (assembly GCA_033763635.1). Lineage (GTDB taxonomy): Bacteria > Cyanobacteriota > Cyanobacteriia > JANRKG01. The sequence continues at coordinate 1,704 of JANRKG010000417.1, forward strand.
TACTCCAAATACATTTCGATAACCGATTTGATCCGCAACGGACCCTAGCGTTGGCCCTGCGATCGCCATTCCCAGGTCAAACCCCACCATGCACAGTCCAAAAGTGCGGCCCCGCTCATGGGGATGAGAACGATCGGCTAACAACGCAGCAGTCATGGGAATGAGCATTCCGGCTCCGGCTCCCTCTAAAAAGGCTCCCACCAGGAAGGCAGTAGCACTGGTCGCTGACCATAGAATCACCATCGAAACTGCATAGAGGAGCAAACTAATGGTCATGAATAACCCTCGACCATAGCGATCGGAGGCTCGTCCCGTAAAGAGCCGGACACTAAAGCTGGCAACCGCCGCCGCCGTATAAAATAATCCTGGATTCAGCCCCACCTGACTCTCCTTAATCAGAAGGGGCGCAAAGGTACTTAAGGTGCCAAAGGCAATTCCCACAATAAGCAACACGATGGCTGGAATTCGCATCCGGGGTTCGAACAACATACTCCAGAAGCGCTCTGGAACGGTTCGATCGCGAGGGGGCACTTCTCGCATCGTCTGACTTTCCTGCACTTGCATCGTACAAACTAAACCGACCATCCCCAGGGCAGAAGAAATCAGGAACATCGGCCCATATCCGGCCCATGCCTGCACCCAGCCCCCCAGGGCAGGACCGATCGCAACTCCTAGAGGATTCACTAATGTCATGTATCCAATTAGTTCTCCTCTGGTCCTTTCTGGCGAGATGTCTACGACAAGCGCACTGTAGGCAGTGGTAAACGCGGCAATACTAATCCCATGAAAGGCCCGGATCGCAATCAATAGGGGAATCGACTGCACAAAGTAATATCCCAGAGGCGCGAGGGTCGCTACCCCCATCCCCAAAAACAACACCCCTTTGCGACCACGCTGATCGGCGATTCGTCCAATCTGCGCCCGGAATACCAGGAGTCCGATCGCAAAAGCTCCCATCACAATCCCAATATCCTGACTGGTGCCTTTGAGAGATTCAATGTATAGAGGCAGAATTGGCAATAGAGATGCAAGACTGGACCAAAACAGCAACCCTGTTGTAAACAACACTCCTAAATCTTTTCGTGTTTTAGGTTCCAGAGTGCGTAAAACGTTCAAAATCCAGATCTCCAATGTAAAGGAATGTAAACTCTCTTGATCTTAGATCATGGAAGCCTGGATGCCGATCACCGTCTATCCAGGGGCTAAGATTGCTAGGCCAGTATTCTATTTACCTTAAAGGCTATAGCTACTCTTGGATTCACCCAGCGAGGTAGTTCAAACAGTGCGATCGGGTGAGGTTGATTTGAGGGCTTGAAGGGAGAGTCAACCCGTTGACAAAGCTGATTTTTTGCCCTCAATAGAAAAGACAAGCAGAAAAACCAGGCAACAAAAAAAGGCTGCCTGTAACAATAAGCTACAAACAGCCTGAGATGGGTTATGAGTCTTGGGGTATGGAAATTTAGAGAACCTGGCGGGAGATGAGCTTTTCAAAATCCGCCTGGGTCTGTTGTAGAAGTTGTTCTCGGCTATCAGAAGCCTTGGTTAGGGTCGGAACAAGATTGCGAGTTTGTAACGCCATGTGAAGTTGCAGATGGGCTACATACTCACTGAAGTCTTCACGGATATCTTCGTGGCTATCTTGACGAATAGCACTAGATTCTGTGCGAGGGGAAATTCGTGACTGGAAACTCAAAGCGTTCTCTCTCCCGAACTTTAAGTTATCAATTTGATTACAGAAAGTATCACGGTTTGCTCAACCCTCTGAATTGTTCGCAATGAACTGTAACTTTAAGGGAGAGTCGGGCAGATTTTTAGCATTACTTCTTAAAGAAATCCTTAAGATAACTTTACGAGCCCTGTAATACCGGAGTTCTGGCCTACCGCTTCCTTTGAACAGGTCATTGATCAGGAGATCTCTGGAAAACAATTTCCCTGCTGGTTCCGGCTTCGCTCAACCAGCTTCTGTGCCCTGAGCGCAGTCGAAGGACAACCCACTGGTAAACTCTTTTCCAGAAATCGCCTAAAGCTTATCCATCAGCAATTCTCAGTATGGCGAATATAAAAATTCGTTCGTTACCAATCACCCCCTGAGCGACGAAAACGTGGCAGAGGTCGTTCTAGCAGGGCGTACCCGTTGGAAGGTCGAAAACGAGAATAACAACACACTGAAGACCAAAGGCTACAATCTAGAACACAATTTCGGGCATGGGAAACAGCACCTCTCCTCACTGCTTGCGACCTTGAACATCCTGTCCCTGCTATTCCATACGTTGCTAGAGTTGCTTGACCAAAATTTTCTCTACCCTTTATAAAAAAGGAGTACCAGCAATGGAGTTGAGCTTCGCCGAGTGCCCGTTGCAGCCTCACTTCTAGTTTTCTATCCGCCTCCAATTGACACAGTGCCAGCAAGAACTGAGCGTAAGCCCATTCCTGACAAGTTAAGAAGAAGGAGCAAAAGTCAAGCTAGATTTGGGAAAGGGTGATAAGTCAAGCGAGGCTTCTGTTTTACGGATTTTTATCACCCTCATGGTAGGTGACTCATGGAGTCTAATCGTATATCCCCATGTCGTTTCTTCGTTGCCCTGCTCCCGCCGGAAGAGATTCAGGTCCAGGTGAGTGCGATCAAGCAGCAATTTGCCGATCGCTACGACAGCAAAGCGGCTTTGAAGTCTCCGCCCCATATTACGCTGCAACCTCCCTTTGAATGGGCGATCGACGACGTTTCAACCATTCAGAACCAACTGTACCTTTTTGCCCAAACCCATCCAGCCATTCCCATCACCCTGAACGGGTTTGGGGCATTTCCACCCAGAGTGATCTATGTGGATGTGGTCAAAAGTTCTGAACTCCTGCATCTACGGCAAGACCTGATACAGGAGTTCAAAACTGTTTTTAATCTTGTAAATCCGATTGACGAGCAACGTCCTTTCGCTCCTCACATGACTGTTGCCTTTCGAGATTTGTCTCGTGACCATTTCAAAGCGGCTTGGCCTGAATTTCAAACTCAATCCATTCACTTTGACTTCGTTGCAACCCATCTGACTTTATTGATTCACAAGGGTCAGCGTTGGATCGAACATTCAAACTTTACGCTTAACCTTGACGGTTAACCTATAGATTTAACCGGGTCCCACATACAACCGTTTAAACTTACCCTCGTACATTTTGCGGGATTCTGATTCCAGTTCCTTCAGAACCATTTCAGGGCGATCCGCCGATTGGGCTACCCGTTTTGCCTGGGATTTTGTTTGGGGAGAAAGGGGTTTATTATTCATTCTGCTCTAGCCATCACAATACCTCCAGGCTAGGACAGTGGATGAGTCCTCACCTCTATCTCAAAGAAGAATAATAAAGATTCTTCAAGATTTTATTCCTCTTCTTCCCGGGCGGCATCCTCCATCGCCTGAATTGCCAACAACAATTCTTCCTCCTGAGCCTCAAATACTTCCTCTTCGATATCGCCCATGTCGAAGGCTAATTGAAGGGCCAGCAAACGCTTCTTCAGGTTGTCGCGATCGTCTACTTCCGAATCAACCCGTTCCTGAATCTGTTCCCCCAGCCATACCAACCCATCCAGCGGCCCCGTTAATGGGGCTAACAGCAACTTCAACAGCATAGATCCTCCGAATCATCCCAACTCAATTATGACCCTCGCAATCCTGTAAAGACGCGAAGTTTCGTGTCTCCCGCATCTTTTTCTAAGCGACCTGCTATGTCAGGCGATCGAGTTGGGCAAAGTTAAATGGAGCCGTGAAATTGTTGTACCGAATCCGCAAGCGGCCTCCATACTGCTGATCCAATTGCTCAACCGTATGGCTAAACTTCAATTCCCCATCCCAGGGAATCAGGTAGGCAGCATTGTAGATCATCGCATCCGTGAGTAAGTCATTCTCTACCACCTCTATCGCCAGCGAATTTAGAGTCGTCCGAAATGTCTCGACAATCCCCTGCTGTCGTTCTTGCATGGCCCGTTCGATCGCCTGCCCCACCTGAACCACCTCATCCATGCTCAGGTTCTTCCCTTCCAGACGATCGCGTTCTCCGCGTAGGGTTTCATTCTCATCCATCAACAGTTGCAGTTCTGCGCCACTGTCCCAAAAAATCTTGACCCCCACTTCGCGTTTGCCGTCCAGTTTGGCAAAGAGTTGGTGCAAGCTCTCCTGGTGGGGCTTTGTGAGTTGTTCCGTCACGGTTTCCCAGGTGTCGATAATTAGCCCAAATTGCAGGGGTAACAGGGTGCGAAACCCTTCATGCATGGCCTGTTCCAGCACTTTCTCATGATCCAGCAGATTGCGGCGACTGGCCAGGTAGCGATCCTGTTTCGCCTCCGAATAGAGGAAGACAAACCCATCTAAATTGTGGGCATGAACAGGTTGTTGGTCCAGCCCTTTTAGCAGCAAATGCTGGGGACCAGGAGGCGGAAAGATGCCGTATAGATAAAGACCATATCCCATAGCTATTCAAGTGGTTTTGAAGTCAGAACGAGTTTTAGCTTGGCGTGGACCAGGTTTAGTTGGGCCAGACCCAATTCCAGATCCCCCTCGACGACCACTCCCGTATTCAGAAGGCGATCGAGTAGTTCCAAAATAGACGGGTTCGCAGAGGTCTCCCCCGGATAGTAGCCTGATTTTGGTAGAAGCGTGCCGATGTCTCCCAGGTCAATATTGAGATCCGCTGGATCAATTTCAAACACCTCGCAGAGCCGCAACACCTGTTCCTCCAGTTTGCGCAGACTTTCAGCCGCTCGGTCCAGATCCGCATCGCTCAGGTTGCCCTCCTCCATGCGGCGAATCACCTGGGCTTCCATCAACTGCCGCAGCAATTCCACCACCGTTAACAAGAGGGGGGCTAACCCCGCATCCTTGCCCGACTTTTTTGGCGAGATAGAAACAGTTGCAGGTTGGGGGCGATCGAGGGACGATTCAGAGGATGACATGGTTGCACTCTCGCTTTCCTGGGGAGTTCGTGTGCCCTTCATCACGGTAACTTAACATGGGAAAATTTGAGGGCCGGACTGCATGCGAGCAAAGATTCGTGACACAGAAATCTATTTTGATATTGAAGGAGCAGGATTAGTTCCCGATGGTCCCCGGATGAAGGAAAAGTCCGTCGCGTTTCTGGTACATGGGGGACCTGGAGCAGATCACACGGGGTTCAAGCCCGCCCTGTCGCCCCTCCGGCGCAAATTGCAACTGGTGTACTTCGACCATCGGGGCCAGGGACGATCGGCACGGGGAGCGAAGGAAACCTACACCCTGGACAATAACGTTGAGGACATGGAAGCCCTGCGCCAGTATCTCGGATTGGGAAAGATTGTGGTGATTGGCTTTTCCTACGGTGGCATGGTGGCTCTGACCTACGCCAGTCGCTATCCCCAGCATGTTTCCCACCTGATCGTCGTCGCCACAACCCCCGATTCTCGTTTTTTACAAAAAGCACAGCAAACCCTGGCGGAAATTGGGACAGAGGAACAGCAGACGATCGCGCAACATCTCTGGGATGGGACGTTTCGAGATGAGGCCCATTTGCAGGAATACTTTCGTCTGCTCGGTCCCCTCTACTCCCGCACTTACAACCCACAAGCAGCAGCCACTTCCTGGGATCGGGCGATTCTCTCCCCGGATGCAATTAATCAGGCATTCGGTGGCTTTCTGCGAACCTATAACGTGTTGGATCAATTACCGAAAATTACGGCTCCCACCCTGGTGATTGGCGGACGGCACGATTGGATTTGTGCCCCCGAATTTTCAGAAGACATTGCCCACGCCATTCCTAATTGTGATTTGCGAATCTTCGAAGAAAGTGGGCATTCCGTCCGGGCAGATGAACCGGAAGCATTATTGGATACGATCGCCGGATTCCTCGTCTATCAACGCAGGGATGGGTAATCGGGAAATACTAGCGTTATCGCTCTGGATCTGAAACTTTCTCCACACGACTTCCCAGAACTGCGATCGCCACTCCCGCCAAAATCACCCCAGCCCCTACCAATACAAGCGGCTTGGGCACTTCCCGAAACAGAAAATACCCCAACAGGCTGGCAAACACAGGCTCAAACAAAATGGTAAGTGTCACCAGGGTTGGAGATACCCACCGCACCGCCCAGTTGAAGCTAGTGTGACCGATTAGTTGGGGCACGATCGCCATCAACAAGACATATCCATACACCGCACCTGGATAGCCCTCGTAAGGGGTTTGGAAGATCCCAGGCAAGGGGAGCAGAACGATCGCAGCGGTACTGTAAGCAACGGTAATATACTGCGTGGTTCCCAACCCTCGCCGTTGGGCCTCTCGGCCTAACAGAAAGTACAGACTAACAGCCCAGGCTCCCGCTAATGCCAGAAAATCCCCCAGGATCGGCGCACTGCCAGCATCCCCTCCGGCATCCCCCAACCCAACCAATAGACTTCCAGAGAGCGCAATCCCAATCCCGATCGCCCGCTGCCAGGACATCTTCTCCCCAAACCAGATCCACGAGATCAGGGCGACCCAGATGGGATTCGTCGTCACCAGGGTTGTGGAAGCGACGATCGAGGTGTAGGAAAGAGAAGTGATCCAGAAGGCAAAGTGAACCGCCAGCAACACCCCCGCTGCCGCTGCATATCCTAAACTTGATCGAGAAGGCCGTGACTGAGCCACCGATCGCCAAACCGGGAGGAGAATTAGGGCGGTGATCGCCATGCGCGAGGCCGCCAAAAACAAACTGAATCCGACCCCCTGAGTCTCTGCGGCTGCCAGCGATAGGCGAACAAAAACCGCCGCCGTCGAGACAGCCAGAATCCCCATTGCGAGGATGAGGCTCACTTGCCAGGGTTTAGGGTGGGGAGTCGGTAACACAGGGGAATAGAGGTAATGTCCGTTCTACCCTACTTCCCACTCCCCAACCCTTACATCCTCCAGTTGGTTTTAGACTTTTTCCAGCAGGAGTTTCGATCGCTTTACCATCTCTGGAATGGTGATCGGGTAGTCTCCCGTGAAGCAAGCAGAACAGAAGCCTTCCACGTTCTCACGGGTTTCTTCTAGCATCCCCTGCCAACTGAGATAGGCCAGGGAATCTACCCCAATTTGTTTCGTGATTTCTTCAACCGATTTGGTTGACGCAATCAGTTGATCCTGGCTATCGGTGTCGATGCCATAGAAGCAGGGGTGGGTGACAGGTGGGGAAGAAATCCGCATGTGAACTTCTAGGGCACCCGCATCTCGCAGCGCCTTCACAATTTTGCGGCTGGTGGTTCCCCGCACGATCGAGTCATCCACCAAAATAATCCGTTTGCCAAACAGGACATCTTTCAAGGGATTCAGTTTCATCCGAATGCCCGATTCTCGCATGGCCTGGGTCGGTTGAATGAAGGTTCGACCGACATAGCGATTTTTAATCAGTCCCTCAGCATAGGGAATACCGGAAACCTGGGAGAAGCCGATCGCAGCGGGAATCCCTGAATCGGGCACCGCAATCACCAGATCCGCATCAATGGGAGACTCTGTTGCCAGCCGTCGCCCAATTCGCATCCGATAACTGTACAGGCTTTCCTCGTTCATGACACTATCGGGACGAGCAAAGTAGATCATCTCAAAGATGCAAAGCTTCTTCTGGGGCTTCTGGCTCCAGTGGAAAGAAGCCATCCCTGACTCTGTAATCCAGACCACTTCCCCTGGTTCCACATCTCGGAGGTACTCTGCCCCGATGATATCCAGTGCACAGGTTTCAGAAGCAAGCACGTACCGCACTGCTGCCGTCTCATTGTTCTTAGGCAACGTACCGATGACCAGCGGCCGGATGCCGTGGGGGTCGCGCACCCCCATGACCCCTTCCGGAGTCCCCACGACCAGACTAAAAGCCCCCTGGCAGCGGTGAAACGCACTGATTGCGCCCTCCAACCACCCCTTACCATCGTTCACTTCTTCGGCGATCGCGAAGGCAATCAACTCAGAATCAGTGGTGGTCACGGGATTACAATTGCGTTTCAGGAGTTCTTCGCGCAAAATAGCCGTATTGACCAGATTGCCATTATGGGCCAATGCAAGCGATCCCAAACGACTGGGAATCACAGCTGGTTGGGCGTTCACCACGCGACTAGAACCCGTCGTGGAATAACGAGTATGCCCGACGGCCCAACTTCCGGGCATTTTTGCCAAAATCGTTTCGTTAAAAACCTGAGACACCAGGCCCATCTCTTTATGAAGATGAATTTGTTCTCCTTCAAAGGTTGCAATCCCAGCGGATTCCTGACCGCGATGTTGGAGCGCATATAGCCCAAAGTAGGTCAGCTTCGCAACATCCTCTTCCGGGGCATAAATTCCGAAGACACCACACGCTTCTTCAGGGCGATCCGCCTTTTCAAGGGTTGCATCTGAAGCATCATCAAAGGCTAGACCAGACGCTTCATCATGCTGAGCAGGAAGAGACGAAGGCAGATCAGAATGATTGGACATGGGAAAGTTTAGCTCCTGATGAGGTCGTAGATGGGAACGATCGAAATCAGTGTGAACGAGAACCTGTTCCGGATTAGCGAACACAACCATCGTATCGCAATCTTTCTTAAGAACGACTTAATCAAATGCTAATCGCGGGATTACTTGGGAGTAGGGAATGGGGAATGGATAAGAATTAGCCCATTTCCCCATTACCCATCCCCCATTCGCCGTTCAATTGCATTGGCCCACCGCTCCCTTACTTCCGCCATGCTAGCGTCCATTAAGGAGTGGTGATCGGCAGTCAGGATTTGGAGATTTCCCCCCTGACTCCCGACAGATCCCAATGGTTGCCAATACCGCTTCAGGAACTCCTGTAGGTAGGATTCCCATTCTTGGGATCGATTTGATGCAACCGACACCAAAATTCTGCCGCCCCCTTCTCCAAACAAGAGATAATCCCATCGAGGTTGGGATGGGGGATTCGTTGAAGCGATCGGCAATTGAATGTGTGCGCCCCGTTGTCCGCTAATACAGGATTCTGCCAGCGCCACTGCCAGTCCTCCTTCGGCACAGTCGTGGGCCGATCGTACCCATCCCCGCCGGATTCCCTCCCGACAGGCCACCTGGACCCACCGTTCCAGTTCGATATCAATGTGGGGCGGCTGTCCGGCGATCGTCTGATGAACCTGAGCCAGGTATTCCGAGCCACCCAGACTGACGACTGACGAAACTGTTTCCAGGGGCAGACCGAGCAGGTAGATGCGATCGCCTTCTCCTTGCCAGCCCTGCCCACAAATCTGATTCAGGTCAGGAATCAACCCTACCATCCCAACAACCGGAGTGGGGTAGATGGGCTGGGGCTTGCCGTCCGCATCCAGCGTTTCGTTATAGAGGGAGACATTCCCCCCTGTCACGGGCGTTGACAGTTCACGACAGGCTTCTGCCAGACCCCGACAGGCTTCTGCCAGTTGCCAGTACCCGATCGGCTTCTCAGGGCTACCAAAATTCAAGTTATCCGTCACCGCCAGGGGTTCAGCCCCCACACAACTCAGGTTTCGAGCGGCTTCTGCCACCGCTGCCCTCGCGCCTTCATAGGGATTCAGGTACACATAGCGACTGTTGCAGTCTACCGTTGCTGCCACTCCCGGCACCGGGGCACCTGCGGCCCGATCGACCCCGCCCACTTGGGGCCGTACCCGAATCACCGCTGCATCTGCGCCCCCCGGCAGGAGGACCGTATTGTTCTGCACCTGATGATCGTATTGGCGATAGATCCATTGTTTGCTGGCGATCGTCGGCGTATCCAGTAATTGCAGAAGAACAGCCGTCCAGGATTTCGAAATTCCTGCAACGGAAATGCCTGTGGCATCGCAGGGAGGTAGTTGGGCGATCGTCCATTCCCAGGCTTTCCGGGCATACTCCGGCGGCTCTTTCAGGAGTTCCCGGTGGTAGATCGGCGTATCGTCTGCCAGGGCAGTTGCCGGGATTTCCGCTGCGACCTCCCCTTGGAACAAAATCCGCACGATCGGGTCGGCGATCACCGTTCCGGCGACGACCGCGTGCAGCCCCCAACGGTGGAAGATGTCAATGAGTTCCTGGTCCCGTCCTTTGTGGGCCACAAACAACATTCTTTCCTGAGATTCCGAGAGGAGATACTCGTAGGGCACCATTCCCGATTCCCGTACCGGAATGAGGTCCAGGTCCAGTTCAATCCCCACACCGCCCTTTGCTGCCATTTCTGAAGTAGAGCAGGTAATCCCCGCTGCCCCCATATCCTGAGCCGCTGCCACCGCTCCCGTCTTAAATGCCTCCAGACAAGCCTCGATCAGGGATTTTTCCAGGAAGGGATCGCCCACCTGAACCGCGGGGCGATCGTCCATCGACTCTTCACTCAATTCCGCACTGGCGAAACTGGCTCCTCCCATGCCATCCCGCCCCGTTGTAGACCCCACATACAGAACCGGATTCCCAATCCCCACCGCCCCCGCCTTCACAATCTCTGGGGTTTCCATCAGGCCCAGTGCCATTGCGTTCACCAGGGGATTGTCAGAATAGGCGCGATCGAAGTACACCTCACCGCCTACGGTGGGAACTCCAACGCAATTTCCATAATGGGAGATCCCTGACACGACCCCTTCCACCAGTCGCCGAGTCCGAGCATCTTCCAAATCGCCAAAGCGGAGGGAATTGAGGACAGCGATCGGCCTTGCGCCCATCGTGAAGATGTCTCGCAGAATGCCCCCAACCCCGGTTGCGGCCCCCTGAAAGGGTTCCACTGCTGACGGGTGGTTGTGGGATTCGATTTTGAAGGCCAACCGTAACCCATCTCCCAGATCCACCACCCCCGCATTTTCTCCGGGACCGACCAACACTCGTGGCCCTTGAGTTGGAAACTGCTTGAGTAGAGGGCGAGAGTTTTTGTAGCAACAGTGCTCAGACCACATCACCCCAAACATGCCCAACTCGGCTTTGTTGGGGTGGCGACCCAACCGCCGGACAATCTCTTCATACTCTTCGGGCTTGATGCCTTCGGATGCAATTTCTTCAGGGGAGAACGGAGCAGCGGAGGGGGTAGACATAGAACTTCGCAGAAACAGCACAGGTTCCAATTGTACTGAAGGTGCAAACTCCATATCTAGTGCAAACCCGAATTCTTTGTTATCGTTAAAAACCCTCATGAGTAACCTTCAGGATTGACTTGCGATCTCATTTCGCCAACCGCCTTTAACCCAAACCCATACCCAGCGTTTGAGAGCTAGCGTTCCCAATCACCCGCTGTAGATAACCTGTGCATCATAACCGATTAACTTTCGGCGGTCGGTGTGCATGGGCGTTGTTGGGCAACACCAGATTATATTTCCAGGATTTCTTGAGCTGCACGCAAACCAGATAAATATGCGCCATGAGC
>JANRKG010000418.1:0-2525 GCA_033763635.1 Leptolyngbyaceae cyanobacterium bins.59
CCCAGAATTCACGGTGCAAATTCAAGTCTATGCTAAATTCAACCTTCCATCCCAACAAAACGAACACATTAGAAGTTCATCGACTAGAGGAGCCTGTTCAAACCCCAAAAGGGACGACTCCCCGCTTCAGTGTCAGTACAACGCTCGTCTTTTTGACCAGTTTATTGATTGGTGCCTTTCTCCCATTTCACCCGCAGCCGGAGATATCTCCTCAGGGACGCTTCGTGGTCTCCCATGACCTACGAATATGAATTTTTCAGAAAAATAAAATTTCCCGGAGAAATCTTTTTATCTAATGAAACAATGGAGGATGACTATCACTTGGAATCTGCGGACATTGAGAAATGCCATTATTCTGCCAGCGCTTGGGTTTAGGCATCCTGTTAAGCGGACTGTTGATTGGGGTTGAAGGCCAAGCACAGACGGTGTCACCAGAGTCATTGCAGCATTTACGATCGTCCTCTGATCTCATTTTGACCCAAACGCCTACTCCCCAGGAATCTGCCCCCTCCTTACGCACCCAACCCCAAGATGCAGATTCTCCCCCCTTCCGACCCAAGCAGGTTCCGCTGCGTCCGGGTCGTCAGCAAATTACCCCCAGTATTACCCTCCTGACTCCCTCGGCCTACAGTGCTCCTTTAGGGGATGTTGGCATTGGCATCGGATTTCAAGAGCGCACCCGATTTGTGAATGATACGGATGGAGCGATCGGGATCGGAATTGGGCTAGGGGATGCCGGACGGGCAGTGGGGATAGATGTGGGGATTACATCGACTTCAACGCTGCGCCGGGGAGTTTTCCAGGCGGGAACCGTGAGCTTGAAGGTGAATCGAGATTTACCAGAGGATGTTTCGGTGGCGGTGGGGGTTCAAAATTTCATTGTTTGGGGAGATTATCCGACCAGCAGTTCCGTATACGGCGTAGTCACCAAAGCATTTCGGTTGGAGGAAGAGACAACTCAGCCCTTCAGTGCAATCTACCTTTCCCTGGGGGTTGGCGGTGGCAATTTTCGTTCGATCCCTGATGTCAATCAAGGTCTTTATTCCGTAGGGGTATTCGGTAGTATTGCTGTGCGTGTACTGGAACCTGTTAATGTGATTGCTGAGTGGAGTGGACAGGATTGGACGATCGGCACTTCAGTGGTCCCCTTTGCCGGAGTGCCCCTTGTCATTACACCTGCTGTGACCGATCTTGCCAACAATGCTGGGGTCGGTGCCCGGTTTATCTTCAGTATTGGCTACGGATTCAGGTTTTAAGGGAGTGGAGAGATGCAGATGAGAAGAGGGTTCTGGCAATTTTGGCTGACCTTTAGTTTGACGCTGGGCATTTTGCTCATCGCCACCCTGCCAGCATGGAATCAACCCTTATCCGAAGATGCAGGGCCACGGGTCATTGAGCCAGTGCTGATCCAACAAACCCAGACCGGACGCTCCCAGATCGATCGACCCGCGTTTGAGGCTCTGTTGCAGCAAGCCTCTCCCCGTGATGCGGTGCCCCTGCTAGAAGAGTTGAAAGCGGTTGAGTATCAGGAGCACCTGGGGGTCAGTTTTTATGGCAGTGTCCCTGACCTACAGGAAGTGAGCGATCGGCTCAGTCAGGTTGCCCAGCAGACGGGCACCAATCCAGCCGCGATTTTTGTCACGTCTCTGGAGTCGGCGATCGATCTCCTGGCAGTTTTTCCAACCCCTCCCCGCACCGCTCGTTCTCCCCTTCAAGTCGCACTTCTGGCTGATTCAGGGCCATTGACGACCCCTGCTGCTCCCCAGGTTTTTCGCACACAGGTCGCTGTTACGAATCGAGAGTCGGTTCGGTCTGTCTTGCAACAACTCCGGCAGTTAACAACGGACGTTAATAGCACTCCCGAAGAGTATTTGGTTCCGGCTCAGCAAGTCTATCAGTGGCTCGTGGCTCCCCTGGAACCAACCCTGCGGGAAAAACGAATTGACACCCTGGTCTTCGTCATGGATGTTGGATTTCGCTCAATCCCACTGGCAGCCCTGTACGATGGCAAGCAATTTGTGATTGAGAAGTACAAAGTTGTGATGGTGCCCAGCTTTGGGTTAACAGATTTGCGCTATCGCCGTCAGAGCGATTTACGGGTTCTCGCAATGGGAGCCGATCGCTTTCCCGCTCAAGTGCCTCTTCCTGCGGTTCCCCCCGAACTGTCTTTTATTGCCCGAACCATTTCCCAGACAAACACATTTTTGAACCAGCAATTCACCCTGGAAACACTCAAAACTAAGAGTCAGCAGCAACAAGCTGACGTGATTCACCTGGCAACTCACGCTGAATTTCAGTCTGGACAAATCCAAAATTCTTACATTCAGTTTTGGGATAGTCGGCTGTCGTTGGATCAATTACAATCCCTTGCCCGCGAGATGAAATGGGATGATCCGAACGCCCGTCCGATCGAGATGATGGTTTTAAGCGCCTGTCGCACCGCCCTTGGAGATCGGCAGGCGGAGCTTGGCTTTACGGGGTTAGCGATCGCCTCTGGTATTAAGTCTGCGATCGGTAGTCTCTGG
>JANRKG010000419.1:0-3564 GCA_033763635.1 Leptolyngbyaceae cyanobacterium bins.59
GATGCTGGTTGCTTCAACTGGACTGGGCAAAACAGTTGTCGCGATTCATGTCGCGTTGCGTTTACGGGATGCAGACGAGATAGATAACGTGATAGTGATTGGACCCAAGGCGGTTCGGCGCACCTGGGAGCGTGAGTTACTGGATGCTAGTTTGCCTCTCTGCTATTTGGTTCGCCAAATTCTCGACAAGGCGGGTGCCTCTCAAGTTCAGCAGTTTAAACAGTTTGAGGAGATCCTGGAGACGCTTGACACAAAACGCTGGCTACTCATTATTGATGAGAGCGATGAATGGAGAAATCACGATCCAGATGGATGAATCATCAAGAATCCAGGCGAACTGAGCATAGAGCCTTTCAATGGCTGAGGAAGATGGTGGACCGGGACAACATCAAAGTGTTGCTGCTCAATGGTTCTCCCTACACAAAAGAGGCAGATACCCTAAACACTCAATTATTTCTGCTACCCCATACCGGAAACAATCGTTCTCTGTTGAATGAACCGGAATTTGCTGAACAGGCATGGCAGGTCAATACACCTGAAGAATTTGTCTCCCTGCCTGTGGTCTCTCAACTCACCACCTCTCATGTGGCCCGTTACTATGGGCAGAAGGATGAACAGGGAACTTTCATCCAATATGGAGAGGCGAAGTGCTATGTCCCAACGAGCAGACTTCATAGTATTGAATTTCCCCTGGATGCAGATGTTGATTTGACTCCAGCAATTACCAGTGGATTATTCCGCTTGAATAGCCGTCATCTCCTGGGGAAAGACAAAGACAGCATTGAGCGATTAGTTAAGATTGCTTGGGCCAGTTCTCGGTTAGCAATTCGTACTTTGCTGGAGCGAATTCTAGACACACCGGGTGGAAGCAATGCCTTTAAATTAAAAGCAAAAAGCAATTTTCTCTTCACGTTAGAGGAAAGGCGAAAGGTGCTAGAACCCCTTGTGCAGCAACTTCGGCAAGAAACCTATTCAACAGATATTAAGCTTGCAATTTTACTCAGATTGCTCCAGAAACACAAAACGGTTGGGGAAAAGGTCGTTATTTTTTGTGAACGCCGAGCCACTGTTGTCTATCTGGCGAGTGCTTTGTCTGCGCTTCTACCCAATTTAAATGTTGCTGCCACCCTTCGAGAAGAAACGTTAGATAGCTTTGGAATGAAAGAAACCCGAAAGCTTGAGAAATTAATGAAGCAGTTTGCACCCGTTGCCCATCAATCAGGTGAAAAAGACCGATCGCGTCCTGATGTATTAATTTCAATGGGTGCGAATGGTGAAGATGTCATGATGCAGGATGCATCCGTCGTGATTTACTATGACATCGACTGGACTCCGATCGACCCAATTCAACGGGCGAGTCGGAGCATCCGACTTCAGGAGCCTCGCACCCTTCACCTCTATACTTTTGTTCCTACGTTGGCAACTGGAACGGATCTTGCATCTGACCTGATGGGCATTCAGCAACATGGGGAAAATCGCATTATCCATCCTGATGAGTCCCAAAGATTGGAAGACTTGCCCACGCAAACCCCCGATCGTACTCAGGGTAGGGGTATCTCAGGGATTGCCTCTCACGTTAGAATTCGTTCTGGGCAAGTCGATCTAACAGATCTAGCAGATGTAGAAATTTCGCCCTACTACCAGCACAAGGTCAAACTCCAACAGCATCGACAGTATGCCAAGCGGGTTGCCAGTGACATCATTAGCGCTAAGACTTACCCAGCCTCCCATCCTACCGTGTATGTGTTACTCAAACAGGGTAATCGCTATCGGGGAATCGTCTACAACACTGTCATCGGGCAATTGCGAGAATTCAATCCCCTTACCTTGCTCGATCTGATTACTTGCCATCCCGATACTCCGATCGCCAATGTCAATGTTGATTATATTGACGCTTTAGCAGACGAGTGTGTTCAAGCTTGGTGTGAGCAAGAGAAAATCAATCCAGATGAGGTGTCCAGGGAATGTACCCTCTATTTAAAGCCAGAGCAACATCCCAATAATATCGAAGAGTTGCTCTACTCCCATCAGAAGTAGAGCAAACTCTTAATGGCTTGGACGATCACCAACAGCAAGAACAGACCTATTTAACAGGTTGTCTTAACGCCTACGCCTTGAACCTGGCGCTTGCGTCGCCCTGCCATTGCCAGGGCGAGGGCAACCCCACTTAAGCCAAAGGTAATATTCGGTTCAGGTACAACCTTGACCTCACCAGGGAGCATGGGCACACTGGTTGGCGCTCGGCGGGCCAGCGTTGCCTGTTCGTAGGCATACGCTAGTTCAATCAAGCTTGCTTCACTGAACGCCTTTCCGGTGAAGGTCATCCCCAGAGGTGCGCCATTATTCAGATACCCTGCGGGAACAATAATGCTGGGATAGCCAGCCCGTGCCGCGATCCCGGCCCCGCGAGTTCCAACAAAGAAGAGGGCATCTAGCTGATTGTCATTAATGGTCTTGTCAATTCCTTGCTGGCGGGCAAAGAGTTCGCTATTCGCAAGGTCTTGTAGATAGCGTGTTGTATCGGCACTTCCGGGGTTTAGATCCCGGTTCTGAGAGGAGATTGCCTGGGTTTGTCCGTACTTGAGGGCAACCGAGGCATTCGCATTATTAAAGTTAATGACATCCTGCAAGGTCTTCACAGGCGCATCGGGTCCCAGGCTTGCCAGGTAAGCATTCAAGTCCCGTTTAAATTCGTAACTCAGAATAATAGACCCAGGTAAGCTAGATAGCAAATCCACGTCTACAACGGTTGCCCCTAGAGACCGCATGACATCGATCGATTTGTTGAAGATCGCTAACTGATCGGCCGGAAGGTTCGCTGTGTAGGTTCCTCTGGGAACCCCAATACGTTTCCCGCTCAATCCATCCAGCTTCAGAAAAGGGGTGTAATCGGTAAAGAACTTGCCGTCACTTGCCTGGGTTGCGGGGTCTTTGAGATCGATGCCAGTCAGTGCCCCCAGCATAATAGCTGCATCCGCAACCGTGCGGGCCATTGGTCCCGGAACGTCTTGAGTGGCTGCGATCGGAATAATTCCATCGCGGCTCGTCAGCCCTACCGTTGGCTTGATCCCAACGAGGGAGTTTTGGTTCGCTGGACTCAGAATGGAACCGGATGTTTCAGTCCCGATCGCAAGCACGGCCAAATTCGCAGCGATTGAAGCGCCCGACCCTGCACTGGACCCCCCCGGAGAGAGCACAGGCCGACCATCTCCACCCGGCAAGGCGGCTGGGTTATAGGGGTTAAAGACATAACCTCCCAGAGAACTGTATCCCGCAGGCATCCCGTTTGTCAGGAAGTTTGCAAATTCCGTCAGATTGGTCTTCCCAAGAATAATGGCCCCCGCCTCCCGCAATTGTTTTGCGATCGTGGCATCATCCGGTGGTATGGACCCTGCAAGCGCAACCGAACCTGCTGTGGTGGGCAGGCCAACGGTATCCACGTTATCTTTCAGCAGGATGGGAATCCCATGCAGCAAACTCCGAGGCCCAGATACCTGACGCTCTAGATCTAATGCTTTGGCAGTTGCTAAAGCATCAGGGTTGAGGGTGAGAACTGAATTCAGC
>JANRKG010000420.1:0-3177 GCA_033763635.1 Leptolyngbyaceae cyanobacterium bins.59
CCCAATCGCTACAATTTGTCTAGTAGATGAATTTCCTGTCATTGTGGAACCCAATTTTCGGCTGCATGTATCAAATCAAACATTGAGCTTTGCCAGAAATCTAACGCTTATTATGTAAGCTCTAAGGGCAAAGGACGTAGCCTTCCTTCTACTTCCACAGCAGGCCAATTTGGATCGAACGACAGATTTTCCAACGTTCCATCCTGGAGAATTACAAAAGTATCTTCAACCTTTGCTCCTGGTAAACTTGGATTCCAAGCGATAGGGACGCCTTCTACTAAAGTGTCAGTAGTAGTAGAATTTGCCACAATTTCTCGTGCCAAATATCCCGTTGTTCCTCCCTGGTGATGTTCGCGGATTGCATTAGGATATCCGTGCTGTTGATAAGCCCGATCAAGAGCGTGATAAACTGCGTCCAGAGATGTTCCTGGTTGGCACAAATTCAGTGCTTGGGCTTCAATTTCCCGGACATGGCGGTGTAATTCGGCGCGTTCATTCCCAAGCGAACCAAATGAGACAAAACGGGTAAGATTCGCATACAACCCATATCCCCTCGCGCAAAACACCAGCATCGCGATGCGTCCGATTGCTTCCCCAGTCGCGGTAGCATGACGGTAAAGCGGCAAACGCCTCTCACCAGCCACCAGTGTCAGCGCTGGATGCAGTCCCCTCGCCCACAAGGCTTCAGCACCCGCACCCGCAAGCTGATATTCTGTCCAGGTAGGTTGAGCCTTTGATAGTACCTCTGTCATCGCAACGCTCGCCTTACGCCCCACTTCGCGATATCGCTCTAGCTCACTTGACATCATTACCCGTTTATGGGGTTGTAGAGAGGTGGGTAATCGCTTCTCTACGTGAGGGACGGGGCGATCGCTAAGAACATTTCCTTCATTTGTCACCTCTCGTACAAAAGATTCACGAGCAGCAGCATCAGCCCAAGGGTTAACGTGCAGCTTGAAGTCCGCCGAAAGTTCCTCATCTTCTAAACGCTGGGCTTCAATTTCATCCGTCAGTACCCAGGCATCTCGAACTGTTACCAGCACTTCTGCCACTCCGGTTTCAGCCGTAAGTAACACGGTATTGGAAGCGCCAGCCGTTGCCCAAGCAAACCAGTCTGTTCCCTTAAGGCGGACACCCGTCGCTCCAGTTTCAGTTAGGACTTCTCGGATTAACTCCAGTTTGCGGGCAACTTCTTCGTTCAACTCTTTCATAACTCACCTCTTGCACCAACTGAGCTTTTGCACCATTCACCGATTTGTCGCTCTCACCCGCCCGGAGTTTAAACATCGCCGTCATAGATCAAGTAGGGGCGGGTTTAACTGGAAAAATGACAAATATTGTTGGTTGATAGACAACACCAAACCCGCCCCTACAAGTGGACTGAAATCGTTGTCGAGAAAGCATTTAGTCCTCTTGAGAGGACTTTATGTATGAGCCAGGGATTTGAATCCCTGGCGGATAAGTGGGTAAGTGGAAGATTTGAGAGCAACAAACCCCTCTCGGTTTTGGGGAGAGAAGCCAAAGTTTTTCCACCTTCCCCGTACAGGAAGCAGGTTAGGGAGTTAAGTTTGTGATTCATACCTGCACCCCCGCTTCCAGAATTATCGATACTGCCTGTAACTCTTTTGCTTTCTCTTCTGGCAGGGCATCATTAGCAAACATTCCCGCTGCCAGTTCGGTTCCCGCTAAGTACTTCAGCTTATCCGGGGTACGATACGGGGGATAGAACTGGGCGTGCAGATGAGATTCTGGATGGGGTT
Organism: Leptolyngbyaceae cyanobacterium bins.59; assembly: GCA_033763635.1. GTDB lineage: Bacteria > Cyanobacteriota > Cyanobacteriia > JANRKG01. The sequence goes on from JANRKG010000420.1 coordinate 1,761, forward strand.
GCCCGTCAGTCGGTGCTTGGAACCAAGCCATCAAATAAGGAAAGGTACGGTTCCATAAGCCGTCATACTTGAGAGTGACCGTTTTTAAGGCTTTGGCAAGTCCTCTACGCTGCTTTGCGGTAAGGTCGATGAATGTGGCAACTGGCTCGATTGTGGCAATCCAAACTTCGTAGGGATAACGGGCGCACACCGGGACAAATGCGATCGCTTCTTCATCCAGATAAATAATCCGCTGCTTGTCCTCAATTTCCTTTTGAATCAAATCTTGCAGCAAGCCCCGCTGATGTTCCTGGTAATATGCCTGTTGGCGTTCCTGCATTCGTGCTGGGACAGGAGGCACAAAGGGATAGGAGTAAATCTGACCGTGCGGATGAAGTAACGTTACTCCCATTTCCACACCCCGATTCTCGAAGGGCAGCACGTACTGAATATGTGGATTTGCTCCCAGTACGCGAGTTCGGTCAGCCAATACAGAAAACAGCAATTCCAGGTGATCGAGTTCCAGGGAACCGAGGGATGCTCCTGCGTCTTGGGTGAAGACTACAACTTCACATGCGCCATTGGCGGGTAGAGTTTCCACAATAGTAGTAGGTGGGTTGTCTGCCCCCAGCGTCATTGAAGGAAAGCGGTTGTCGAAAACCGCGATATCATATCGTCCTTGGGGAAGTTCGGTGGGAAAGTGAGGATCGATAGTAGGTGCCAGTGGGTTGTACTCGGGGGGCGGCATGAACGTCCGCCCCTGACGATGACTGGCGTAAGCAATCCATTCACCTCGCAAGGGATGCCAGCGCAAATGTGGATTGGCTTGAATCGGCTCATTACCGGGACTGGGAGCCTGGATGCCCTGCACAATGGGGTACCGGCTGTATAGAGTCAGCGGACGCCCATCCGGTTTTAACAGCTCCTGGGAATACATTTTCCTCTGGCGAGAATTTAGCTTTAACCCTAGAGAGCATAGCGTCTTCCTCTTCCTGTTCGCCCCTGCCTAGAGTTGCATGTGCGATCGCGTCAATCGGAAACTTCGGTGTACGGTCTGCATACAACAGTCCATTGGCTTCCTGGAACGTATCTGTCAACTGGGTATAACAAAATCCGCTGAACAGTTCGACTTGGTTAACCACACTCAGTAGCGCTGTATACCGGATTTGCAACTCCGAGACATCCGAAGACCGCACGTATCCCCAGATTTTATCGGTATCAGGTTCTTCAGGAGTAGCGTAGGCGATGCCACCGAATTCGGTGAGCATGATCGGCTGCCCATTATGGGGATGACCATCAAGGGTGAGAACGCGCCCTCCCGGACGTTGGCGATCAAAATACTATGAGGTTCTAGCTGCCAATCTTGCTTACCACGAGGTTTAGCCAGATCAAAGGGATCGTCTTGCGCCCAAACGGTTACCTTCTGCACTCCGTTTTC
>JANRKG010000421.1:0-6773 GCA_033763635.1 Leptolyngbyaceae cyanobacterium bins.59
CCTGGAACTGCGAGGGGGAGACAAGCTTTACTTTAAGGTAACAGATCGTCCAGAAGGCTCGGATGGAACCTGTAATTGGATCGTATGGGATGGGGCGACTCAACAGGCGATCGTCCAGAGATCGAATGTATCATGAATTCATTTTAGGGTTCAATTTGCATCTACCCAAACCCGTGTATTCATCCCAGTGAGGAATGTTTGTGGTAGACCTGGTAACAGATCCGGCAACTGCGATCGGGGAAGTCCCTCGCCTGGTTGTCGAAACAACAATTTCGGCAGTCACGGTTTATGTGAATCGGGCCGTCGTTACCCGTCGTGGGGTGATTGCCCTGACGGGACAGGAGCGAGAACTAATTCTGCCCCATCTGCCAGCGGTGCTCCAGCCCGAATCCGTGCAAACAACGGGGATTGGGACTGTAACCGTTCAAATTTTGGGAGTGCAGATAGAACAGGTCAGCCGAGAAGAGTCGATCGCCGATCGCATCCCATCCCTCCCAGAGCAAATTCACCAGCGGGAAGCGGAACACCAGCAGATTACATCCCAACTCGCCTCTCTCTCCCTGCAACGAGATTTTTTGCGAGGACTGAGTGAAAAATCCACTGAACAATTTTCTCAAAGTCTTGCCCATCGACAAATCGATCTGCATGAAACGCGGCAACTGTTAGCATTTTTGGGAGAACAGTACACGGAATACACAACCGTCATCGCTCAAACAGAGCAACGGTTGAAGGAAGTAGAACGCCAACTTCAAACCCTCCGGCAGGAACTTCAAACCTGCGAAACCACTCCAACCGAAAGGTTTCGTCTGATAGTGGCGATCGACCCCGCAGGACCGGGAGAATTTGTTTTAGAGGTTTCCTATAGTATTCGTGAGGCTGGCTGGACTCCAATCTATGACCTGACCGTGAGGCGATCGGGTGATTGGGCAAGTCTCCATTACCAGGCAGAAATTCAGCAACAAAGCGGTGAAGCGTGGACAGATGCCACCCTGACGCTTTCCACCTCTGAATTGGGGATGAACACTTTGCTGCCCCGCTTGCGACCCTGGTATGTGGAGGTTCAGAAATCCTCTGAGGGTTTAGCATCCCCCCGACCCGCAGAAGAACTGGCAGAGACTCTTTCAGCCCAGCAACCGATTCCGAAAGTCGCCAGGGAGGGGGGAATCGCAATTCTCCAGCTAACCCCCGAAACCACAATCCCTGGAGATGGCACTCCCCATCGCATCTCAATTTTGCAAGAAGACTATCCCTGCCAGGTGTCCCACGTTGCTTTTCCCCGGTTGGTGCAGTTTGCGTATCTTCAGGCGATCGTCACCAACCCAACTAACGGAATTACCTTACTTGCAGGAAAAGTCAATCTGTTCCGCGATCCGCTTTTTATTGGCACCATACAACTGGGAAATGTTGCCCCCGGTGAATCCTTTCAACTGGCCCTGGGAATTGATGAAGGACTGAAGATCGAGCGCACCCTGATCCAAAAACAATCTCGCAAAAAACGATTCGGTCAAGCCCTGGTGACACGTTGCACCTATCGCCTCCGGATCATCAATCTCCGAGATCGACCCGTCAGCCTGACCCTGACCGAACAACTTCCCATCAGTCGCTCAGACTTGATCCAGGTACGTCTCACCAATTCTCCTTCTGGGATTTCATTCAAGGAGGGAAATCTTTTGCAAGGAACGATCGCCCTTGCGGCCAACACCAGCCGAGACCTTTCCTATGAATTCACGATAGAACATCCCACAGACATCACCATCAAAGGGCTGGACGAAGAAAACAAACCTCTGTCTTAAGAACCATTTAGGAATTGCATCCAACCGAACCCATGTTGTTCTTTGGGGTGAGGAAGGGTAGAAATCCCATTAGTACGCTGATCCTAAGTTCGCGCTTAAATCTAATTCAAATTTAGGAACAGCCACAATGGTAACTAGTAAGCAAGACTCTTCGAAGGAAGAGAAAAAAGCAACCGGAAAGCCCGAAGAACAACCGACCAGCAGTGGTTCTTCCAGGGCACAAGCAGAAGCCAAGCCAGGTCAGGAAGAAAAGCAAGAGTTAGAATCCCTTTTGGGAAGTCTCCAGGGGGATCTGACGGCGATCGACCCGGATGCTGCAATGGGTGTGATTGATGAATGGTATGGCGTTCTGCACAAAAGTAAGGAACCTGAACTCAAGGAATTAGCCAATGGGCTTAAGCAACTCAAGCAACATCTGAAGAGTGGCAAAGCGTCCCGGCATGAGATTGGGGAAGTGCTGATTCATATCGGGGAACAAACGACTGGCATTGCCGACGAAGCTGAAAAGGGTTTGAAATCTCCTGTTCAAAAGTTGGGCAAACAACTGATGAAAGCCGGAAATACCCTTTGCAAAACCGAAGACCAGGAAAACATTGAGGAATTGCACACCCTCACGGAAACTCTGCAAGACGATCTCAAAGTCGTCGAACCTGCTGCGGCAATCGGCATCATTGACCACTGGTACGGGTTGCTGCACAAATCCGAGGATGAGCATCACAAAGCGGTTGCTGAAAGTTTGAAACACCTGAAGAGTCTGGTGAAGGCCAGCAAGCCAAAGCAAGCGGCGATCGCAGAAGCTCTCATTCAACTGGGTGAACAAACCACTGAGATTGGGGCTGAAGCAGGTCGGGGATTTAAAGGCGCAATTCAACGTCTGGGTAAATCCCTGAGCAAGGTTGGGAAATCTTTGGGTGAAGCAGAAGGGTAATCCTGGCTTTTCAATTGAAAACGACGCTTTGGCTTCGCTCAATCCACAAGTTAAGTGATGAGCGAAGCCAAAATTTGCTGATTAATCATCGATCTCCAGCAATTTCTCCCACCTAAGGAGATTTCCGAAAAACAATCTACCCGCTGGTTTCGGCTTCGCTCAACCAGCACCCGCGCCCTGAGCGGAGCCGAAGGGCACACCACAGGTAAACTCTTTTCTGGAAATCTCCTAAAATTGAGCAACTTTGCAGAAACAAAAACCGCATAAAAGAGAGTTCAGGCAGATCTGCCTCCACAGTAGCCCTTCTGTCCTCTATCCCCTCTCAATTCTTCCGGAAGTGCCTAGCTAATTTTGGTAGAAAATACTATAATTAGCGTAGGCCAGGTAGAGGTAGGGCAATGAACACTTTTGATCGATCGAACAGTCAATCAGACCCTCGCTCTGATGCAACGGATTGTGAAGGTAAATATCCGATCCCCGAGAGTGCGGGCGCTTCCTTACTGCCGTCTACTACTTCCTGCGCCACTTTAGAGACGATCGCCTCTGATGCAGGGCTAACTTTGCAACCCGATGAGTACAGCTTGCTCACAGACCTGTATCAACTCACGATGGCCGCTTGCTACACCGGGAAGGGACTGGAGCAACGTCCGGCAAGTTTTGAGGTGACAGTCCGGCGCTTACCACCAGGCTTTGGGTATTTAGTGGCGATGGGGCTGGCGCAAGTGTTGGATTATCTGGAAAATCTGCACTTCACTTCAGCACAAGTGGAAGCCTTAAAAGCAACAGGGATCTTTGCGAATGTGCCCGATGCATTTTGGTCACTTTTAACATCAGCCCGTTTCTCTGGGGATGGGTGGGCGGTGCCGGAAGGAACGATCGTCTTTGCCAATGAACCCCTATTACGGATTGAGGCTCCTCTGTGGCAAGCCCAACTGGTTGAAACCTATATCCTGAACGCTCTAAATTATCAAACCTTAGTGGCAACGCGATCGGCCCGACTGCGGGATGTCGCGGGTCCAACAGCGACTTTGCTGGAGTTTGGCACCCGTCGCGCCTTCAGTCCCCAGGCTTCTCTCTGGGCGGCACGGGCAGCCCTGGCAGCGGGTTTGGATGCCACGTCGAATGTGTTGGCAGCCTTAAAGTTAGGACGCAAACCTGCGGGAACGATGGCCCATGCGTTAGTGATGGCCTTAACCGCAACAGAGGGCAGTGAACGGGAAGCTTTTGCCGCATTTCATGAAACCTTTCCCGGTGCCCCGTTGTTGATTGATACCTTTGACTCGATCGCGGCAGCGGAATCCCTGGCGGAACAGGTACGGGCCGGAACGATGAAACTGGGCGGCGTGCGGTTGGACTCTGGCGATTTAGTCAATCTGTCCCAACAAGTTCGTGCCCTGTTACCGGGGGTGCCCATCCTGGCAAGTGGAGATCTGGATGAATACAAGATTGCCGAACTACGGGCAGCGGGGGCTTGCATTGATGGCTATGGATTGGGAACAAAATTGGTGACGGGTCAACCCGTGAATGGGGTTTACAAACTGGTGGAACTGGATGGCATTCCCGTGATGAAGGAATCCAGTGGAAAAGTGACCTATCCGGGACGCAAGCAGATCTTCCGGCAGTACGAGAATGGGGTGGTGCAGCGCGATCGACTGGGGTTAGCAACCGAACCCGCCCACGAGGAAACGCCCCTGCTGAAACAGTTCTTCCAGAATGGGAAGCGGATTCATTCGGCTGAAAGTTTGGAGACGATCGCCCTCCGCACTGCAACCTCCGTTGCCAGTCTGCCCCCCGAAATTCGTAGCCTGGAAGGACAGACTTCTTTTCCAGTTACACTTTCACCGGAATTGCAGACGTTGATCCAGCAGACTCGAAACACCCATTAACCGTTTTCCCATCATGGTTAAAATTGCCCTGTTTGGCACCAGCGCAGACCCTCCAACCGCAGGTCATCAAGTCATCCTCAATTGGCTCTCCCATCGGTTTGACTATGTGGCAACCTGGGCAGCAGACAATCCCTTCAAATCTCACCAAACGCCCCTGGAACACCGGGGAGCGATGTTGCAACTCCTGGTGGAGGGAATTGAATCGCCTCGCCATAATATCGGATTGCACCCGGATCTGAGTAGCTCCAAAACCCTGGAGACGGTAGAGCGGGCACACCAGCGCTGGCCCGGAACAGAGTTGACGTTGGCGATCGGGTCCGATCTCGTTGCCCAGTTGCCCAAGTGGTATCACGTTGAGGACTTGCTGAGTCAGGTCCGGTTGCTGGTCATTCCCCGATCAGGCTACTCCATCACAGAAGCGGACTTGGGAGAATTGCGGGGGATGGGGGCACAGGTGACGATCGCAGACTTGATGGGTCCGGCAGTGTCGTCTACGGCTTTTCGGGAAGCAGGAGAACCGGAGGCCGTCCCTCCAACAGTGAAGGCATACATCCATCGAGAACGGCTTTACGAACCTGCAAAAACGTCTGGACGGTCCACCCGGAAGGCAACAGTAGCGGCCCAGAATCTAGCAGATTTCAAAGTTGGAGTAGACAATGCGATCTTTTCCGTTGATACGGAGCAAAATCGCCTGCTCGTCTTGCTGGTCATGCGCCATCAGGAGCCGTTTCTGGGTCAGTGGAGTTTACCGGGAACGCTGGTCCGCAAGGGAGAATCCCTGGAGGATGCCGCCTACCGAATTCTGGCGGAGAAAATTCGGGTCGAGAATTTGTACCTGGAACAACTCTATACCTTTGGCAATGTGGGACGTGACCCACGGGAGTCTCCCGACAGTTTTGGGGTGAGGTATCTTTCTGTAAGTTATTTCGCCCTGGTCCGTTATGCGGAAGCAGAGTTGATCGCCGATGGAGTGAGCGGGATTGCCTGGTATCCCCTGAATCAGTTACCTGCCCTGGCCTTTGATCACAATCAAATTTTGGAGTACGGCTATCGTCGTCTGCGAAACAAGTTGGAATATAGCCCGATCGCCTTTGAAGTTCTACCGGAACTTTTCACCCTGAATGATCTCTACCAGCTTTACACGACGGTGCTGGGGGAAGGGTTTTCAGACTATTCCAACTTTCGATCGCGCCTCCTCAAACTGGGATTTCTTAAAGATACGGGGGTGAAGACTTCCCGGGGAGCCGGACGACCCGCCAGCCTGTATCGCTTCGATGCCGATGCTTTTGCACCCTTAAAGGATAAGCCGCTGGTCTTTATTTAGGAGACATTTATGAAAATTGCGATCGCCCAACTAAATCCGACCATTGGCGATTTAGCGGGAAATGCCCAACATATCCTGCGGGCGGCCCGTCAAGCGGCGGATCAGGGAGTCCGGCTGTTGCTCACCCCGGAACTATCCCTCTGTGGCTACCCTCCCCGTGATTTGCTCATGAATCCCCGGTTTGTCGGCAATATGGCAACCACACTGCATCAACTGGCAGCGGATTTGCCGAGCGGAGTTGCAGTCCTGGTGGGAACAGTGGAACCAAATACACGATCGCTTCAGGAGGGTGGAAAAGCCCTCTTCAACAGTATGGCGTTGCTGGATCAGGGGCAGGTGCAGCGCATTTTTCACAAACGCCTGTTACCAACCTACGATGTCTTTGATGAAGACCGCTACTTTGCCCCCGGCAACGAACCGAATCATTTTTGGTTAGATGGAGTTCACATCGGGGTCACCATTTGCGAAGACCTGTGGAACGATGAGGACTTCTGGGGTAAGCGCCGCTATGCCACGAATCCCATCTCCGACCTCGCGAGTCTGGAAGTTGATGTGATGATTAATCTCTCAGCGTCTCCTTACACGGTGGCGAAGCAGTATCTTCGGGAAGCCATGCTGCGCCATGCAGCAGTCCGCTACAATCGCCCGATCGTCTACGTCAATCAAGTGGGTGGCAACGACGATCTGATCTTCGATGGCAGTAGTGTGGCTTTCAATCAGCGGGGCGATCTGGTCTGTCGAGCACGGGCTTTTGAGACGGATTGGGTGATGTTAGAGCTAGATCCACAGCAAAAAGATTTTCTACCAGGGACGATCGCCTCCCTTCCGGAAAGCGAAGATGC
>JANRKG010000422.1:0-12801 GCA_033763635.1 Leptolyngbyaceae cyanobacterium bins.59
TGAATGAACAGGTTGATTGGATTGAGCAGTTGGAGGGGTTTGGTTGGAATTAACGGGTTGATTCGTTAAAACTGGTGTTGTTTCTTCGGAGTTGTGTGCTACTTGGGAGGGTTCACCGCGTCTGGTAAGGGAATCTCTGACCTTCCCTATATCCGTGTTGATTTCCTCTTGGAGGCGGCGGGTTCCTGACTGGCGGAGGGCATCTAAATTTTTAAGACCTAAGTAATGATTGACAACTTCAAGCAACTTTACCAACTCGGCTTCCTTCGTTTGAAGTTCATCTACAGTCAGCCTAATGGTTGATTTGCTATCATGAGGCACCGCTTTGTGATATTGGATGAGTGCTGATTCTACTTGTGCTACCCTTCTGCGAGGTCCACTAAGAATGTCACCAGAAACATCCTTATAGGTCGCTAACTCCATGATTTTGCGTTGCACCCTCTGTTTGGGAGGAGCCGATCGCACCTCTGACCCATTCTGTTGCACCACATGGGTCAGTTCGTGGGCAAGAAGTTCTTTCCCATCAGAGTTCTCTGGTTGGTACTCACCCTGACGAAAGAAAATATCCTGCTTTGTGGTGAAGGCGCGGGAGTGGAGCGATCGATTCAATTGATCCGATTCCCCATCCGTATGGATTTTTACTCCACTAAAATCGGCTCCAAAGGAATGCTCCATCGATCCTCGCACTGGATCAGGGAGAGAATTGCCATTGCCTCGTTTAGATTCAATTTTCTCTTCTAATTCTGAAGGGCCAGTCGTCTCTTCCCCCATCGCTTGTGTTTGCACTAAGGGACGAATCACGGGAGACGGGGCGGGGGGAATACCGGGGGAAGTTGAGGGGTGTTCTAGCTGGTTAACAACGCGATCGGCAACTTGATCGGCTTCCTGTTCGGATTCATCCCCCGGTTCACTGACCAGCACATCGGGTTCAGGAGTGGCAGCGGATGGCTTACGACGCAAACGCTTCCTCTGAGGCAGTGGGGTATCAGTGGTGGATTGAGGAAAAACAGAAATCTGATCGAAATGATGCCCCAACTGCTGAGATGCTTCCAGTTTTGCCTGAAGCCCTTTCCCTCCCAGTGTGGGAGAAGCCTCTGGAGATTTGCCGACTTGTTCCGTAAAGGGGCGTAATTCAAACGCGCTTTCCGGTGCTTCGGAAAGGATTGGCGTAGAATTGGACTGTTTCTTAGTACGGGTACGTTGGCGTGTCATAGAGCCAAGAAAGAGGGTTCGTGTGGAGCGATAGCATGCCTCTCCAGTGTCCCTGATCTCTCCCGATTGGTAAATTCTCCCTTAGTCGAACCTTTTAGCCGAACCTTTTAGCCGAACCTTTGCAGCCTATCCCCACCCGCGCATTTCTGCTTCTGTGAGGGGACGTTCCAACTTCATATATTCGGCTTTAGCAGCCAGGAGAACGTGCTTCATCATCACCGCTTCTTCGGCATCGGCAGCAATAAATGCTGCATTCAGGGCAATGTTGCGAATATTTCCCCCAGCCACATTGAGTTGCCCCAGGCGTTTGTAGTCCAGGTTTTTGGTGGGAGTTGCTTTGGGAAAGACACGCCGCCAGATCTCCGCCCGTTGGTCCGCATCGGGGAAGGGAAACTGGACCACAAACCGCAAACGACGCATAAAGGCGGTATCGAGCGCACTCTTCAAGTTCGTCGTGAGAATGGACAGACCCCGAAACGCCTCCATCCGTTGTAACAGGTAGCTGACTTCAATGTTGGCATGGCGATCGTGGGAATCCTTCACTTCACTGCGCTTCCCAAACAAAGCATCCGCTTCATCAAACAGCAAGATCGCCCCACCCATTTCTGCCGCATCAAACACCCGCGCCAGATTCTTCTCAGTTTCCCCGATGTACTTGCTGACCACCTGGCTCAGATCGATGCGGTACAAATCCAAGCGTAGCTTACCTGCCATCACCTCTGCCGCCATCGTTTTCCCGGTGCCGCTGGTTCCCGCAAACAGACCGCTGATTCCCAGCCCACGACCGCTTTTTCCTGCAAATCCCCACTGCTCGTAAACTTTGGCCCGTTGTTGCACCTGGGCCGTAATTTCCTTGAGGATCTGGGTCTGGTTATCTGGCAAGACAAGATCATTCCAGGTTGCAGTTACGTCAATGCGTTCTGCCAGATCTTCTAACCGGGGCCGTGCCTGGGAACGGCAGAGATCCCAAAGTAGGGCGGGCAGTTGGGGAGATTCCCCTTCCCCTTGGGTCTGGGATAAATCCTGGGATTGATTTTCCCACTCGACGGTTGCCTGGGTGCAGACGGCCTGAATGACTGGAGCACTGAGGCTAAATTGGGTCACCAGCCTATCCACCTGTCCATTCAGCAAATGAGCGCTTTGCCCCAGAGCCGCCGTCCATATATGCCGCTGTTCCCCGGTCGTGGGACGGTGAATATCAAAAGTGAGCATGGGACGTAACCGTGCCCGTTTACGCGCGGTGGTGGTCAGGATCAGGTGGCCCTGAAGAGACTCTGAAAGATTGACGATCGCCGCCTCCCGCGAAGCATCGAGGCTGTCCTGTTCATCGCAGTCCAGTAACAGGGCAATGGGACGAAGCAGGGTTTCCCGTTCCCACAACAGGCGAAATTGGGTCAGATCGCTGGCAGCGGTGGGCAGGGAATAGGCAGGAAGCCCATAGAGATGCAGACCCAGAAAGTGACAGGCAACATTAGCGATTGCCAGTTTGCTGCTGGTTTCATAGCCACAAAGTTGGAGGATGGGGAGTGAAACTCCCGCTCTGCGGGTAGACCAGGCTGTAACCAACCGTTCTGACAGTTCCCAATGGGAGAGGACCAGATCATCATTCGCTTCCACCGGGGTGACGAAGCTCATCAGGCGATCGTCTAGTTGGGACACCCCGATCAGGTAATGTAAAATCCGCTCATCAATCCGCAGGGGGCTGGTGGTCAGGCAACTCCCGGCCCCCATCTCAATGAGTCGCCAGTGCCGGAGGGGAGCCGCAGGGGTCAGGGCACTCCAGTGGGCATGGGGCAGGGCTGCCAGAGCAAGGCTGAAGGTGGGATAGGTGCGTTGGGGATCGCCCTGTGCAGCGGCACAAAGGGGAGCAAAGCTCGATTCAAGTTCCATGCCCGCACACAGCAGCAACAGGGCACACTCAAACTCGCTCAACCCAAAGATCGTACAAATTTTCTGAAGGGCGGGGGGATCAGCACCAGGTTTTGCTTTGCGCCGATCTCTCCTCACGGGTGTTGAAGTTGATTCTCGATCGGAACTCAAGTTCTGATCGGCGTGGCGCAATAACTGTTCTCGGACACTGGCAAGGGCCGTCATCAGGTAAGAATGGTTCTCGACCTGCCAGGTTTCTGCTTCTTTGGTGAATGGATCAGGGGTCATGGATCATGGGTCGTTCGTTATTCTTCGGAGTCATCTTCGAACTCAGGGTCGGAATCTGGCGGTTCGATCGTCAGGCGGGGAGCAATATACCAGTTGAAGGTGGGACTTTGCGGATCGTTATCGAAGGTGAGCAAACTTTCAGCCCCATCTATCTGCACCCGCACCAGATATTCTCCGGCTTTGACATTCGTGATGGCGATCGTCACCGTCTCACTATCTCGCTGACGAGGCAGGGACTTAAACAGGTAGCTGGTACGATTTTCCGCTGACCATTCATTCAGGATGAGAACCACCAACTGCTGTGCGCCGACGGTCAGTTCAAAGTGCAGGGTTACTGCCGCTGCCAAGGTGCCATGCCCATGTTGCTCCACTTCTGCAACTTCAATATCAGTCACTCGCGGACGCAGCACAAAGGCCGCAAGATTCGATTCCACACCTCGGTAAGCACTGGAGACTTCGTAAGGCTGCACCGGATGCACCACCTGCACCCCCTGCATCCCTGCCCGCAGGAGGTCTCTGGGAATGGCATTGAGCGACAACCCAATCCGATTGTCACTGACTGATTCTGGTGTAATCTCAATCCCGGCAATTCGCACCAGGACGATCGGGGCGAACAAATGCCGTCCCGTAATCATGAGGGTGCTATTGGGCAGAATAGGCTGGATTGGCCCTTCCTGAGCTACCACCCGATCGATCAGAATTTGCCGGAAGGGACTGATCAGGGTTCGCCGATCGCGCACAGGAAGGGCACGTTCACCCGAGTCATCGCTATCCAGCAGCACCACCGTTCCCCGGTAGGTGGCGGAAAGAACATAGGGCGTTTGAAAGAAGACGGACCACAGCTTAGACAGATTTTCGACCGAAACTTCTGTGGGCGTAATTCGGAGTGGTTCCACCTGATCCGCTAAGTCTGCCCCTGCCAGAAAACCCATTGTCGAATCCGCTAAAGTATCGCGGATCATGTCAGATGTTAAGGTTAATCCGTCCTGAATCATTTGCACCGCTGCCCCATACAGCCGCTGCGCCTCTAGTTCCGCTTCATTTCCATAAAAACTAAGCAGATATTGTAAATCCATTGCCACTTGCGATCGCTTGACCAGTTCTCCCTTCGGGCGGCGAGTCATGGGGTCGGGGGTGCGAAAGGCCGGATTAGGTGTGATGAGATACAGGTACATGTTGATCCCCGTCTCCGTAGACCCACTTTCTAATTGATTGGGACGAGTCGTCGTGACGCGGGCACCATAGACCTCTTCCTGAATGGCTTCCTGTAAAACCCGTTGAAAGGTTGCAGTGACGGCAGCGATCGCAAGGTGGTTACTCATGGGTGCAGGGAAGGAGTAGAGGGCAGAGAGCCAGGAACCGGATTAACCAGCGACTAAGCCTAATTTCAATGCTTTGATAATCGCCTGGGTGCGACTGGTGACAGAAAGTTTCATAAAAATTGCCGTCAGGTGAGCTTTTACCGTAGCAACTGTGATATTTAAACGGGCTGCAATTTCTTCATTGGAGGCTCCCTGTACCAGCCAGTGCAGCACTTCGGCCTCTCGTTCCGTCAGATGGAGATCATGTTTGGCTTCTTTCGATCGTCCGACATAAAAGTGAAAGAGATGGAAAAACCCTGTCACCACTTCTGGCGAAAGATAAATCTGACCACTCATCACTGTATGAATGGCAGTACAAAGATGGACGGGCAGTTGCTCTTTAAATAAATAACCCACTGCCCCCGCTTGCATCGCCCGAAATACCCACTCATCTTCTCGATGCCCAGACAAGACCAGCACTTTACTTTTACAAGCGTTTTTTTGTAACCCTTCTAAAACAGTAATCCCATCCTGAGATGCCAGCTCAATATCTAACAAAATGAGGGCTGGATGTTGTTCCACTGCCAGGTGAATCGCTTGTTGAGGAGTGGACGCTTCCCCAACAATCACAAACTTTAAGAGGGCATTGTTACTATAGAAATTTAGTAAAGTATGTAAACCCTGACGGAATTGAGGCTCATCGTCAACCAGAAGTGTTGAGATGGGAATTTGAGATATTTCACCAATCGGCATGGGACGATTCTCGGTTGAAGGACGATCGATGCACGCATTAAAAATGCAATCTTAAAAATGCAACTTGATAGCAAAAGGCAGAAGGAAAATGCTCACGATACGAACGATTTAACTTGTCAACCCGTTCTGGTCTGAACGGGTAGCACGATAAAACTTTTAGGAATTATCTGTCTAGGTGCCAGTTTAAGTACCAGTTTAAGTGCCAGAGATCTTGTGTTTGCAGGGTAGGGCGAACGAAAATTTTGCGCCACCCGCAGGTAAATTTTCTGCCCACAGTCTACCCTCATGGGCAAGAATCACGTTTTGGACAATATTTAAACCTAAACCACTTCCTTGAGGACGACGGGAATAGAAGAGGTGAAATGCATAATTCAGATCGGCTTCTGATAGACCAGGGCCTTCATCCCAAACTTCGATCAGCACTTCCTGGCGAAAGATTTTCCACTGACAACTAATCGTACCCCCAACCGGACTAAAGTGAACAGCATTCGTCAATAAATTATCGAATACCTGCTTCATCTGCCAAGCATCTACCTCTAGCATTGCTGGAGTTTGAGAAATCTGAAGTTGAAGTTGCTTCTCAGTGATCCACGGCTGAAGTCCTCGAATGCTTTCTGCCAGAATGAGCCGTAGATCCTGTTGACGGAGGTAAAGCTGAGGTTTTTGACTGCAATTTGCCAGATCTTTTAAGTGGGTACTCATCTCCTGAAGGGACGCTTGCATTTGAATGACTTGCGATCGAAACTCTCCTTCTGGCAGTCCGGCAGCTAAGACACTGGAGTAGATCTCCAATAATGCGAGGGGATTACGGAGTTGATGTTCTGTCTGGCGAATTTTTTGTTCCAAAAGTTGTGCCCGAAGTTGCTGGGAGTAACGATCTTGAAACAAAATTAGATAATCATAAATAAACCTGGCATACGTTTCCACAATCTGTTGCTGTTGCTGAGAAAGGGCAACAGGAGTGCTGATCAGTAAATACTCAACCGCTTCGATTCGACGGAGTGGATAGACATACACTCGTTGCGGCCCATAAGCAGGAACTTCATTGATCTGTAGCAAAAAAAGTTGATCTGCCCACCAGTTTTCTGACTCTAAATCGGTTTGAACAAGGGCATGAAGCCCTGGATCTGTGGAATTATTCAATGCGATTGTTTGGCGTTGCTTCCAAATAGGGTCATAATACACAACGCACAGAAAAGGAACGGCAAGTTGCTCGTTTACAAGTTGTTCGTTTAACTGTGTCAGTAATTGTGAAAGATGATGTTGACATAACTGCTCGATCGTTAACCGATCAACTTCAGTCGAAGAAGCAGAGCAAGCGGCAGAAGTCGAAGTAACCTGCCTGGAAGAATTCAATTCAACGGTAGCAGCTTTCATGGATATACAAGTGTGACAAAATAGACAACCCTGAATCAATAGACAACCCTGAATCAAACAAAAAATACAAACTAATAATGGGAAACTGCTGAACTGTAGCAATTCGTCTAGCAATTTTATCTAGCAAGGTTCATTGTTACTAGAACTTTTACTAGAACTTTTACTAAGGAGATTTCTGGAAAACAATTGGTCAACCTCGATTTAAATTTATATGATGACCTAGCTTTACATAGCGCTTACATCATGTATTGATTGAATGCTGAATTAGCTTGGATAATGTAAAAAACCTCCTACAAAAATTTGATATTTATTAAATCTAATTTTTAACTTGTGGTATAAAAAAGAACTTAAGAAATAAAAACCTAAGAAATAAAAACTTAAAAAACAAGAGTCGAAAAAATGATTAATTCAATTGATTAGCTTAATGATTCGCTATCTTGTAGCCCTCTTGCAGCTATCTTGTAAGGCTGTAACATCTCCCTACTCAAAAAAAATCCAAAAACCTTCACTAATTAGGGGATGTACAAAAGGTTTCCCAAAGCTCCCCTTGACATATCTTTAGAGAAACCGCTTACAAGCTTGATTTATCAAGCTTTATTTATACAGTTATTTAGCCTATCTAGCCAATTAATTTCTCTAGCTAATCTCTGTTTATCCTCGTATGTTCACTCAAGGAAAAGCTCATTTCTTAATGAAGAATTAAAAATACCAAAAATTATTAATGAACTGCTTATTAATCTTTTTTGTATAACCGAGTAATTACGGAATTTTGGCAAAGCATTTGAGATTCTGTTCGCTTCAGATACAACTTTCGTTGCAATTCACGCTTTGTTGCAATTTATGGTTCGATCGCCTCTCTTACGAAAGTTTAGACCAATGTCTAATAACTCTGGGGTAAGGGAGGCGATTAATCTTTACCCGTGATGTCTATGGATCTGGCTTCATGATTCCTGCTGTTGCTCAAGCCTTGGCTCAAATTCTCACCGAGGGAACCTCTTTACAGGGGACAGAGCAAATTGATTTCAATCCTCCCAGTCGAGAGCTTGCTGGCAAGCCAGTTCTGACCATTTATTGCTATAGCCTTCGTGAGAGCCAGCAGGCTGCTTATGACATCTCTGTCAACCAATCCTCTGAAGTCATTGAGATAGATCATTCACTGATCACACCGCGATGGTTTGATGTGTCTTTTCTAATTAGTGCCTGGGATCATACTGCGTTGGGTGAACAATGGTTGCTGTCAGAAGCTCTCAGAGCGCTGTTGTGCCATTGCTGGTTGAATGGGAATCAATTGCCCTCTGAAACCCAGGGTAGGCAGTTGCCATTGGTCATTTCCCAAACGCCTGAGGTCGAAGCAGTCTTACTGTGGCAATCGCTCGGCTTACCCTTGCGTCCAGCGTTATATGTGACTGTCACCATCCCTATGGGGGCGCAGAGTGAACTGCCGCCGCAAGAGCAGGCATTGAAGATCGCCTGCTGATTGTTCTTTTCTCACTTACTTTGAACCCGTTCAGGAAAACGATTATGCCAAGATTAGACTACTTTGCTCCGGGTGTTTACATTGAAGAGATTCAACGTGGTAGCCGTCCGATTGAAGGTGTGGCAACTGCGATCGCCGGATTCATCGGTTTTACGGAAGATGTCCGAGGTGGCGCAGAACTATTCAAACCCATGCTAGTCACAAGCTGGGATGAGTACCTTCGATACTTTGGTCGTCCCCTGTCCGATGGTTACACTGATTTTGATGCCTACCTTCCCTTTACAGTGAGTGGCTGGTTTTTGAATGGGGGAGGACGATGCTGGGTGATGAGCATTGGCACTCAGCTTCCGGGTGCAACGACGACCCAACAATCCACCAATGTGGGAACTCAAGTTCTCAGCCGTAACAGCCGTCCCACGCTCAACTTCTCCCTGCGGTTACGAGAAAGCACTGCGATCACAACAACCGGGAATGGAAATGGAGCAGCCCTGACGGTTGCGAATGGGTCCGTTACCATTTTGATTGGCAACAGTACCCCCAAACCACAACCCGATGCAACGGGGGATGACATTCCGATGGATACAGGGGAATTCTTCTCTGTTAGCATTCGTCAGAACAATCAAGAGTTGGAACGGTTTGATCATCTGACCATGAATGCCAGTGCGGATACTGAAGTTGCAGATTATGTCGTAACTGCTTTAGCAGCTTCTCAATATGTAACGGTCAGCCATCTTGATCCAACGGTCGGTCGTCCACTCAGTCGTCGTCCTTCTAATGGGCTGTATGAAGTGAGTCCACCGCCCGTTGCTCCGACTCCCCAACGCTTCTCACGGCAGATGCATGGCAATCGGGACGATCGCACCGGGGTGAAAGGGCTGTTTGAAATTGACGAAATTACGATCGTGGCTTGCCCTGACTTAATGCGAGCGTATGAATCGAATCTGATGGATATTGATCAGGTTCACGGCATTATGGAACTGATGATCAGTCTGTGTGAAGGGGCTGCCGATGGCGATGTTCCCAACCCACCGAACCGTATGGTCATCCTCGACACGCCCCCCGATCGCGTGAAACCCCAGGAAGTGGCCCGCTGGTTAACGGAAGACTTTAACCGCCGTTCTTCCTTTGCAGCCCTCTACTATCCCTGGATTCAAGTTGCAAATCCGCGCAGTGGTGGCAGACCAATTACCATTCCGCCTTCCGGTCATATGGCGGGAATTTGGAGTCGCACCGACGAAAGCCGAGGTGTTTACAAAGCACCTGCCAATGAAACTCCCAGAGGGGTGACGGGCTTGGCTTACGACTGCAACTTCCGGGAACAGGAATTACTCAATCCGATCGGCATTAACTGTATCCGTCCCTTCCCGAACCGGGGTATCCGCGTCTGGGGTGCCCGGACCCTGATCGAACCCGAAGTGACCGAATGGCGCTATATCAATGTGCGACGACTCATCAGTTATATTGAGAAGTCGATCGAACTGGGAACCCAGTGGGTTGTGTTTGAGCCGAACGATCGTGACCTGTGGGAACGGGTGAAACGAACGATTAACAACTTCCTAACTCGGCTGTGGCGTGAAGGGGCGCTGTATGGGGCTTCTCCTGCGGAAGCATTTTACGTCAAGTGCGACGATGAACTCAACACGCCAGACACCATGATCTTAGGCCGCTTGTATGTGGAAATTGGAGTTTGCCCAGTCCGTCCTGCTGAATTTGTGATCTTCCGAATCAGCCAGTGGAGCGGCCAGGACGAGGAAGGCTAAAACATACTGTCGTGTAGAGGTGTGGAAAAACAGATAGTTCTGCATCCCTGCCATTCATTATGAACTTGAATTCATTCGTAGCGGGGGAATTGACCGATGCCAATGCCAGGATTTACAACCAATACCAGTCGGTATTACATCGAGTTCGATGGACTGACTGAGATGCAAATTAAAAGCATGACTGAAATCACCTATGAAGCAAAAGTCGCCGGAAATAAAAAGGCGATCGCTGCGACTTATAAATCAGGAGGTGGAGTCGTTACCGAACGACAAACAACATCGGGCGGGTATGAAACTAACCCAGCGATGACGATCGAAGTTTATTTGAGTGACCATAAAGAGAGCGCCAGTTACCGCCTCTACAAATGGTTTAAATCCTGTTTACCCACTAGTGATGGAGGAGACGGAGAGTGGGCAGCGAATCGGAAGGCTGCATCCATCGTGCTTTACGATGCAGATGGAAAAGTTGAAGTCTTGCGCTGGAACCTGGATCGCGCCTGGATCAAGAAATACTCTATCTCGGCTGGGGATGTGACCGGGGGAGATCTCGCAGTTGAAACCTACGAATTTGCGGCAGAACACATCGACAAGGAAAACCAGATTCAAGCAACGAAAGATGGTCGCCTGAGTAGCTCAAAACCTGTCACTAGCCGTAATGCAATGTAACCTGCCCACATGACGTTGGAGAATCTAATTTATGGTGTTTACACGAGACTTTCAAAGTCGCCGCTCTGCGATCGAGTACCTGACCTTCAGCCGTTTTTATTTTGAGGTGGATGGCAAAACCAGTCTACTCATTTCTAAAGCCAGTGGTGTTTCAATTACGGTCGAAATGACGGATCAGACGAAACCCATTGGCTCGACGAAAGGTAATGCAGGAGCCGTAACCCAAACTCAAGCAACTCCAACGGGAGTGAGCACTCAAAATATCACACTGGAATTTGTATCAACAGCAGATAACAATACCTTGATTGAGTGGTATTTGAGATGCCATCCCAAACCGCGTGATGGGGGCGGCAGAAAGCAGATGGAACAACGGCTATCTTGCTCACTCGTGTTCTATAAACAAGATGGCACGGAAGGGGCACGCTGGAATATTGTGGATGCCATTCCTGCGAAGTACAAGACCACGAAGGTTTCGGCGGATTCCAATGATTTGTTTAAGGAAACGATCGAAATTGCCCATGCGGGGCTGGTCCGCGCCAATGTCTAGTGTTCCGTCAGGAAAATTTTGACGGGTCGAAGACCCGCAAAATTTAACCCCAATCAATAACCTGAATTTTGGCTACCCGTCAATCATTGATTGACTGAACACTAGGGTAACTGGGTGAGTAGGAGCATCTGACCTGGCCTCGGTAAGGAATTAAATATCACTTTACCGAGGTAAACCCTTTCTCAAACGAATATCTATCATTCCAGAAAAACAATGTTGTCTGTCAATCGAAAACGACCTCAGAACTCTCAAAAGCGCCAACCCCCTCTGTCAAAAAAAAGCAATACCTTCCCAGAAGTGCTGACAACGGCTCGCTTTTACCTGGAACTCACCTTGGAAGGAAGTAGTTGGGCAGATGCCTATTTCATGGAATGTAAGGGAGTGAAATATAGTCAGGATGCGATCGAGATCTGCGAGGTCGCACCCCAGAATTGGGGAGCCGCACGCAAAGGCAGAATGGTGCGCACCAAAATTCCCGGTTCTTACAAAGTGGGTAATCTCAGCCTGAAGCGGGGCATGCTGACCCAATCCTCTTCCCTTTGGGACTGGTTACAGGCAGTGCAAACAGGCAAGTGGGGCACTCAACGCCGCGATGGTGCTCTGGTGATCTACGAACAGGGTGGAAAGGAGGGAGCAAGGTTTAACTTCTTCCGCGCTTGGCCACTCAGCTACAGTTTTGGCGGAGGAAATGTTTCGGCGGGAGAATTGGCGATCGAAGAATTGGAACTGGCGATCGAAGATATCAAACGCGTTAAGTCATCGTAGTGTTTCTCAGTAGAATCAAATGCTGCAAACTGAGTTTGAATTTGAATTACCCAAAGGCTACCTGGATACTGATCACAACATCCACCGGAAAGGGATGATGCGACTAGCAACCGCAATGGATGAAATCATTCCACTCAGTGATCCTCGGGTGCGAGTCAATCCTGCCTATGCAACAGTGATTATTCTGGCACGGGTCATTACCCATCTCGGTGTTCTAGAAACAATCAACCCATCGATCGTGGAAAGCTTCTTTGCCTGCGATCTCAACTACTTACAAAACTTTTATCGTCAAATAAATGAATTAGAAGAGGAGTAAATGGGTAATGGGTAATGAGTAACTGATTAATTTCCCGTAACTCATTATCAATTAATTATTTGCCTATTCCCCATCATCCATTATTCATCCCAATCAAGTTAACAATCCATGAGCGATCATTTAATCACAGAATTTGAGTTTGAACTGCCCCGTGGGCTTGTCGATTCTGAGGGACAGGTGCATCGCAGTGGAGTGATGCGACTGACCACTGCAAAAGATGAAATTTGCTTGCAAAAAGACTCCCGTGCCCAGAAAAATCCTGCCTATGGAGTACTCGTCATGCTGGCTCGTGTGATTATCCGTCTGGGAACGCTGCCATCTATAACAGCAGAGGCTTTGGAAAATTTATTCAGCCTGGATTTAGCCTACCTGCGAGAGTTCTACAATCGGGTAAACCATGAAGGTGATGCCACGCTGCCCGTCCAGTGTCCCCTCTGCAATGGTCAATTTAACGTGGAGTTAGCCCTATC
>JANRKG010000423.1:0-7673 GCA_033763635.1 Leptolyngbyaceae cyanobacterium bins.59
CTGATGGACCGATGCTTGGGATACCATCCGGTTCAGCTTTTTCAACACCCTCTCTGTGTCTTAAAGCATGGGAGGCCCAACAAAATTCTCTTCCCTAAAGTTTCGTTAAAGTATTGGTGACAAAACGGAATGATCAGTTAATTCACGTAGTTTACTGATATAAACCCTAAGTCCAGTTCTCTCTCTGATTGCAATTCAGGAGGTTTAACAGATGCGGTTCCTTAAAACAATTCAATGTGTTTCAGTGGCCTTTCTTCTGGGTGCAATCACGGCGATCGATCTGGCTCCCATGTTGACTCAAGCATCGGCTTCCGTTCCCACGTCAGAAACCCTGATCGCCCAATCCCGAACATCCCGAACTCGACGACGACTGCGGTTCCGTGTCGGGGTCCGGCCTTCCAAAAACCGTATTGCGGGGTTCAGTCGGGGGTTCTGCCCAAATCAGTCTAAGGCGCTTGCAGTTGCGTTTGCACCCCCACCTCGTCCTGAAGAAAACATTCCCCCTGAGCAGTCACAGAAAAAAATTCTCACTCCCGGTCCAGTGGATATGACTTTATCCGATTACCCGACCTTTTGGTTTTATATTCAATCGATGCCCGTCAAAACTCCTATGCAGTTTACTTTGCAAGTTCCTGATCCAAAAGCACTGACGAGGGATCGACAAATCTATACGACTCGATTCGAAGTAGGTGGAACTGGATTGGTTGGAGTGCAGATGCCTAAAACAGTAGAAGCTTTAAAGATCGGTGAAACATATACTTGGCAGATGCGTATTGAGTGTACCCCTGGTGATCCTTCGGGCGATGTTACCCTTGAAAGCTGGGTCCAGCGGGTTGATCCAAGCCGGATGCAAGCTAGCCCTGATTTTGACCCTAAAGCGATCGTGCGGAAGCTAACCCAGGCACCGGAACGGGAGAAGCCTTTTCTATATGCAGAATTAGGAGTTTGGCAAGATGCTGTGACAGCGCTCATTGATCTCCAACGCAAACAGCCTAATAATCAAGATCTGAAAGAAAATTGGCGTGAACTACTGACCCAAACGCAACTCGATGGGTTTGCAAATGCCCCCATTCTCGGAGTGAGGTAAGTGAGGTAACCCGATGCTTCCATCGCGTCCTTGCAAGTTCTGCTGTGGTCTGCTCCCATTTCCAATCGGTCGATAGTCAACTTGAGGTTTTATATGAAAGTCTGGAAGGGTTTTAAGGTGATGTCAGTAGCCCTCGTTATAGGAGCAACTCTGGCAATTGACTTCATGGGATCGGCGGTCCACGCCGTTTCTGCAAGTCGCGATAGATCTGGAACTTCCGTCTCATCTTCAGAAAACCTGATCGCGCGATCGAAGCGGCGACGGTTGCGGTTCCGGGTGGGAGTCCGGCCCTCTCGCTATCGGTTGGGTGGCTTCAGTCGGGCCGCCTCCTGTGGGGAGCAGCAATCCCTCACAGCCCTGGTGCCCCCACCCCAGGCGCAGGAAGGCTTACCCAATGAACATGCTACGGTTGATAAAACCTCGAATGAACGACCCACGTTTTTTGTGAGTTTACCCTCCTTACCCGCTACAACTGGGCAATTTACCTTGCAGGATGAAGCGGGCACCAAACAACTCTATAACGTCAAGTTTCAGGTGACTGGGAAACCGGGGATCGTAGGGATTGTGTTACCGAATTCATCTCCGGCCCTTCAGGTGGGGCAGAAGTACCTCTGGCAGGTGGCGGTTGCTTGCGAACCGGATGATCCCGCTAGCAACATTATTGTCAGTAGCTGGATTGAGCGGGTGAACGTTCCCACTGTTTCTGGAGCCGATCGCATTGCTGCCCTGGCAGAACAGGGAATCTGGCAAGATGCCGTTGCTTCCCTGGCTCTAGAACGCTTCCAGAAGCCCCAGGATAAAGAAATCGCCGAAGATTGGGCTAGCTTGATGGAAGATGCGGGTCTGCCCCAGTTCAAGCAAACGGCGATCGTGCAGTTGGTAAAAAATTAACTGAATGGGACATGGGGCATCGGCCACGAAGGGTAAATCTTTTCGATGCCCTTGATCTGTTCCTGATGCCCTGTTCCTGATGCCCTGTTAACACGATCCTCTACACTAAAGGTTATTTCCTGTGCCCTGTCAAAACACCCATCGTATGACTTCCCCTTCTCAACTACTGATTGGAGTCAGCAAGCATGGATGCGGATGAATTGGTGAAGCGCTACGCAGCAGGGAAGCGGGAGTTCGTTTGGGCAAATCTACCATCTGTAAATTTAGCGAATCAACACCTTGATGGGATCAATCTATCTCGTGCGAATTTGTCCGCAGCGAATTTAGAACGAATTAGTTTGAAACAAGCGTGTTTGACCAAGGCCAATTTGCAAAATGCGAATTTGCGAAACGCCAATTTGCAGGGGGCGAATCTGCGTAAAGCGGACCTTACGGGGGCTATCTTAGAGAATACCCAGATCGAAGAGGCGGATTTGCAAGGGGCAATCATGCCCGATGGTAGTATCTACGAAACTCTTGAGTTCAAGCAAGACTCCCCTGAAGCAGCGGCAATCTCTACCCCTTCCCCTTCGCAAGCAAATCCCATTGCTCCCCCTTCCTCCCCTGTTCCTTTCTCACCTCCGGTTTTACCCTCTCCACAACGTCCCGCCCCCTCTAAAAACCTCTGGGAAGTGGTGCCCTGGCCCTCCCTATTGCTGTTCGGAGTAGGCTATGGCTTTTATGGTTTATTGATGGGAGTATTGCAGGGGGAAGCGATCGGCTGGCCTCTGGTACTTTTTAGTGCAATTCTATGGGCAGTGGATGAAGCCTATAGTGGGTTTATTCCGATCCTTGCTGCGATCGTCACTGTGGTTAGTATTGAGCGGAATATAGAAGTCTTTTACGTTCCTGCCGCTGTGTCTACTGCACTGTTTATTTCTCTGAGGTTTATTGGGTGGGATTGGTACAAAGCAGTAAGGGATAGTTTGTGGATCGGTGGGATTGGAGTCATCTTAATGACGATCGCGACCTGGTTCTTTCGAGGTGAATATGAGAAGACTATTGGAGTTGTTGTTTCTGGAAAAAGTGTTTTTGCGATCTTTCTCTTGTTAGGCATGGCAGGTAGTGCGCTAGGAATGGTGGCATGGATGCAGATGAATCGCGATGGGTTCAAGACAAAATCTATTCTCTGGATCATGTTAGGCGTTGCAGCACTGGGACTTTTCATTGGGAGTGTGGTTGGCTTCAGGTTTGCGAGTACCAGTTAGGAAAAAGACAAACTCTCTCTGAACACTTGACCTTAGTTAACTTGGCGATGGAAAGCGGCTTTAAAAGCGGGCATTAATGCAGCCTGAAGCAAGAAAATGGCTTCTCTATCTAATAATTTCCGGTTGTAAGGGACTTGCGGAGAAATAAACTCCCAGCGATCCTAGAGGATAGGAAGCGCGGATATTCCCGTTGCTGCTCTAAATCTCTAAAATTGGAATTGCAGAGATAATGCTAAGCAACCCTATCAAATCTAGCTTCAAAGATGCGGCCAAGAAAGTGACTGGTTTCCGCAAGCGAGACTTCATGGCAAAAGTTGCCGAAGATTACTTCGATGGTTCAGCCCGAAAAACCGAAACCCATTTAGGATGGTGTCATCATAGCATCCAGCTTGGCTTGCATGAACGACGAACAGGAATGATTTGTGTGGATAACTATCGGGCTAGGAGACGGCACAAAAGTGAAGAGAGTTGGTCAGCTATGCAGGGTTACATGCGGTGGCAACAAGTTGATGACCTGTAGCAAGCACCGCTTCACTGATGGCTCGTCCTAACCCACGAGAACTACCGTGATGACCAAACTTGTGATATAAAAATCTCCTTTCAAAGCTAACGCTAACCTTGGAGGGTTTGGGATAAGGAGTTTGGATTAGTTTTCCTGACGGAGGAAGTCAAGCAATGCCGGATTCACCTGATCAGCGTGAGTCCAATTGATGGCATGAGGTCCACCTGGAATAACTACCAATCGGCTGTTTTTAATCAGTTGTGGCAGCCTTGCAGCAGTAGATTCAAAGGGCAGAATGCGATCGCTATCTCCATGAATGATCAGGGTTAGCACATCAATCCGGGGTAGATCATTGCGGAAATCGGTTAACCAGGACGGCACACAATCCAATGTGCCTTTTGCCGATGCTCCGGCTGCCACATTCCAACTGGCTTGAATTGCTTCATTGCTGATGCGATCTCCTAACAATACATCCACATTGAAGAAGTCTCTGAAGAAGGCAGAAAAATAGGCTGGACGGTCTTCCACGATCGCTTTCATAATGCCATCGAAAACACTCTGATCAACGCCCTCTGGATTATCGTCTGCCTTTAACAAAAATGGTGGAACAGGAGCCATTAACACAGCTTTTTTCACCCGTTCTGAGCCGTACTTGCCAAGATAGCGTGTGACTTCACCCGTTCCCATTGAAAAGCCAACCAGGACCGCATCGTGTAGGTCAAGTTTGGTTATGAGGGTGTTGAGATCGGCGGCGAAGGTATCGTAGTCATAACCGACTGAGGGTTGGCTGGAATTGCCAAATCCCCGGCGATCGTAGGTAATCACGCGATACCCTTCGTTCAGCAGAACGAGTACCTGTTTCTCCCAGGAATGACCGCTCAATGGAAATCCGTGAATCAATACAACGGGTTGACCTGTTCCCAAATCTTCGTAGTAGATATCGATGTTTGCAGAATTTTCTTGACCAACCGTAACGTAAGGCATGAGCGTTTTCTCCGTTGTAAATTAATTGAGTTTTCACTTGTGCATAAGAGTTGCTTTGCTGGGTAACACAGTTTCTTCTCGCTTACCAATTGTCGCGATCGCCAACAGCTAAATAGCCCAAGTGCCCCGGATTTTACACGTTGTACCGGCTCATCAGTGTTTGGCGAGTCCGACTGGCTTTAATGAGATCCGCTGCTTTTTCGCCAATCATGATGGTGGGTGCGTTCGTGTTGCCAGTCGTCAGGGTTGGCATGATGGAAGCATCAACAATCCGCAAGCCTTCAACACCATGAACACGGAGTTCAGGATCAACTACCGCCATTGAATCAGTGCCCATTTTGCAGGTGCCGACTGGATGGGACATCGTATCGCAAGCTTCTCGAACGTAATCGGCAAGTGCCTCATCGCTCTGCACCTCCAGACCGGAAGCCAGTTCCTTTTAGGACGATCGAGGATAGGCACCAGGAATGCCGCTGCCGCACTATGTCGCTTCCCATCTTTAACGGTTAACTGATAAAGCCCTGCACCTTGCTGTTGACTGCCGTTGAAGTCAGGATTATTTTCATATCCCAGGGCGATCGCACTATCAACAAAGCGTTGAGACGTAACTGCTGGAGCTGCAATATCAGTGACGCTTAACTCTCCATTCACCCCATGATAGTCAGAAGCACCCTGTTGCTGATGCTCCGATTTCTTGAAATAGGGCAACACACTTTCGTAGCTCCACCCAGGATTCCCTAAAGCCTGCCAGTAGTCATAATCATGGGGATTACCCCGAATATAAATCATGAAATTAATCGAGCTGCTACCTCCCAAAACCTTGCCACGGGGACAAAAGATTTTGCGATTGTTGAGGTAGGGTTCTGGTTCTGAAAAGTAACTCCAATCGACCTCAGAACCGAGTAATCTCAAGCATTCTGATGGAACTTGAATCTCTGGTTTGGTATCTGGATTACCTGCTTCCAGGAGTAACACAGTTGTTTCACTGTCCTCTGTCAAACGGTTCGCCACCACGCAGCCTGCTGACCCAGCCCCAATCACGATGTAGTCATAGTGAGTCATCCGAATTCTCCTGGTTTGCTCAAGTTTCACGCTTCTACAGGCTCTAACAGTGGAGTGTTCAGCCCTGTGTTTATTGGAGTTACAAATCGATCACAATTCCTAACACGGCAGGAAGAACCCGTTGGGCATGAGGTGCTTTTCCGGTACGAATTTTGCTATCGAGCGGGTTAACCCCACTTGCCTTAACTCGCACCAAAACCTGGTTTGCAGTGGGTTCTGGACGAAGAATTGTAGTTACCTGAAATGTTGCTGTTTGATCATCTGCAATCAGAGCGTGCATCGTTGAAGATGGTTTCATTTTCTAGCTCCTGAATAACTGAATCGCCTTGGGTAAGGTTCACTCTCTTGTTTTGTCTCGTTCAACATGGGTATGTTTCTGGGCGATCGCCTTACATCAAATCTGCGCCATCCCACCATCTACAAAGAGTTCAATCCCGTTAACAAAACTGCTGTCATCAGATGCTAGAAAAACGACTGCTTTCGCAATATCATCCGTTGTACCAACTCGTCCCAAGGGGATAGCTTCAACTGGAAATTGCTTGTCACTCAAACCAAGGCGGTAGTAACTTGGAGTTGGTACTACACCAGGGCTAATGGCATTCACTCGCACCTGATGTTCTTTCAGGTCAAGTATCCAAGAACGAGCAAACGATCGCACTGCGGCTTTGGTCGCACTATAGACACTGAGAGCCGGAATACCTGAGATAGAAGCAACGGAGGCGTTTAGGATAATGGAAGCCCCCTGCGACAACAGCGGCAATGCCTTTTGCACGGTAAATAGCAACCCTTTAACGTTGATGTTGAATGTTGTATCAAAGTGTTCCTCGGTAATGGAGCCGAGGGGAACGAATTCACCCACCCCCGCATTGGCAAAGACAATATCGAGCTTTCCTTGCGCTTGATAGATTGTGGCAAACAGGCGATCGAGATCTGCCAGGTTAGAAACATCACTCTGCACCGCTGTGACGTTTTTGCCGATCGCATCGACGGCAGCGTCTAATTCTGCTTGGCGACGACCTGTAATGAAGACATACGCACCTTCAGCCACAAAGTATTTGGCAGTGGTCAGACCGATGCCGCTGTTGCCACCTGTGACTAGCGCCACTTTTCCTGCGAGTTTTTGCATGATGAATCCTGTGGTTGTTGAGGAGTAAAAGAACTGCAACAGGGCTGGAAAACATCGTCACTCAGCACTGCATATCAAAAAGCTCAACGATCAGGCGTAGGAAGCCTGAGTATCGCGGGTTTTATAACGGCTAGCAGGCACTGCACGGGAAAGGTTGGGAATCAGGGCTTGGCGGGCGCTTTCATACGCCTCCCATTGTTTACTATCTGGGAGAGAAGGAATGGTGACGAATTCCCCCTGATCAAGACCTGTGATCGCCGCGTCAACCATGTCATCCACTGACATCACGATCTCCTGGGGCAGGTATTCAACGGGTGTTCCCGCCAGGTTCCAGAAGTTTGTACTGGTCGCACCGGGCAATACTACCTGAATCCGAATGTTTTTATCTTCTAGCTCATGCCGTAACGATTGGCTGAAGGCTAAAACAAATGCTTTTGTCCCGCCATACACCCCATTGAGGGTTTCAGGAGAGATGGCAACGATCGACGCAATGTTGATAATCGTGCCGGAACCACGAGCAACCAACGCGGGTACAACGGCATAGGTGAGCCGTGTGAGTACCTCAACATTAAGCGTGATCATTTTACTCATGTCAGCGATGTCTGAGTCCAACAGGGGAGCCGTTGCGCCGACACCCGCATTGTTGACCAGCAACCTCACTCTCGGATCGTCCCTCAGAATTTGCTCTACCTTGTGTAGATCACTGGAGTTCATGAGATCGGCAGCGAGTATTTCAACCTTGCGTCCTGTATTTTTAGCGATCGCGATCGCTAA